>DATCVL010000283.1:0-8202 GCA_036566865.1 Microlunatus sp.
CGGTCGCGGATCGGAGGCGGCGCAGGCGCTGCTGGCGGTCAGCGACGCCAAGGTCGCCGGCACCTCGCGCGAGGTGATCAAGAAGGCCTACAAGCCGCTGCGGGGCAGGGCCGGCGACCACGTCCAGGCGGCACTGCCGCGACTGGGTTCGACCCTGCAGAAGCACGCCGGCTGAGCCGGGTCAGGAGGCCGGCCCGGCGGCCGCATCCGTCAGGATCCCGACAGCCTGGTGGCAGCGGTCCTGACTCGGCCGGGTGTCGTCGGGTTCGGTGACGTAGAAGGTGTCGATCGCCTGGCCGGCCAGGGTGGTGATGTGGGCTGATCGGATCGACAGGCCCGCACCCGCCAGGGCCGCGCCGAGGGCGTACAGGAGTCCGGCACGATCGGTTACTCGGATCTCGACCACGGCCGCCGTTCGGCTGGCCGAGGAGAACAGCTGGACGTACGGCGGCTGATCTTGACGGTGAGCGCGGGCCTCGCGCCGCCGGACCGGATTCAGCACCCGTTGATCATGCTCGGCCAGTCGCAGCAGCTCGCCGGCCAGATAGGCCGGGTCCGGCAGGTCGGCGGCGAGGGCGGCGTCGGTCCGCCAGGTGTTCACCGCGATGCCTTCGACGGTTGAGACCACGGCCGAGCGCACGGTGATCTGATGAGCGGCCAGCAGGCCGGCGGTGTCGCTGAACAGCCCGACCCGATCGGGACAGGCGATGATCAACTCCACCCCGCCCGGTTGCTGTTGTACGGCGATCCGTGGCCGGCCGTCCAGCAGCACCGACCGGGAGAGTCCGATGCCCAGCTCGGACCGTACGTCGCCGGGCACCTCCTCGCCCTCCAACTGCAACATCACCCGGTCGGCCAGCGCGTTTATCAACTGCGCGCGCCACGGCGACCAGGCGGTCGGACCGGCGGCCCGGGCATCGGATTCGGTCAGCGCCCGAAGCAGGGCCAGTGTCGCGGCCTTGCCGTTGACCGCCTTGATCAACGCGTCCACGGTGGCCGGATCGGCGTGATCACGGCGGGTCGCCAACGTCGACAGGGTCAGGTGCTCGCGGACCAGCAACTCCACCAGAGTGGCGTCCGCCTCGCCGACGCCCATCGACCGGACGATCTCGTACGCCAGCGGTGCACCGCCGGAGGCGTGATCAACTCCGGTCACTCCCTGTGCTTTCATGCCCTTGCCGATGTCGTGGAAAAGGCAAGCCAGTAAGAGAATGTCGGGCCGATCGACCGCGGTCAACTGTCGGTGTGCCTCGATCGCGGTCTGCACCGAGTGCCGATCAACGGTGTGCCGATGGATCGGGTTGTACTGCGGTTCGGCCCTGATCAACTCCCACTGCGGGATCCAGCGACTGATGCAACCGTTGAGCTCCAACGCCTCCCACACCGGCGGCAGTGCGGGCCCGGCCGACAGCATGTCCAGCAGCGCCTCCCGTGCCTCGTCCGGCCAGGGCGTCGGCAACGGCGGGGCGAAGCTGCCGAGGTGCTCGGCGGTGACGGGGGAGAGCACAAGGTTGCGTTGTGCCGCGAGCGCGCCGGCCCGCAGGCCGATCAACGGTTCGCTCGGCGGCGTCAGCCGGTCCAGGCTGACCTCGCCGAGGTGAACGACCAGCCCGTGCGGTGCGCGTTCATAGTTCGGCCGGCGGTTGCGGCGGGAGAATCCGACCACCCGACGCGTCGGTACCACCTGGCGGGCGGCCCGGACGGTGAGGTCGATGGCGTGGCCGATCCGGCGAGCCGCCAGCGACACCGTCCGATGCAGCGCGTCGGCGGACTCGAAGCCGAGTCGTTCGGCCACCTCGCCGGCTTCGGTCGCCAGCAGCCGATCCAGATTACGTCCCGAGGACAGGTGCAGCGCGTCCCGGACGTCCAGCAGGAACGCGTACGGATCCCGGACGCTCTCGTGCGGCCGATCGGTCAGCCAGGTGGCCGCCAGGGCCCGCAACATGATCATGTCCCGGAAGCCGCCGCGGGCCTCCTTCAGATCAGGTTCGAGCAGGTAGGCAGCGTCACCGAAGGTCTGATTGCGTTCGACGATCGAGGCGATCAACTCGTCCAGTCGTTTGCGGGCTCCGGACCGCCAGCCGTCCAACAGTTGGGTCCGCGCGTTCGCGGTCAGCTGGGCATCGCCGGCGATCACCCGCAGGTCGAGCAGACCGACTCCGGCGGACAGTTCCTTGGCCGCCACGTCGGCGCACTCGGCCGGGGTGCGGACCGAGTGGTCCAATCTGATCTTGCTGTCCCAGAGCGGATACCAGAGCTGCTCGGCCAACCGGTTGATGCCGTCGGCGTCACCGCCGTCATGCAGCAACACAAGATCAACATCCGAGCGCGGTCCGAGCTCGCGCCGAGCCAGGCTGCCGACACTGGCCAGGGCGACACCGCGGTGGGGACCGCCGGCCTGCTCGTACAGCTCGACCAGTGCCGATTCGATCACACCGGTCACAGAACGCCGACGATCCGGCCCTGCGCTGGTTTCCCAGGAGGACCGGATCGCGACGTTGAGGCGCTCGGTGGTCAGGTCGCGCGTCAGAGCGCGTCCAGCCCGCGCTCGCCCGTGCGGACGCGTACTACCTCGTCCACAGCGGTCGTCCAGACCTTGCCGTCACCGATTCGGCCGGTCCGTGCGCTCTTGACCAGTACATCGACGATGTCGGCTGCATCACCGTCGTCGACGAGCACCTCAAGTCGGAGCTTCGGCACCAGGTCGACGGTGTACTCAGCACCGCGATAGACCTCGGTGTGGCCGCGCTGGCGGCCGAAACCGCTAGCTTCGCTGACCGTCATTCCTTCGATGCCGAATGCTTCGAGAGCGGTCTTCACTTCATCCAACATGTGCGGCTTGATGATCGCGGTCACGAGCTTCATGCCGTCACCTCCTGATCGCGTGTCGTGGTGTCGTGCGAATTCGGTGTGCTCGGTGCGCTGCCGCTGAAGCTAGCCCGCAGGCCGCCACCGATGGTGCCGAAATCGTATGCCGACTCCGCATGCTCGACCTCGTCGATACCGGTTCGCTCGGTCTCCTCCGAGACTCGGAAGCCGATCGTCTTCTGCAACGCGAACCCGATCGCGTACGACAGCACGAAGCTGAACACCATCACCGCGACCGCGCCGACCACCTGACGCCAGAGCTGATCGACCCCGCCGCCGTAGAACAGGCCGTCGACGCCGGCCGGGGCGTTCTTGGTGGCGAAGAAGCCGACTGCGATGGTGCCCCACAGGCCACCGACCAGGTGTACGCCGACCACATCGAGCGAGTCGTCGAATCCGAGCCGGTACTTCAGTCCGACGGCCAGTGCGCAGACCACGCCGGCGATGGCACCGATCAGGATGGCGCCGATCGGACTGACCGAGGAACAGGACGGGGTGATGGCGACGAGGCCGGCCACCACTCCGGAGGCGGCGCCGAGCGAGGTCGGGTGCTTGTCCCGGATCCGTTCGGTCAGCAGCCAGCCGAGCGCGGCCGCACCGGTCGCAGTCAGCGTGTTGACCCAGACGATGGAGGCGGAATTGTCGGCGGCCAGTTCCGAACCGGCGTTGAAGCCGAACCAGCCGAACCACAGCAGCCCGGCACCGAGCATGACCAGCGTCAGGTTGTGCGGCCGCATCGGATCGCGCTTCCAGCCGATCCGCTTGCCCAACACGAGGGCCAGCGCGAGGCCGGCCGCGCCGGCGTTGATGTGCACCGCGGTGCCGCCGGCGAAGTCGATCGCCTGCAGCTGGTTGGCGATCCAGCCGCCGATCACCGAGCCGTCGTCGCTGTCGAAGGCGAACACCCAGTGCGCGACCGGGAAGTAGACGATGGTGGACCAGATCAGTGCGAACAGCATCCAGGTGCCGAACTTGGCGCGGTCGGCGATGGCGCCGGAGATCAGCGCGACCGTGATGATCGCGAACACGGCCTGGAAACCGACGAAGGCCATGGCAGGCAGTGAGTCGCCGGTATCGACCATCAGGCCCTTGAGACCGAGATACTCGAACGGGTTGCCGAACAGGCCACCGACCACGTCATTGCCGAACGCGATCGAGTAGCCGTACAGCACCCAGGTGACGGAGATCAGGCAGAGCGCGCCGAAGCTCATCATCATCATGTTGAGCACGGTCTTCGCGCGCACCATCCCGCCGTAGAACAGGGCGAGACCAGGTGTCATCAGTAACACCAGTGCGGCCGAGGCGAGGATCCAGGCGGTGTCGCCTGAATTGACTTCCAAGACAGTCATGAGCAGGTCCTTCGGTGAGCAGAACCGGTGGCATACCTCGGGGCCCCCGACGGGCATCGATCGGTACGCCACCCCGGACAGGTGGAGCTGGATACCTCAGTTCCTGCTGGAAGGTCCCGAGGTTGCAGCACACTCTGCAAGACCTGTGTTGCAGTCGGACGCAACTGCGTTACGGCAGTGTTTCACTTCCGGCCGCGCCCGAAACCGGACGTCGCGCCCGCCGCACCGCCCCGCCGCGGTCCAACCGATCGGAGCGGTCGGTTCAGAAGCCGAGCTCGGTGCGGGCCGGCTGCAGGTCCGGGCCGGACCAGTGGGCCAGATAGTTGGGAGTGTCGGTGAGGGAGCGTGGCACCGCGCGGTCCAGGTAGAGGACGCCGTCGGTGTGATCGGTCTCGTGCTGAACGATCCGGGCCTGCCAGCCGGTGAAGCGTTCGAACACCGGGGCCAGTTCCTCGTCCAGGCAGCGCAACTCGACGGTGACCGCCCGCTCCGTCGCGGCCTGCAGCCCCGGTACCGACAGACAACCCTCGTACCAGAGGGCGTTGTCGTGCCCGACCTGCCGGTAGCGCGGATTGATGATCACGGTGTACGGAAGTGGCCGCCGGTCTCGCGCGTCGGCAATGTCCGTCCCGACGCTCGCATCGTCCTCGAGCACCGCCAGTCGGAGTCCGAGGCCGATCTGCGGGGCTGCCAGCCCGACCCCGGGCGCCGCGTGCATGGTCTCCCGCATCGCGGCCAGCAACTCGGCCAACAGCCCGCGATCAAGATCATCCGGAACGTCCGCGGCCGGCCGGCGCAGCACCGGGTCGCCGACCTGGATGATCTCCAGCGGTCGCGGTCCGGTCAACAGCCGGCGGATCTGGTCGGTGATCATCGCGGTGTCCACGTGCAGAGCGTACGAGTCGGCGATAGGAATTGCCTACGCATCGCGTCGTAGGGGCCGAATCGGTGCCGAATTCTCGAACTGGTAGGCAGATGTGGTCGCGGGGATCGTCAGCTCGGCGGCACTGCCGGTGCGCCGTGCGTCGGTTCCCACGCCTTCCAGGCCGAGTCGACCATGGCAGCAAGATCATGACTGGCGGTCCAGCCGAGGGTGTCGTGGATCCTGGACACGTCCGCAACGAGATCTGCAGGGTCGCCCGGGCGGCGGTCGCCGATCACCGGCTGCACCTGGTAGCCGGTGCAGCGGCCGATCTCGGCCAGCACCTCGCTGACCGAGGAACCGGTGCCGGTGCCGACGTTGAAGATGCTGTGCTGACGGTCGTCGCGGTCCAGATAGTCCAGCGCCGCCAGGTGCGCGTCGGCCAGGTCGAGGACGTGGATGTAGTCGCGGATGCAGGTGCCGTCCGCGGTGGGGTAGTCGTTGCCGAAGATCACCGGCTGCTTGCCCTCGGTCAGGGCGCCGATGGCGATCGGGATCAGGTTGAATCTGGTCGGGTCGCCGAGCTCCGGCCAGCCCGCACCGGCGACGTTGAAGTAGCGCAAGCCGACACCGCGCAGTCCCCATGCCGCAGCGGCATCGCGCAGCATCCATTCGCAGACCAACTTGGTCTCGCCGTACGGGCTGATCGGTGCGCTCGGACCGTCCTCCCGCATCAGCGAACCCGGCGGCACGTCGGGGTTGCCGTAGGTGGCCGCCGAGGAGGAGAACATCAGCTTCTGCACGCCGCCGGTCTGCATTGCCTGCAGCAGATTGGCCATCCCGCCGACGTTCTGGGCGAAGTACCAGGCCGGTCGCTGAGCGGACTCGCCGACCTGCTTCTTGGCGGCGATGTGGATAACCGAATCCACCGCGTACTCAGCGATCAGCTTCTCCAGCGAGGCGATCACCTCGGGCTGGGAGAGGTCGAGCTCCATCAACGGAGTGTCGCCGACGTTGTCGGCGACGCCGCTGCTCAGGTCATCGACGACCACCACATCGTCGCCGCGCTCCCGCAGCAGCCGAACCACATGGGACCCGATGTAGCCGGCGCCACCGGTAACCAGAACTGTCATGGGGCCAACCTATCGAAGCCGGCTCGTCGGGACCGTTCGTGATGAAGCCCACACCAGTGGGCGTAACGAATCGGCGCCCGGGCACGACGAAGCAGCTGAGATCACCCATTGATCGGCCGCAGCAGCGGTCCGAGGAAAGGCAGTCATGAGTCGTCTTGCATGGAGCAAGATCACCGCCGAGGGCTATCGAGCGGTGTTCGGCTTGGAGAAGTACGCCGGTGGGCACGTCGATCCGGAGCTCTATCACTTGATCAAATTGCGTTCGTCGCAGTTGAACGGTTGTACCTTCTGCGTGGACATGCACGGCCGGGAAGCGCTGGAGCTGGGGATCGAGTTTCGCAAGATCAACTCGGTCGCCGCCTGGCGGGAGGCCGGCTGGTTCTCCGATCGGGAGCGGGCCGCGCTGGAGCTGGCCGAGCAGGTCACCCTGCTGCCCGGCGGCGTACCGGACGAGGTGTGGGATGCCGCTGCCGAAGTCTTCGACGAACGGGAACTGGCCGACCTGCTGATCGGCATCGCCACCATCAACGTCTGGAATCGGATGCAGGTCAGCACCCGCACCGAACCCCAGCCGCCCGCGCTCGCCGGCTGAGCCTGCCCGAGCAACCGGAGTCTGAGGTCGTGACAGCGACCTCAGACTCCGACCGGTGCGAGTTTGTCGGGGTTCGAGATGTC
This sequence comes from Microlunatus sp., assembly GCA_036566865.1. Classification (GTDB taxonomy): domain Bacteria; phylum Actinomycetota; class Actinomycetes; order Propionibacteriales; family Propionibacteriaceae; genus Microlunatus. Next base: position 6,888 of record DATCVL010000283.1, read on the forward strand.
GTAGAGGGACTTGATCATGCCGTCCTCGACGTCGGCGGTGATCACGTGCCGAGTCCCGCCCAACTCGATCAGCACGCCGGTGCGGCCGTTGACCAAGATCCAGTAGGGGGTCGGCGTCGGGTTGCGACGGGAGATCCGGGTGGCGAACTGAGCGATCTTGGCCGGGCCGACCACCGGCTTGCGGGCGGCCTTGACCCGCCCGCCGCCATCGGAGTAGTAGACCACCTCGGCGTGCAGGAGCTTGATCAACTTCTCGGTGTCGCCGTCCCGGGCGGCGGCCAGGAAACCGGTCAGCAGCTCCCGGACGGTTGCTGCCGAACGATCCCGGAGTCCATGATCACGATCGGCCGTCTGATCATGATCGGCCGGCCGATCGGGAGTCCGGCCGGCCGGTGCCCCGAGTCTGCGACGGGCCCGGTGTTCATATTGCCGGGAGGAGACCGCGCTGATCTCCAGCATCGTCGCGATCTCCTCGTGCTGGTAGCCGAAGGAGCGGAGGATGATCACCGCTCGCTGCGGCGGGGTGAGTGTCTCGGCCAACCGCAGGAAGCCGATCGAGAGCTCGGCCTCCCGATCGACGAGTTGGGCCGCGGACGGCTGCTGATCGATCAGCTCCGGCTCCGGCAGCCAGGTGCCCGGATAGTTCTGCCGCTCCCGTTTACGCCGCCGGAGCAGATCCAATGACCGGCGTACGGTGATGGTGGTCAGCCATCCCGCCGGGTTGGTGGGCTCCGGGTCGACCGACAGCGACTCGAGGGCAACGTCGGCGACCACATCCTCGGCATCGGCAAACGACCCGAGCATCCGATAGGCGATCCGGACCAGCCGTTGGCGTTCCGCGGCGAGCGCCTGTGCAACCGACATCTGCCGATCATGGCACGGGCGCCGGGCCGGGGGATCAGCTGCCCGAGGCGTCGAAACGCATCCGGATGCCGGTGAAATGATCTTTCATCGCACGGGTGAACCGGTCGGAGGAATTCTGCTCGATCGCCTGCAGCAGGTTGCGGTGCCAGCGGGCGGCGTCGGACGGTGTGTAGTGATCGCCGGGCAGTCGGGCGTTGACCTCGGCGAAGGTACGCCAGAAGACGCCGAGCAGGTCGATGATCAACTGGTTGTCCAGCGGCTCGTACAGCGTCCGGTGGAATTCCAGATCCTGCTCGGCGAAGGTCTCGCCCCGGTCGGCCATCTCCTCCATGGTTTGCACAATCTCGCCGAGTCGTTCCAGACCTTCGCCGCGATAGCGCTCGATGACCCGGTCGGCCATCCCCACCTCCAGCGCCTCCCGGACGTCGAGCACGTCCCGGACGTCCTTCAG
>DATCVL010000284.1:0-15471 GCA_036566865.1 Microlunatus sp.
TCGGAGACGTAGAAGAAGTGATTGCGGGCACTCTCCTGCGCCCGACCGGTGATGTAGTCGAGTTGGTTCGTGCCGTCGAGATGGACCTTGTACTCGGTCCCGTTCAGGTCCTGGCCCTGCTTCAGCTGCTCGGCGATGTCGGGATTGCCGGCCGCGGCGAGCAAGGTGACGAACCAGTCGTTGTGACTGACGATCCCGTTCAGCACCGTTCCGGCCGCGATCTTCTCCGGCCAGCGGACCACGCACGGGACCCGGTAGGCGCCCTCCCAGTTGGAGTCCTTCTCGTTACGGAACGGGGTCATCCCGGCGTCCGGCCAGGAGTTCATGTGCGGCCCGTTGTCGGTGGAGTACATCACGATCGTGTTGTCGGCGATGCCCAGCCGATCCAGCTCGTCGAGCACCTGGCCGACGATCTCGTCGTGGTAGAGCATCGTGTCGTGATAGGGCGACTGCCACCGCCCGGCCCGACCGAGATCCTGCTCCCGGGTGTGGGTCCTGAAGTGCATGTGGGTGGTGTTGAACCAGGTGAAGAACGGGGTGTCGGACTCGACCTGACGCTGCATGAAGTCGATCGCCGCGTCCCGGAACTCCTCATCGCAGGTCTCCATCCGCTTCTTGGTCAGCGGGCCGGTGTTCTCGATCCGCTGCTCGCCGTCCTCTCCGGCTGCCCAGGACTTGATCACGCCACGGGGACCGAACCGCTCCTTGAAATTCGGGAAGTCCTCGGGAGTCGGATAGTCCGGGTCCTCCGGCTCTTCCTCGGCGTTGAGGTGATACAGATTGCCGAAGAACTCGTCGAATCCGTGCATCGTCGGCAGGAACTCGTCGCGGTCACCGAAGTGGTTCTTGCCGAACTGCCCGGTCGCGTACCCCTGGGCCTTGAGCGCGGTCGCGATGGTCGGATCCTCGGCCTGCAACCCGATCTTGGCGCCGGGGAAGCCGACCTTGGTGAGCCCCGTCCGGTACGGGTTCTGGCCGGTGATGAAGGCGGCCCGACCGGCGGTACAACTCTGCTCGCCGTAATAGTCGGTGAACCGCACGCCCTCATTGGCGATCCTGTCGATGTTGGGGGTCCGATATCCCATCAGGCCGTCGCTGTAGCAGCTCAGGTTGCTGATGCCGATGTCGTCGCCCCAGATGATCAAGATGTTCGGTTTGTCGGCCACGCTTGTCTCCATCCCCTGCAGTGATGCATCCGCTACTGTCCGACCGCATGTCGCGGTCCGTACCGTCCTAGGATTCGCGCGGTTGCCGAGCGATGCCTCACCCGAAGAAGGTGAGCGGACGCCTCACCCGAATCACGTGACCGGTCGAGGCTGACCACTCGGGTCGCCGGTCCGGTCCACCCAGCGTCATCCCGCTGGGGTGATGACCGGGCCGGGCAAAACCGGCAGGCTCTCAGGTGTCACTGATCCGTCCGGTGCTGTGCAGTGGACACCGGCCGGGCGCACGGACGAGGGGGCGCCATGCTCGTGAGCCAGACATTGCCCGGGATCGTGACGCTCGCGGTCGATCCGCTGCCCTGGGCCCGGGCCCAGATGGCGTTCACCTTGATGTGCCACATCATCCTGGTGCCGCTCGGTGTGTCCTGGGCGTTCATGACGCTCGTGGCCAACTACCGGGCGGTCAAGCACAACGACCCCGACGCCCTCCGGCTCGCCCAGCGCTGGTCGAAATACATTGCCGTGACCTTCGCCGTCGGGGCGGTGACCGGCACCGTGCTGAGCTTCGAATTCGGTCTGCTCTGGCCGCGCTTCATGGGGCGATGGGGGGCGGCGTTCGGCGTGCCGTTCGCCTTCGAAGGGATCTTCTTCTTCACCGAGGCGATCTTCGTCACGATCTACATCTTCGGCTGGCGGCGCCTCAAACCCTGGGTGCACTTCTGGACCGGCGTACCGATCGTGCTGGCCGGAATTCTCGGCACCATGTCGGTGGTCTCGGCCAACGCGTGGATGAATGCGCCGGCAGGATTCACCCTCGACTCCGCTGGCAACGTGGCCGAGGTCGACCCGCTCGGGGTGATCTTCAACAAGTCGATGCCGCTGCAGGCGGCCCACATGCTCGTCGCCGCCTATCTGGTGGGTGGGTTCCTGGTCGCCTCGGTCTATGCCACCGCGATGTTGCGCGGCCGGCGGGATCACTATCACCGGCTCGCGTTCCTGATCGCGTTCACCGTGGCCGCGATCGCCACGCCGGTCCAGATGGGCGTCGGTGACTCCCTGGCGCGCTGGGTGTACAACAACCAGCCGGCCAAATTCGCGGCCATCGAACTGGTGCCGCAGACCAGCGCCGACGTGCCGGAGAGACTGCTCGGCAGGATGGACGAGTCCGGCGCCGTCCAGGGCGGAATCCCGATCCCGGGGATGGCTTCCTGGCTGTCCGACCCGAGTACCGGGACGTCGACCGTGGTCAAGGGCATGAATGCCTTTCCGGCCGACGAACGTCCGAACACCCGGCAGGCCAACATCGTCCATCTGATGTGGGACGTGATGATCGGCCTGGGCACGCTGCTCTTCCTGCTCTCGGCCTGGTACGCCGCCAGCTGGATCTTCCGCCGCCGAATGCCGGCCAGCAAGTGGTTCCTGCGAGCCGCGGCGGTCTCCGGTGGGCTGGCGGTGATCACCATGGAGGCGGGCTGGATCGTCACCGAGGTCGGTCGTCAGCCCTGGATCGTCTACAACCGGATGCGGGTCGAGGACGCCGTGACCGGCAACACCGGAGTCTGGGTGACGTTCATCGCCATCGTCATCCTCTACCTCGCCCTCGGGGTGACGACGGTTCTGGTCCTGCGCGGGATGAGCCGTCGCTTCCGCCGGGCCGGAGGGTTCACCGAACACGACGGCCCCTACGCACCGGCCAAGGAACCCGAACCTGTGGTGGCTGAGAGCGAGAGCGAGTCGACGCCATGAGTACGGCGGTCGCGATCGTGCTGCTGCTCGCCGTCGTCGCCTACGCGGTCTTCGGCGGCGCGGACTTCGGTGCCGGGTTCTGGGACCTGACCGCCGGCGGGGCCGACCGCGGAGCACGCCCGCGCACGGTCATCGAGCACTCGATCGGGCCGGTCTGGGAGGCCAACCACGTCTGGCTGATCTTCATCTTCATCCTCTTGTGGACGTCGTTTCCGGAAGCCTTCGCCTCGATCACTCTGACCTTGTTCGTGCCGCTGACGATCGCTGCCCTGGGCATCGTCCTGCGCGGTGCCGGATTCGCGTTTCGCAAGGCAGTGGTGACGACTCGGACCCGGCGCATCTTCGGCGGCGCGTTCGCCATCTCCTCGGTGCTGGTGCCGTACGCGATGGGTACGGTCGCGGGTGGCATCGCCTCTGGTCGGGTGCCGGCCGGCGGCAGGGCCGGGGACCCCGTACACAGTTGGATCAACCCGACCTCGATCCTGGGTGGGCTGCTGGCACTGGCGGCGGTGGCCTACCTGGCCGCCGTCTACCTCGTCTGGGACGCCCGACGGCTGGGGGAGCCGGAGATGGCCGAGTACTTCCGGCGTCGTGCGGTCGGAGCGGCCGTCGTGGTCGGCGTCATCGGAGCCGTCGGTGTCCTGATCCTGCGCGCGGACGCCGCCTATCTCTTCGACGGCCTGACCTCGCGGGCGCTGCCGTTGGTGATCATCAGCATCCTGTGCGGAGCGGGCGCCATCGTGTTGCTGATCCGCGACGCCAACCGTGGCGCGCGGCTGCTCGCGGTCCTCGCCGTGGCCAGCGTGATCGGGGCCTGGGGTGTCGCCCAATGGCCCTATCTGCTGCCGACCAGTCTTCGGGTCGCGGCAGCAGCATCCCCGACCGGGACGCTGACCGCCGTGTTCATCGCGGTGGCGGTGGCACTGCTCGTGGTGGTGCCCGGCTTCGTCCTGCTCTACGTCCTCGATCAGAAGGGCCTGTTGCCGGAGGAAGGGATCGAGGACGCCGGCGATCGAGACCCTGATTCCACGCGGCAACGACCGGGAGGCGATGTGTCGGCGAGTTGATGCCGGATGATCATCCGGCCTGGGTGATGCCGTCGAGCGCAGCAGCGCCGACGATCAGTAGTGAAGTGATCCAGTGACAGCGATCCGCGACGGCGAAGGAGCCGTAAACCATGACCCTCTCGACCTCACCGTTTCCGCCGATCGCGGACTACGCGTTTCTGTCGAACTGCCACACCTCGGCCCTGGTCGCACCCGACGGCTCGGTCGACTGGTTGTGCATGCCGGCCTTCGACTCGCCGAGCGCCTTCGGCAGCCTGCTCGATCGTGAGGCGGGTTCTTTCCGCTTCGGCCCGTACGGCATCAATGTGCCGACGGCCCGGACCTATGTGCCGGGGACGAATGTGCTGACGACCACCTGGCACACTCCCGGCGGCTGGCTGGTGGTGCACGATGCCCTCACCATGGGCCCGCGCCACGGAGTCGACGCGGTCACACCGCACACCCGCCCGCCGGCCGACGACGACGCCGAGCATCTGCTGGTGCGCACGGTCGAGTGCCTGGACGGCTCGGTCGAGGTCGAGTTGGTGTGCGAGCCAGCCTTCGACTACGGCAACGAACCGGCCGAATGGAGGCTGGTCGATGCCGAGGGACATGCCGCTGACGCGGCGTTCGCCGGGCAGACGATCCGGCTCGGCACCGACCTGTCGATCGGGATCGAGGGCGGGTCCGCGCACGCCCGGCACGTGTTGTCCAAGGGCGAGCGGGCGTACTGCGCACTGTCCTGGGCCTACGGTCTCGCCGTACCGGAGGACGTCGACGATGCCGCCGCCCGGATCGACAGAACCGTGCAGTTCTGGCGCAATTGGCTGGCCCGGGCCCGGGTCCCCGACCACCCGCTGCGGCATCCCCTGGAGCGGTCAGCACTCACCATCAAGGGCCTGACCTACATGCCCACCGGTGCCACCGTCGCGGCGCCGACCACCTCACTGCCCGAGACACCGGGCGGTGAGCGGAACTGGGACTACCGCTACACCTGGATGCGGGACAGTACCTTCACCCTGCGGGCGCTGCACTATCTCAACCTGGACTGGGAAGCCGACGAGTTCATGCAGTTCATCGCCGACCTCGAGCCGAACAAGGACGGCGGGCTGCAGATCATGTACGGCATCGACGGCCGGCGTGATCTCACCGAGTCGACCCGACCCGAGCTGAGCGGCTACGAGGGAGCCAGTCCGGTACGGATCGGCAACGGCGCATTCGACCAGCGCCAGAACGATGTTTATGGGGCCGTGCTCGACTCGCTGCTCCTGCACACCCGCCGGAGCAAACACCTGCCGCGGCGGTTGTGGCCGCTGGTTCAGTCGCAGGCTGAGGGCGCCCTGGCGTCCTGGCGCGAACCGGATCAGGGAATCTGGGAGGCCCGCGGAGAGCCGCGGCACTACGTGTCGTCCAAGCTGATGGGTTGGGTGGCGCTGGACCGGGCAGCCAAGCTCGCGGCGATCCGCGAAGACCCCAAGCTCGAACAGGCCTGGGGACAGGCAGCCGACGAGATCCGCAGTGACATTCTCGAGCACGGCGTCAGCGACCGCGGCGTACTGCGTCAGCACTACGACACCGACGCCCTGGACGCGTCGACGTTGCTGGCCGCGATCTTCGGCTTCCTCCCCGGTGGCGACGAACGGATGAAGAACACGGTCAAGGCGATCGAGTCCGAGCTGACCGAGAACGGATTCGTGCTGCGTTACGTCACCGATGAGACCGACGACGGGCTGTCCGGCAAGGAGGGCACATTCCTGATCTGCTCGTTCTGGCTGGTGTCGGCGCTGACCATGGTGGGTGAGACCCAACGGGCCACCGATCTGATGGAGCGATTGCTGAGGATCGCGTCCCCGTTGGGGTTCTATGCCGAGGAGTTCGAGGTCGACCGCGCCCGCCACCTCGGCAACTTCCCGCAGGCATTCTCACACCTGGCTCTGATCGAGGCGGCCGGCCGGCTGGTGCTCGCCGAGCGGCTGTCCGAACTGTCGATCTGATCATGGCGACGCGAGCTCGGGTAGACCGGCGCAGGAGTGACGATGGCTGAACGTGTGCTCGTCCTCGGCGGAGGCCTGGCCGGCATCGCCTCTGCGCTCAGACTGGGCGACGAGGGCATCGACGTGGTGCTCGTGGACCGTAACGACTACCACCAATTCCAGCCGCTGCTGTATCAGGTCGCCAGCTCCCAGCTACCCGCCGAGGACGTCGCCCGGCCGCACCGGACCATCTTCGCCGGCTATCCGACCGTGGAAGTGGTCACCGCGCAGGTGCAGGAGGCCGACCTGGCCGGACATCGTCTGGTGCTGGCCGACGGGCGCACGCTCGTCGGGTCGAAGGTGGTGGTGGCTGCCGGTGCACAGCCCAACTTCTTCGGCATCCCCGGCGCTGCCGAGCACGCCTTCCCGTTGTACTCGGTGACGGACGCCGAGCGGCTGCGACTGCATCTGCAGGGGCTGTTGCTGGACGCGGCGACAAACGGGGATCCGGACCAGTCCGGCCGGCTTGACGTGGTGGTCGTAGGCGGCGGGCCGACCGGTGTGGAGACCGCCGGAGCGCTTGCCGAGTTGATGAATGCGCTGCACAAGAGCGGCCGGTTGAGTCGGCCGGGCCGGATCACCATCGTGGATCGCGGACCGGCGTTGCTGACTCCGTTCTCGGATCGAGGACGCGACTATGCGCACCGGAAACTGACCAAGGCCGGCGCCACGGTTCGGTTGGGAGTCGGCGTCACCGCCGTGCACTCCGACCATGTCGAGCTCGACGACGGCAGCACCGTACCGGCTCACACGACCGTCTGGGGAGGCGGCGAGTCGGGCTCGGCCGTTGCGCAGTCGGCCGGGCCGGATCCCGGCCGCGGTGGACGACTCGACGTCGGCCCGGATCTCACCCTGCCGGGCTATCCCGGTGTTTATGGGGTCGGTGACGCGGCCAACATCCCGACCCCCGGCGAGGAGGGAACGACGCTGCCGCAGCTCGGCTCGGTGGCGCAGCAGTCCGGCTTATGGGCGGCCGAGAACATCCTCCGCGAAGTTGGGCAGCAGCCGACCAAACCCTTCAAGTACAAGGACAAAGGGATCATGGCGATGATCGGCCGCAACGCGGCCATCGCCGAGGTCGGCAAGCATCACCATCAGGTGGAGGGTCCGGTCGCCTTTGCCGCCTGGCTCGGCGTGCACGCCTTGTTGCTCAGTGGTGCACACAGCAAGGCGGATGCCTTTCTGACCTGGGGCTGGGACTACTTCGATCGCGACCACGCCGCGATCGTCGAAGCATCGTCGGCACCGACCCGGATCGCCTGGAGCGAGGACGAACGAGACGTGCCCCACATCACGCTGGATCGAGGAGCAGACCATGGTTGACGAATACGACGTGATCATCGTGGGATCGGGCGCCGGCGGCGGGACGCTGGCGCACCGGCTGGCGCCGTCCGGCAAGCGGGTGCTGATCCTGGAGCGCGGGGACTGGCTGCCCCGGGAGATCGAGAACTGGGATGCCAAGGCTGTCTTCGTTGACAACAGATACATCTCTGAGGACTCGTGGTCGGACGGATCCGGCAAGGTGTTCCAGCCGCAGGTCCACTACTTCGTGGGCGGTTCGACCAAGTTCTACGGGGCCGCGCTGTATCGGTTGCGGGAGCGGGATTTCGGCGAACTCCAGCACCACGGCGGCATCTCGCCGGCCTGGCCGGTGTCGTACGACGTCTTCGAGCCGTACTACACCGAGGCCGAGCAGTTGTACCGGGTGCACGGAGCCCGGGGTGAGGATCCGACCGAACCGCCGGCCAGCGCGCCGTACCCCTTTCCACCGGTCTCGCATGAGCCACGGATGGCACGGCTGTTCGAGGATCTGACCGGGGTCGGGCTGCACCCCTTCCATGCGCCGTCGGGGATCATGCTCGACGAGGAGAATCCCGAACAGAGCGCCTGCATCCGATGCGCGACCTGCGACGGTTTCCCATGTCTGGTGCACGCAAAGTCCGACGCCGACGTGATCGCCGTCCGGCCGGCACTGCTGCATGACAACGTCACGCTGGTACGCAACGCCACCGTACGCAGGCTGGAGACCGATCCGTCCGGACGGGCGGTCACGTCCGTGGTCGCCGACGTCGACGGCGCCGAGCAGCGGTTCAGCGGCTCGGTGGTGGTGCTGTCCGCAGGCGCAGCGAATTCGGCAAAGCTGTTGCTGGCCAGCGCAAATGACCGACACCCCAACGGGCTCGCCAACGGATCGGACCAGGTCGGACGCAACTACGTGTTCCACAACAGCCGCGCATTCCTCGCCGTCTCGCTGGAGAAGAACGACACCCGGTTCCAGAAGACGGTGGCGATGAACGACTACTACTTCGGCGATGACGACTTCAGTTACCCGATGGGGAACCTGCAGATGGTCGGCAAGTCCTCGGGGCCGATGTACCGCGGGGAGAAGCCGATCGAGACCGCGCTGGCGCCGACCTTCGCGCTGAAGGATCTCGCCGAGCGCGCCGTCGACTTCTGGTTGTCCACCGAGGACCTGCCGGATCCCGACAACCGCGTCACCCTGGATGCCGACGGGAACATCGTGCTGACCTACCGGCCGAACAATCACGAGCCGCTGGAGCAGCTCTACCACCGAACCAAGAAGCATCTGAGCCATCTGGGTCTGCACCCGCACCATCTGATTCCCCGCGACGTCTACATGAAGACCGACATACCGATCGCCGGTTGCGCCCACCAGGCCGGCACCGTGCGGTTCGGCACCGATCCGGCGACGTCGGTGCTGGACACCGACTGCAAGGCACACGAGCTGGACAACCTTTATGTGGTGGACACCAGCTTCTTCCCGAGCATCGGCGCGGTGAACCCGGCGCTCACCGCGATGGCCAATGCGCTCCGTGTCGGCGATCACCTGCTGGCGCGGCTCGGTTAGCCTCGGCGAGCCGCCCGCTGCTTCGCCCGAGTGGGCTGACCCGTGACCACCGACCAGATCCTGATCGGGCTGAGCCTCACCTTCGTGCTCGCGGTCGGATCACAGGTGCTGGCCAGCCGGCTGCGGATCCCGGCGCTCATCGTCCTGCTGCCGGTCGGCTTCGCCGCGGGTGCGCTGACCAGCGACGTCAACCCGAACCTTCTGCTGGGACCGGCCTTCCAACCGCTGGTGTCGCTGGCCGTGGCCGTGATCCTGTACGACGCCGGGCTGGCCCTCGACGTACACAAGCTGACCGGTCATGCGCGGCACGTCGTCGGCCGGCTGATCGGCCTCGGCGTGCCGGTGACGTTTGCGGCGGCCACCGTCGTCGCAATGTTGGCCGTCGGTATGTCGAGGCAGGCGGCGCTGATGATCGGCGCCATCCTGGTCGTCTCCGGGCCGACGGTGGTGGGGCCGTTGCTGAATTTCGTCCGACCGCGCGAGCGACTCCAACGGATCCTGGCATGGGAAGGATCACTGATCGATCCGGTCGGCGCCATCCTCGGGGCCGTGGTGTTTCACGCCATCGTCGCGAATGCCGAGGACGGACACCAGAGCGACCTCGTTCAGTTCCTGGCGAGTCTCGCGGTCGGCCTGGTCGGCGGACTGGCGGGGACCCTGGTGCTGGTCTTCCTGCTGCGCATCCTCAAGCTCGGCGAGGTGCTCGGTACGACCGCTCAACTGGCCACGGTGATCGGTGTTGCGGCCGTCTGCGATCTGATCCGCGAGGACACCGGGCTGATCGGCGCGATCGTGATGGGGCTCACCGCGGCCAACCTGAAAGCGTTCGACATCCCTGCCCGCCGCCCTTTCTTCGAGACCGTGGTCCAGCTGATCATCGGCCTGTTGTTCATATCGATCTCCGCCACGGTCACCCCCGCGTCGCTGCGGCACCTGTTCCTGCCGACCCTGGGGCTGGTGGCTGCACTCGTCCTGATCGCCAGGCCGCTCGTCGCATGGGCTTCGACGCTGCGAACCGATCTGACCCGCGGCGAGCGTGGCTTCATCGGCTGGATGGCTCCGCGCGGAATCGTCGCGGCAGCGACCGCGTCCACCTTCGCCCCGGCCCTGGCGGCGAAGGGTATCGGCGGGGCGGAGAAGATCTTGCCGGTCACCTTCCTGGTGATCGTGCTGACGGTGACGCTGTACGGCCTGACGGCGGCGCCGGTCGCCAAGTGGTTGCGCGTCGTCCGCGCGTCTCGGACCCGTCCGCTGCTGGTGGGCGGCGACCCATGGGTGATCGAACTCGGCACCGCCCTCAGATCGGCCGGACTGGACGTGCTGATGTGGGCCGGGGTCGATACGCAACGCCAGAAGATCAAGGACGCCGGCCTCGAGCTCACCCCCGGTGAGCTGCTGGCGGCTGCCACCGAAGGCGGTGCGCTGCTCGAGGGAGTCAACATGGTGCTGCTGCTCACCAACGAGGACGACTTCAACGCGCTCTCCTCGATGATGTTGCGGGAGAGCGTCGACGGCCCGATCTACCGGCTGCGGCCACCCCAACCCAGTCATGGCGTCGTCGCACCCTTCACGGGCAGGGAACCGTTGTTCGACGAAGCCCTGAATCGGCCCGCGGTTCTGCAGCGTCACGGAACAGGGGAGCACATCGCAGCCCGGCGCGGCCGAGATCCGCTCCCGGCGGGATCCGATCTGCTGTTCACGATCCGGGCCGACGGCCGACTCATTCCGGTCACCGATCAGGAGCGACCGGACCCTCAGGCCAACGACATCGCGATCCTGCTCGGGCCGGGGCTGACGACGTCGCTGTAGCCAGGCGCCGCCGCGATATGGGTCGGACGCGGTTCGGCCGTGGGGCCGGATCAGGTCGGCGACCAGGGAAGGTGCCAGCCGCCGTATTCGGCCGTCAGTGCATCGGCGGCGGCGGGTCCCCAGGACCCCGGCTGATAGGAGAGCACGGGTGGCGGTGCGTCCAACAGGGGTTGCATGATCCGCCAGGTCTCCTCGACACCGTCCTGCCGGGCGAAGCGGGTGCTGTCGCCGTGCATGGCGGCGTGCAGCAGCACCTCATAAGGTGTCGGACCCTCGCCGCCCTCGGCCGCGAACTCCATGTCCAACTCGATCGGGGCGGCGCCCGCGACATCGGCCCGATGGGCGTCGACCACGATCCTGACCCCGGTGGACGGGTCCAGCTTGATCACGACCTGGTCCGGCTCCGGGTGGAGCTCGGCCGGCCAGAATCCCAGCCGAGGGGAGTTCTTGAACACGAGCCGGAGCTCGGTCTGGGTCGCCGCCAGCCGCTTGCCGGTGCGGATGAAGAACGGGACGCCGGACCAGCGCCAGTTCTCGATCTCCAACCGCAGCGCGGCGTAGGTCTCGGTTGTGGACTCGGGTGCGACCCCGTCGACGCCGAGATAGCCCTCGTACTGACCGCGGCAGTAGTGCGCGGCGTCGGCCTCGACGATGGAGGAGAACAGCGCCACCTGGGCTTCCTTGATCGATCGTGGGTCGCCCCGGGACGGTGCTTCCATCGCGGCGGCCGCGACGACCTGCATCAGATGGTTCACCACCACGTCCCGCAAGGCGCCGACCGGATCGTAGAAGTGGCCGCGGTCATCCACCCCGAAGCTCTCGCCCATGGTTATCTGCACGCACTTGACGTAGTTGCGATTCCACACCGGTTCCAAGATCGTGTTGGCGAAGCGGAGGTAGAGGATCTCTTCGAGGCCCATCTTCCCCAGGTAGTGGTCGATGCGATACAGCTGCGACTCGTCGACGTACTGGTGCAGCTCAGCGGCCAGGGCCCGCGCGGACTCGAGATCGTGACCGAACGGTTTCTCCACCACCACCCGACCGGTCTTGGTCAGCCCGGCATTGGTCAGGCCCTTGACCACCGTGCCGAAGAGGAACGGCGGGATCTCCAGGTAGAAGACCGGAGTGTCGGCGTCCTTGATCGCGTCGCCGACCCGGGCATAGGTGTCGTCGTCGGTGAAGTCACCGCTGACGTACGACAGTCGCGCGGCGAACCGGTCGAAGACGGCCGGATCGAGCGGTTCGCCGGTGCCCTCGATCGACTCCCGGGCGCGCTGGATGACCTGATCGACGGTCCAGTCGTCCGCGGCGACGCCGAGGATCGGGCAGTTCAGGAGTCCGCGGGCCTCGAGCCGGTACAGCGATCGGAAGGTCATCACCTTCGCGAGGTCGCCGGTGATCCCGAAGACAACGAAAACGTCCGCCGGCTGGGCTTGCTGGCCGGCGCCTACCGATGTCGCCATGGTCTGCTCCTAGAGTCGAGGGCCACCCGTTGGTGTATGACCAACTCGAACCTATGAAGGTGCCGACTCGAGGTCATCATCCTTGCCGGGTGATGAATCGGCCACCACCGGCTCGGAGGTGGTCGCTCGCTTTCGCTGCCGCGAGCTATGGAATGGTCGGTTCGGCAGCGGCAGCCCGGTCTGTTGTGCCAACCTGGAACGATGCCGAAGCCTTCTGGAGCGGGCGGACCAACGGCATCTCGGGGAAAGACCGATCGACCGCGACTGACGCGACTGTTCGAGTCGGTTCCAGGCGCCGGCGTCGGGCTGCTGGTGGCGCCCGCGGGAGCCGGGAAATCCGTGCTGATGTCGCAGTGGTCCAGTGCGTACGATCCCGCCTGGCTCGCGTTGAACGACGCGCACAACGACGCCTCCGTACTGGCCCGCGACCTCGTCGCGGCGCTGCACGCGGTGCATCGTAGGTTCGACCCGTCGATCGCCCGTCTCGCCGCGGTCGGTGGTCACAGGCTCGGCGCCACCTTCGTCGACGCACTGGCCGTCGAGCTCGCCAACCTGCCCACCTCGGTCGTGCTGGTGCTCGATGACCTGCACCAGGTGTCGAACCGCGAGGTCGTCGACGACCTGGCTCAGCTCCTGCTGCAGTTGTCCGACAACGTCCGTGTGGTTGTCGCCTCGAGATGGGACGTACCGATCGGGCTGGAACGACTACGACTGGCCGGCGACCTCGTGCTCCTCCGGTCGGCCGAGCTGGCCTTCGACGCCGACGAGGCCACGGCCATGATCGAGCACTCCTTGGGTCGACGCCTCACAGCGAAACAGGCCGAAGCCTTGGTCGCTCGCACCGGCGGTTGGGCCGCAGGTCTGCAGATGGCCGCGTTGTCGCTCGGGCCGGACGTCGATGTCGACGTCTTCATCGAACGCTTCGCCGGCGACGACCGACTGATCGTCGACTACCTGACCGGTGAGGTGCTGCAGGGCCTGGACGAGCGCACCCGCTCGTTCCTGCTCCGGACCTCGATCCTGGAGTCGCTGACGCCGGGTTTGTGTGCGGCGGTGACCGGGGATCCGGATGCGCGGTCAACCCTTGCCTGGGTGGCCGATCACGGTTTCTTCTTGCTCAGAACGACTCCGTGGCACGAACGCTTTCGATATCACCAGCTGTTCGCCGACCTGCTCCGATCCGAATTGGCGGCCGAGGACCCTGCGGCGGAGATGCTGTGCCGGCGAGCAGCTGCTTCCTGGTTGCTCGATCACCACCAGTACCGGAGCGGGATCGACCAACTGCTCGCCGCCGGCGCGTACCAGCAGGCGTTCGCGGTGCTGGCCGACCGGGGGTACCGGCTGTACGAGGAGGGTGAGATCGCGACCCTGGTGCGCCACCTGGCCGTCGTCCACGACTCGGCCGACGCGCCGGAGCCGCTGGTGGCGATCCATCTGCTGGCCGCCCAGGTCGGCGCGGATGACTTCACCGCCGCCGCCGAGACCTATCGCACCCTGGCCCGACGCGATGATCTGACGCCCGGGGAGCGGATCGCGATCGACACTCTCGCGGCGGCACTCGGATTCTCCTTCCTGCCGCTGGCCGAGATGCGAAGCCTGACCGACGGCGTCCTGCGAGCACTGCCTCGGGTCGACCCGTCGTCAGTGCCGGACTTCGGCGGGGTCGGTGGTGCAGATTCCTGCGAGGCGATGGCGACGGTGTTGTCGGCCGTGGCCGACTTCTTTGCCGGTGACCTGGAATCGAGTGCGCGCGGATTCGAACGGGCCCTCGAGCTACCCGGTCTGAAGTATCCGCTGTGGCGGGTGAATGCGTTGGGCACCTTCGCCCTGGTTCGCGCGTGGGCGGGTCACCTGGCCGATGCCGAGAAGCTCGCCATGACGGCACTCGATACCGCGCGTGCGGCCAATGCCATGGATCAGATGGCGGTGGTCTGCGCA
This sequence comes from Microlunatus sp., assembly GCA_036566865.1. Taxonomy (GTDB): domain Bacteria; phylum Actinomycetota; class Actinomycetes; order Propionibacteriales; family Propionibacteriaceae; genus Microlunatus. The sequence goes on from DATCVL010000284.1 coordinate 14,068, forward strand.
CATCTGGCGCTGGCCATGGTTCAGCTCGATCGGCTCGAGGTGGGCGCGGCCGGGATCCATCTGGGCGCGGCCGCATCCTGCGTCCGCAGATGCCGCCGACCGGCGTACGAGGAACTCGTGCAGCTGCAGCAGGTCCGCCACGTCGCCGTCGTCGACGGTGCCGAACGAGCCCTGGAGGAGCTGCGGGCCGACACCTTTCCGGTCGTACGTCGGCCGGTGATCGAGAGTTGGCGGGGAACGCTGGAAGCCCAACTGCTGCTTCGATCCGGGTCGTTGCGGCAGGCGCGGCGGCTGCTCGACGCAAACCGCGATCCGGCGCCGCCAGGATCCTTCGATGTGCTGATCGCCGCTGATGATCTTGTCGGCGCGCGCGGCGTCCTCGACAAGTGGGAGCCACCCGCCGGCGATCTACGTGGCTGGCTGGAACATGATCTTCGTGAGGCGGTGCTGACCTCGCTCGAGGGTCATACCGGTGCGGCCGGTCGGCAGATCGCGGATGCGGCCATGCGTGCCGAGTCCGAAGGTCTGTTCCTCCCGTTCGTCGAGGCGCCGCGGGCGCTGGGACTGCTCCGGACCGCTGCGCCGGTTCAACGTCTGCACCGGGCCCGGATGCTGCTGGACGGCACGCCGGTCACTGACGCGCACAGTCCGGAAAAGGATGATCTGATGGAACAGCTGACCCCACGGGAGATGATCGTGCTCGAATATCTGCCCAGCCGGCTCGGCAACGACCAGATTGCTGACGCGCTCTACGTCTCGGTGAATACGCTCAAGACACATTTGCGGAACATCTATCGGAAACTGGATGCGCCGAATCGGGACGCGGCGGTGAAGCGTGCGAGCACCATCGGCCTGATCTGAGCCCGGCCGGCGGAGCCCGTTGAGTTTGGGCACGACGGCGGTCTGGGCCCGAGGTTGACTCTGGGCCCGAAAGGGACAGTGAGGTGATGGTGATGATCTCGTGGGCGAGACGTTTCCAGGTCCGCCAGCATGTACGGCAGAGCATGTGGGTGGTCCCGCTGATGGGCGGCATCATCGGGCTGCTGCTGTCCCAGCTGGATCTGAGGTTGGAGGGGAGCCTGAAGCTGCCGACCGACTGGTCCTATTCCTCGGGAACCGCAAGCAGCGTGCTGGCCGCCATCGTCGGCGCCATGGTCGGCCTGATCGGACTGGTCGTGACCATCGGCGTGCTCGTCGTGCAGATGGCAACCGGCACCCTGTCCGCCCGGTTCATGCGGCTCTGGTACCGGGACCGGGTGCAGAAACTGACGCTGGCGGCGTTCACCGCGACGTTCACCTTCTCCTATGCGCTGCTGCGCCGGATCGAACCGAATTCGGTGCCCAACTTCGGCGTATCGATGGCCGGGGTTGCCGTCACCCTCGACCTGATCCTGCTGCTGGTCT
>DATCVL010000285.1:0-21253 GCA_036566865.1 Microlunatus sp.
CCAACCACCACCGCCGATCCGCATCAACGTCTCGCCCAGGTAGCCGGCGATCGGCTCCTGGGACCGGACGAGCTCGGCATCCTCGATCAACGCACGTTCCAGCAGCGGAAGCGATTCCGGGCTGAAGTCGAGCCGAACCGCGGCGGGCAGCACGAAGTCACGCAGTCCGTCCAGCCGTGGTGGCAACTCGTCCAGCCAATCCTGCAGCCGCTGCTCGGATCCTCCTGAGACCATGATCGGCAGCGTAACCGAGGGCGTACCACGGACCCTGGCGCCGTGCCCCGTAGCTGATGCCCCGTTCCAAGATCAACTTTCCCGACGAGCGGAGCCCTACGGTCAGCAGTGGTGCTGTTCATGATCAACTTGTCTGGCCGGGTCCAGCTCTCTCGTTGGTGGCGCGTCGGCTCGGGTTCAAAGCGGTAGTTGTGGCGATGACTTCCGCCTGCTCAACATCTGAATGATCAAGGAACCAAAACCGTGGCGGGTGGCCCTGTCGGGTGGCTAATATCCCGCCCGGTACAAGCTTCCCCTTGCCCAGTTGATCTTCGTTGGCCAGCTGATCCCCGTTGGCCCGTTGATCCCCGTTCCGATGCGTTCGAAGGACGTATGTCGTGGTGAGCAGAGCCCAGTCGTCGTCGAGGTACAGCGTTCGCTTGTTGATCGTGGCCATGGCCCTCGGGCTCGCCACGACCCTGATCAGCTGGGCGCCGCCGGCGTGGGCGAAACCCGGCGATCCGATCGGCGGGAAACTCTGCCGGGACGTCTTTCCCGACCTGAAGGGCAAGCCGCTCACCGACCGCAGCAAGATTCCCGGTCTGGGTTCGAACAACAAGTCCTCGCTGGACTCGACGCGCAAGTTCTCCTACGAGAACCCGGCCGAAGTCATCCGAGACATGGCCATGTCGGCCGACGACCTGCTCGAGCTGGGTTCGGACTACCAGCAGTACGACCCGGAGAAGGCGACCAGCGAGGCCGAGTTCAAGGAACTGTGGCGCAAGCGGGCCGGTGCGCGATTCAACAAGTACAACGAGGACAAGGCCTCCGACCTGGAGAAGTGGAAGAACGGCGAGATCAAGAAGAAGCCGAGCAATCCGTTGCCCTGGAGCAAGTGGCTGAACACCTACATCCCGAACCAGGCCAATGACGCCAAGGGCAAGGCTTTCGAGAAATACCTGGTCGAGCAGTTGGGACTGTTGGGTGACGACTGGTGGTGCCAGGCCGGCATCGAGGGGCCGGACGGCAAGCCGATCAACAATCGGCGCTACGACTTCTACAACCCGAAGTTGAAGGCGGCCTTGGACGCCAAGGCCTACAGCGGCACGGATCGTGGCCAGGTGCTGGTGGATCGCGACGTCAAGGCGAAGACCGGCGTCGACGTCCAGCAGATCAATTCACGCAAGCCGACCAAGGCCACCACCAAGTTCGTCACCAGCAACGGTGGTCGGGAGCCGGCGCACTACCAGGCCAGCGCGGAGCAGGTGAACCGGTCCGCGCCGAAGAAGGGATCGCCGGCCAGCAAGCTCTTCACCACCGACCCGAACCGGCCGTCCAAGGGCGCGATGCCCGACCTGGTGAACCGCACCGGCAAGGGCGTCGGTGAGGCGAAGTCGTACCAGGACGCCAACCGGCAACTCTGGCGTGAGTCCGGTCCGCGGGCCGCGCCGCCGCCGAAGCCCGGCGGCATCGACTGGACCTCGATGGAACTGCGCTATCTGTCCGACGATCCGAAGGGCCTGAACTACGCCTTCCGCGCCAACGAGATTCCGGGCTTCGAGGACTCCGATGAGGCCGGCGACGATACCGTGGCACCGGGCTACGGCGGGCTGGCGGCAGCCCAGCTGTCCTCGGACGCCTTCTACACCTGGCTGGCTCTGCCGCGCGAGACGTTCTGGGTCAACCTCAACCCGGACCAGCCGGACAAGATCATCGACAAGTCGTTCGCCAAGACCGACGCCGGTCGGGTGCTGCTGCAGGCCGATCTGCAGATGAAGCGGGACAACGTACGGCTGATGCATCCCAACACCCCGTCGGGGAAGAAATTCTGGGATGCGTTGAAGCTGGAGAACCACAGCCTCTGCTATCCCGGCGTGCGGTTCTGGATCGAACCGAAGCCGGCCGTGGTGCGCCAGCGCGGGGACGAGTTGTTCATCCTGGACGCGCCGCTGAAGGTGTCGGCCGAGCGGATGGATTACGACACTCCGCCGCCGGGTGGTCAGTCCTGCAACGCCTCGGAGGCGACCCTGGACTACAACCATCAGCAGTACCTGAAGTACGTGGTCCCCGAGGTGGAGAAGGCGGTGAACAACAACCCCGAGTACGCCGATCTGCGGCGGGTTTACACCAGCCGGGTGGCGGCAGAGTGGATCCGCGAACGCGACTGGCAGCATCCGGGTGCCTTCCACGACATCATTGACAGCGGCAACATCAAGCGCTGGCCGGCGCGGACTCCATGGGACCCGAACGATGTCTGGGAAGAGATGCGCAAGGAGTTCACCACCGTCCAGTACGAGGTGACCCGGGAGTACACCGACGGAGACGAGACGTACACGATCACGGTCGGTGTGGCCGGCGGCGTCGACTTCGCCCGGTCACCGCGGGACAAGATGAAGGCGGCGACCTTCAAACGGGACTACCCGCAACTGCCCGGCACCGTGACGGCATCGCGCAACGACGTGGTCGAGTACGGCACCGAGGCCGACGAGGCGTTCCTCGGCGGTGACAGCCTGCCAGCCCAGGACACGCCACCGACCACCCCGCCACCGACCAGGCCGACTGACGACCCGCCCGCGACCGATGAACCGACGGCCACGAGCAAGCCGAAGCCGACCGACCAACCCACCGACGATCCGCCCCGGAAGCCGACCTCGGTGCCAGAGCGTCCGAGCCAGGGATCGCGCGATGTCGGCCGACCGTCCGCCACCTCGAGCCGCGACCCGGCCGCCGCATCGACGCCGTCGACCGGACCGACCAGCGGTCAATTGGCCGAGACCGGCGGGCCCGGGCTGCTGCCGTTGGCACTCGGTGTCGTGTTGCTGTCGGCCGGAGCGGGAGTGCTGATCCGTCAACGTCTCCGGCGCTGAGGCGGCGGGCCGGAACCGGTCCGGTGGATGGGTCATGGAAGGCTGACCGCCATGGCCCATCTCCGCTGTGACTTCTACTCCGACGCGATCGGACTCAGCACGTCGATGACGGTGATCCTGCCGCAGCAGACCGAGACCCAGATCGGCATGACCGGACGGGTCGGGGACGCGCTGCCGCCGGTGCTGTATCTGCTGCACGGACTGAGCGACGACGACACGACCTGGCTGCGGCGTACCTCGATCGAGCGGTACGCGGCCCCGCTCGGGCTGGCCGTGGTGATGCCCCAGGTCCACCGCAGCTTCTACTCCGACCAGGCCTACGGCGGCCGGTACTGGACCTTCCTGTCCGAAGAATTGCCCGCCCTGGTGCACAGCTTCTTCCGGGTCTCCGATCGCCGCGAGGACACCTTCGTGGCCGGCCTGTCGATGGGTGGCTACGGTGCGCTGAAGTGGGCGCTGACCCAACCGGAGCGGTTCGCGGCAGCAGCCAGCCTTTCCGGCGCGGTCGACCTGACCGGGCTGCGGACCGGGCGGATCAGGCCGGACGATCCGCGGATGTTCGAGCGGATCTTCGACGACGGCCCGGTGCCGGACAGCGCGGATCTGTTCTCCCTGCTGCAGAACGTCGATCCCGAGCACAGCCCGCGGTGGTACGTGGGGTGCGGGACCGAGGACGCGTTGGAGCCGGACAACCGCAAGCTGGTCGGCGCCCTCGAGGCCGCCGGTCATCCGGTCCACACCTCGTTCGTCCCGGGCGAGCACGAGTGGGGACTGTGGGATGCCGAGATCCGGCAGGTGCTCGACTGGCTGCCGCTGACGGCCCGCTGAACCCTCCGCTCCGCCGGGCGGACGGGCGACGCGCCGGTGCGACGCCAGGTCCGGTGGGCGCCGTGCACGGTGACATCGGACTCCTCGCCGGTCGCTGAGTACGCTGGTGCGGTGCAGCAGCGGACCTATCTTGATCATGCCGCGACCACGCCGATGCGGCGCGCGGCGATCGAGGCGATGACCGCGGAATTGACCCGGGTCGGCAATCCGTCCTCGCTGCACAGCTCCGGCCGCGACGCCCGCAGGGTGCTGGAGGAGTCCCGGGAGTTGATCGCCGCCGCACTCGGCGCGCAGCCGGCCGAAGTGATCTTCACCTCCGGTGCCACCGAGGCCGACAACTTGATCATGTCTGGTGCGGTACGGGCCCGCAACGCGCAGGGAGCCGACGACGTGGTGGTGGTCACCTCGACCGTCGAACACCATGCTGTGTTGGAAACCGCGCAGGCCCTGGCCGCGGACGGCTCGGCCCGGGTCGAGTGGCTCGGTGTCTCCCGCGACGGCCGGGTCGACCTTGATCAACTTCGGACGGTCATCGAAGGTGTAGCCGACCGGATCGCTGTGGTGACGGTGATGTGGGCCAACAACGAGACCGGCGTCGTGCAGCCGATCGAGCAGGTTGCCGGTCTGGCTCGGAAGGCCGGGGTGTTGGTTCACTCCGACGCCGTGCAAGCAGTCGGCCAGCTGCCGATCGACTTCGCGTCCTCGGGTTTGGACGCGCTGTCGCTGTCGGCGCACAAGTTCGGCGGCCCGGTCGGCATCGGTGCCCTGCTGGCCAGGAAAGAGCTCGAACTCGCGCCGGTGCAGCACGGCGGTGGGCAGGAACGTGATCTTCGTTCCGGCACCCTGGACGTGGCCGCTGCCGCCGGCTGCGCGGCGGCGATCAAGATCAGCACTGACGAGTTGGCTGCCGAGGTCGGGCGGCTGCGCGGCCACCGGGAGAAGTTGATCACCGGCGCACTGACGATCGATGGAACCGAGCTGAACGGGGTCCGCGATCCGGCTGGCAGCCTGCCCGGTATCGCCAACATCTCCTTCGCTGGCTGTCAGGCCGACGACCTGCTGATGCTGCTGGACCAGGCCGGCATCGACTCGTCCACCGGATCGGCCTGCACCGCCGGGGTGTCGCAACCCAGCCACGTACTGGAGGCGATGGGGCGGTCGCGTGAACAGGCCCGCTCGTCGCTGCGGTTCTCGCTCGGACACACCACCGGAGCCGCCGACATCGATCACCTGCTTGCCGTACTGCCGGATGCGGTTCAGCGGGCCCGTCGAGCCTCCGGAACGGCGTCCTGACCGGGCCGTGCAGGTTGGCGAACGGTGGCCGAACTGCGCTTGGAGGCGTGCTTCGGACGGACCGCTCGGGCATCCAGCTTTGACTCTGCTGGCCTGACGACGACAATGGCACCGGCCGGTGCGACGCCGGACCGAGGAACGAGCACGGGCACGGGCCCGGTCGGGTGAACAGGGAGAGGTCATCAGATGAAGGTGCTGGCTGCGATGTCCGGCGGGGTGGATTCGGCGGTTGCCGCTGCCCGCGCGGTCGAAGCCGGGCACGACGTCACCGGCGTACACCTGGCGCTGTCGAAGAATCCGCTCTCCTTCCGCAGCGGCGCCCGTGGGTGCTGTTCGAAGGAGGACGCCCATGACGCCCGGCGGGCTGCCGACGTGCTGGGCATCCCGTTCTACGTCTGGGATCTCTCCGATCGCTTCATCGAAGACGTGGTGGACGACTTCGTCGCCGAGTATGCCGCCGGCCGGACTCCGAATCCCTGTGTCCGGTGCAACGAGAAGATCAAGTTCGCCGCGGTGCTGGAGCGGGGGATCGCGCTCGGCTTCGATGCCGTCTGCACCGGCCACTACGCCCGGCTGGTCCGAGATGATCATGGTGTCCGGCTGCATCGCGCGGTCGATGACGGCAAGGATCAGTCGTACGTGCTGGGCGTGCTCGATCAGGGCCAGTTGCAGCGCTCGTACTTCCCGCTGGGCGGATCGCAGAAGAGTGAGGTCCGGGCCGAGGCCGAGCGTCGCGGACTCGCGGTGGCGGACAAGCCGGACAGCCACGACATCTGCTTCATCGCCGACGGCGACACGGCAGGCTTCCTGGATCAGCGGCTGGGCAGCAAGCCGGGCAGCATCGTCGACCAGGACGGGCAGCGGCTGGGCGAACACGACGGCGCTCATCACTTCACCATCGGCCAGCGCAAGGGCCTGCGGATCGGCACCCCGGCCGGCGACGGCAAGCCTCGCTACGTTCTCGACATCTCGCCGGTGAACAACACTGTCACCGTCGGCCCGCGGGATGCGCTGGACGTGCGCACGATCGAGGCGCTCCGCCCGACCTGGACCCAGGCGATGCGTCCGGGCCGTTGGCCGGCGCAGATCCAGGTCCGAGCCCATGGAGCGCCGGTACCGGGGAGGGTCCAGGTCGACGGCGATTCCATCCTGGTGCAGCTCGATGAGCCGCTCACCGGGGTTGCTCCCGGACAGGCGGTTGTCTACTACGACCATGATCGGGTGGTCGGCAGCGCGACCATTTCAGCAGCCCGAGCCTGAGCGCGGCTCGACCGATCTCCACCTACAGCGCGGCCCGGATCGGCCGGCCCGGATCGGCCGGCGCGGCCAGGCTCGGCAAGCACACCGACGGCGATCATGTGGTGCGGGCTGCGGCGCGACTCAGCGGACCGGCGCCGAGCTTGCCGGAGCACCACCCCAACCAACGACCAGCTAGGGGAAAGACATCATGGCTGACGAATTCGCGCCCATCCGCAGTACCGGCATCGGCTCCTTTCCGGGTACCGACCTTGCCGAGGCACTCAAGATCAACTTCGCCGAGTGCCCGGAGCTGCCGTACCTGCCCGAGCTGCCGGCACGCGGTGTCGGGTCGGGCATGATCGGACGCGGCGTCGCCGTCCTCTCCGGGCTGTCCGCCGATCTGCAGCCGGCCGGCTGGCGGCTGACCGATGCGCCCGGGCGTGATCAACTGCGGGCGCGGGCAACGCTCCGCGATGATCTTGATCAGCTCGAGGAGGCGGTGCAGGACTACGCCGGGCCCTTCAAGATCGCCTTCTGCGGTCCGTGGACGTTGTCCGCATCGGTGGAACGGCCTCGCGGCGATCGCACTCTGGCTGATCATGGAGCCCGCCGGGACCTCGGCCAGTCGCTGGCCGAGGGGATCGGCGAGCTCGTTGTCGATCTTGGTCGGCGGCTGCCACAGCTCGAGCTGATCGTCCAGCTGGACGAGCCGCTGCTGCCGGCCGTGCTGGCCGGCGAGATCCCGACCGCCAGCGGCTTCTCCCACCATCGACGGGTCGACCTGCCCGAGGTGAGCGAGCGTCTGACCGATGTCGTCACCGCGATCACCCGCGGCCTACCGATACCGGCGGGGCTGACCTGAGTGGTCAGCCCGCTGTCTCCGCGGAGCAGTCCGGTACGCCTCTGGAGGTCGCCGAACGACGCCCTCAAACCGAGGCGGAAACGCCCACCGGCGCCTCGGCGACCGGCTCAGAAGTCTTGCACAGCGACGTTGTCGCCGCCTTGCCGCGCACCTGGCTGCACTCGTGTGCACCGAACGTACCGGTGAAGTTGATCAAGGACGCCGGCTTGGGTGGCGTCGCGGTCGATCTTGATCAACTCCGTACGGGAGATTGGGATGTGATCGGCCAGGCGATGACCGACGGCCTCTGGCTCGGCGCGGGTGCGCTGTCGACCGCCACCGGCGAGGCAACCCAACGCCAGTGGTCGGCGGACCGGGTCGCCGAGCGGGTCCTTCGTGCCACCCGGGCCCTCGGACTGGAACCCGACGTCGCCGGTCGGATCATCCTCACGCCTGCCTGCGGATTGGCCCGCTTCGATCAGCGGTCGGCAGTGAACGCGCTCCGCGCCGTACACAAGGCCGCCGACATCGTCACCGATCAGCTCGCCGACTGACCGGGCGACCGCGTCACGACCCGACTCAGGAAGCTGGTTCGAAGGAGGTCTCGCCGGTGGCCACATCGGCCGAGACCAGCCGAACCCGAAGTTGATCACCCGGTTCACCGGTGCCGTTCAGACTCGCCACCACGACCGGGTCGGTCAGCTGGATCCGCCGGCGTTCGTCCTTACGGGACAACACGACGGCCTCGAAGGTGTCGTCGGTACGGTCCTTCAGCAGCGCCGCCTCGACTCGGTTCAGCGCGCCGGAGTCCAACCGGGCGGCAAGATCATCACTGCCGGACATGATCTCCGGCAGTGTGGCAAGGGCCTCCCGAGCCCAGCCCGGCACCGGCCGCCGATGGATCAACGCATCGCAGACGGCCAGACCGAACCGATCGACCAGCCGCCGGATCGGCGCCGTGACATGAGCGTACGGCGCCGCGATCGCGGCCTGCTCGAACTGATCCGGCGGGGCACCGTCGAAGGCGCGGTAACCGGCGCCGCGGAACAGCGACGTCGCTGCCTGCAGGACGGCCAGCGTCCGCGGCTGCGAACGGTCCAGGTCGCGCAGGTAGTCGCCGTAGGCGACGCCGTCCTGCCAGGGCAATCCGAGTGCTCGGGTCTGTCGGCGGAAGTCCTCGATCGCCGTCGGCTCGGCCGGCGGCATCGTCCGCAGGATGCCGATCCCACCATCGAGCATGATCTTGGCGGCAGCCATCCCGGTCATCAGCGACAGCTGGGCGCCGGCGTCCTCGATCGGCAACGGCGTCCGGCGCTCGATCACGTAGCCGCGCTCGGTCAGCACGACCTCGCCGTTCGGGAAATTCAGACTCGCACCGCCGCGTTCCGACTCCAGCCGAGCCCGGCCCTCGCCGAACTCCAGCAGCAGTCGGAACGACTCCGGTGCGTCCGTCCGATCGGCGGCCCGTTGTGCGTCCTGATAGTTCCACTGCCGGCGGGAGCGGACCACCGCACGCTCGAGGCTGACGTCGCCTGCTCGGTAGTCCGAGTCCAGTCGGAACTGCCAGACGTAGGCCAGCCGGTCCTGCCCCGGCAGCAGCGAGGCGGCATCCTCCGAGAGCACGGTCGGATGCAGCGGCGCCCGATCGTCCGGTGCATAGAGCGTCTGCCCGCGACGGCGAGCCTCCTGATCGATGGCCCGCTCGGGTCGGACGAACCAGCCGACATCGGCGATCGCGTAACGCACCAGCAGCCCGTCGCTGTCCCGGCTCAGGTGCAGGGCCTGATCGAGATCGGTCGAACCGGCCGGGTCGATGGTGCAGAACTCGATCTCTCGCAGGTCGAGCGCGTCGCTATCCAGACCGAGCGATGCCGCCTCGGCGGCCTCGGCCTGCACCTGGGGCGAGAAGCCGTCGGCAACGTGCAACTGCCGACGGAGCGCGGCCAGGGCAGCGGCGAGTTCGGTCTGAGCGGCTGACCTGGCCAACCGTGGGCTGCGCTGCGGCATGGCCATGAGCCTACGGAATTCCCGGCGGCGGGTGCCGGCCGCCGCCGTCGGTTGTGGCCGACTGATCACCGGCGTGCGGCCGGTCAGCGGTAGGCATGGGCCTGCAACTCGAACAATTCGGCGTAGCGCCCGCCGGCCGCGAGCAGCTCCTCGTGCGAACCCAACTCGACGATCAGACCGTCGGCGACCACCGCGATCAGATCGGCCATCCGGACCGTGGAGAACCGGTGGGAGACCAGCACGGTCACCGCGCCGGTCTCGGCCGCCAGCCGTTTCGCCGTCCGCGCGTACTGGTCGTAGATCGCCTGCTCGGCCTCAGGATCGAGCGCCGCGGTCGGCTCGTCCAACATCATCAGCAGCGGTTGCGGCCGCATGAAGGCTCGGGCCAACGCGAGCCGCTGCCACTGCCCACCGGACAGCGCCACCCCGCCGTCGAACCGGACCCCCAACTGGGTCTGCAACTCCTGCGGCAGGTCCTTGATCACGTCTTCGGCGTTGCCCGCCACCACCGCGCGATCCAGCAATTGCTGATCAGAACGATGGGCGAGGTCGCCGACTCCGACCGAATCGCCGGCCACGAACTCCAACCGGGCGAAGTCCTGGAAGCCGGCCGAGATCCGCTCCCGCCACGCCGACGGGTCCAGCTCGGACAGCGGTACGCCGTCCACCGTGATCCGTCCCGACGTCGGGTCGTAGAGCCGGGCCAGCAGCTTGACCAGGGTCGACTTGCCGGCGCCGTTGTCGCCGACCAGGGCGATCGTGCTGCCGGCCGGCAGCAGCAGGTCGATCTCCCGCAGTGCTTCCTCGCCGCTGCCGTCCGCTGTCACGGTCGGATAGCGGAAGCCGACCTTCTCCAGGGCGATGCCGCGGTGCAATACCGCCGGCGGGCGGCCGACACTGTCGCTCCAGTCATGATCATCGGACCAGGCCCGCAGCCAGGCGTAGCGATCGAACACCTGAAACGAGGTCAGCACCATGGTGACGTTGCTGGTGATCGCGGCCGCCGTGGTGTTGATCTGTGGACCGATCAGCAACACCATCGTCAGGTCGCCCAGCGATGACGTGCCGGCGCGGACTCGGCTGAACACCCACAACACGGCCAGGGCGTAGCCGAGCCCGTAGATGACCCAGCCGATCGCGGTCAGCCGGGCGAAGCGGACGGTCACCCCGTAGTACGGGCGGTGCCGGCTCGCGTGGGCATGGTGAGCGATCTCCAACAGCGGACGACTCAGCCCGAAGCTGCGGACCTCGATCGCGCCCGCCGGATCGGTGAGCAGGTCGATGATCTTGGTGGCCAGCCGTCGGTAGCGCTCATTGCTGCGCCACAACGCATTGCGCCGGTGCATCCCCGCCGCTTGGATCGCCGCGGTGCCCACGGCGAGCACCAACAGCAAGATCAACCACGGCGACACCGACGAGAGCATGGCGATCACCGTGATCGAGCTGGTGACCGCGCCGATCACCGACAGCAGCCGGAAGATGCCGCCGAGCTGGTACGCGTCCCGCTCGATCAGCGCCACCCGGTCGGCCAGCTCCGGATGCTCGTGGTGGGCAATCGACGGGATGCCCGAGGTCAGCCGGATCAGATCATCGCGGACATAGCGCAACACCCGCTCGTCCAGGGTGTCGCCGACCGGTCCGGCGATGCTTCCGGCGAGGGCACTCAGCAGCAGCGATCCGCCGAACACCGCGATCCCGGGCAGCAGCGAACCGTCGCCGCCGGCACCGTCGACGGCCATCTTGATCCCCAACACCGTCAGCGGGCTGAGCACCGAGGAGACGATGGTGGTTGCGCTCATCAGCAGGGTCAGCCCCGGGGCCGCCCGGAACGCCGTACTGAACCACAACCACAACGTACGGAAGACCCTCATCGCCCGGCCACCTCCTGATCGCCGATGGTGGCCAGATAGCGGCTGGCCTGCAGGGTGAACAGAGTGCGGTAGCGACCACCGGTGATCGTCATCAACTCCTCGTGGCTGCCTCGCTCCACGATCCGGCCGGCTTCCAGTACGCAGATCGTCGGCACCGGCCGGACCACCGAGAACCGGTGGGAGATGATCAAGGAAGTCAGTCGCCGGGTGATGTCCAGGTAGCTGTCGACCAGCCGGGCCTCGGACTCCACATCGAGGGCGGCGGCCGGCTCGTCCAAGATCAACAACCGGGCACCGCTCTCGACCGCACGCAGCGCCCTGGCCAACCCGATCCGCTGCCACTCGCCACCGGAAAGGTCGCGGCCGCCGGGCAACGACTTGTCCAGCGGCGTCGCCCAACCGTCCGGCAGCCGATCCACCAGATCCTCGATTCCGGCCCGGATCGCGACCTGCTCCAGCTCGGCGCTGATCGCGGGAGCAGGCCCGTCGATCCGGCCGGACCAGGGCTGTCCGGATCCCAGCTCGACATTGTCACCGGCCCGCAGCGGCAACCGCAGGAAGTCCTGGGTGATCGGTGCGATCCGCCGTTGCCAGGCCGAGCGCTGGTCCTCGTCGAAGGAGGCCAGATCCTCGCCGTCGATCAACACCCGGCCGCCGCTGGGCAGATAGCCACCGGTGAGCAGCTTCACCAGGGTCGACTTGCCGGCACCGTTGACGCCGACCAGCGCGGTGGCGGTCCCGGCCGGCAGCTCCAGGTTGAAGTCCTTCAAGATCAACTTGTCGCTGGTCGGATAGCCGAAGCTGACCTGGTCGAAGATGATCTCCGGCGCCGGAGGCTCGGGTGGAGCCACAGCTGACGCCACGATCGGCTCGCTGGCGTCATCGCGTGGGCGGGTGCGGACGGCCGATGACAGTTCGGGTGCGGCCCGGTCGAAGAGTGTTGCGGGAGCGAGTTGATCAAGCCAGCGCAGCGGCGACATACCGCGCTGCAGCTGTGCAAACATCCAGGCGTCCGAGTTGGCCATCGTCAGCACCACCGGTAGTGCCGTGGCCAGCGCGGTCAGGCTGAGCATGCCGGACTGGGCACGCCAGCCTGCGTACGCCACGATCGCCACCGCGACACCGACGCGGGTGGCGTACAACGCGATCAGCGATCGGGTCCTGCGCCGGCGCATCGCCCAGTACGGCTCGTAGGCGGTGGTGCTGAACCCCCAGGCGCGGGCGCGCAGGAAGTCGGTCAGCCCGAAGATGCGGATCTCCTTCGCGGCCTTGCCCATACCCTGCTCGAAGGCGTACTGGGCATGCTTCTGCGCGTCGGTCTGGCCGGTGAACACGTCGAACTGCGCCAGGATCGAGCGGCGGGTGACCTCGGCAGCCACCACATAGGCGGCGAGCAGCGGCAGCGGCGCCCACCAGGCCAGCATCACGCCCAGGGTGATGGCCGAACCGACCAGCGCCGGCAACTGCGACAATGCCGGCCCCAGCAGGATCCGGGTCGCCATCCGGATCTCCCACAGCCGCGGCCGGACCTGTTGCAACCGGCTGGCCACGTCGGGATGATCAACACTGCTCAGCTCGGGATGCCGGGAAAGTGCCCATCCGATCCGCAGGTCGGAGTCCTGCTCCAGCCGCCCCTCGGTCAGGGCTGCACCGGTCGAACCGATCAAGTTGATCAGATTGCCGGCCAGCAACAGCGCCAACAGCATCCCGAGTGACAACAGGTAGCCGCCGGACGGTCCCGAATCGACGGCATCCGGCGCGCCACCGATGGCGCGGCCGACCAGGATCGGTATCAGCACGGCCAGCAAGGCGGCAAGCAATGACGAAACGCCGGTCAGCACCACCGCACCGGGGCTGACCCGAAAGGCATTCCGCACCAGGCTGATCACAGCAGCCATCACTCCCAACGCATCGTTGCGAAAGGTCGACCGGGCTCGCCGATCGACCGTGCCGAACGCGCACCCGACGTCCGCCCGCGAGAGCCTAGAGCCAGGCACTGACAAAGCGCTGCCCAATATCGGCGATCCGACAGGTCGTGGCCGTCAATGCCGACACCGCGCGTGCTGTCGGTGGGGCTCGGTAGATTCGGCTCCGTGAGCGAGAGTGACGAGATTCCCGCGGCCACGGCCGGGGTGACCGCGACCGAGCCGACGACTGAGGCGCGGCAGCGGCATGCCGAGTTGAGCGAGCAACTCGACGAGGCGCGGTGGCGCTACTACATCCTCGATCAGCCGACCCTTTCCGACGCCGAGTTCGACCAACGGATGCGGGAGTTGCAGGAGCTGGAGGAGCAGTTCCCGACCCTTCGGACGCCTGACTCTCCGACCCAGAAGGTGGGTCCGCCGCCTGCGTCGAGCTTCGCTCCGGTCCAGCATCTGCAGCGACTGCTCAGTCTCGACAACGCCTTCAGCCGGGACGAGGTGGACCGGTGGGCGCAACGGGCGGTGCGCGAGCTCGGCCAGCAGCAGATCGACCGGTCCGGCTACCTCTGCGAGCTCAAGATCGACGGCCTGGCCATCGACCTGGTCTACCGGCAGGGCAAGTTGATCAAGGGCGCCACCCGCGGCGACGGCCGGGTCGGTGAGGACGTCACCGACAACATCAGGACGATCAAGGCCATCCCGCAGTGGCTCAGTGGCGATCACCGACCGGACCTGCTGGAGGTCCGCGGCGAGGTGTTCCTGTCGGTCGAGGACTTCACCAAGCTGAATGAATCGCTGGTAGCCGACGGCAAACCGCCGTTCGCCAATCCGCGCAATTCGGCAGCCGGATCGCTGCGCCAGAAGGATCCTCGGATCACCGCCAGCCGCAATCTCGGCTTCATCGCCCATGGCATCGGAGCGGTGGACGGCTTCGCGGCCGACCGGCTCTCGCAGATGTACGAGGCGCTGGCTGGGTGGGGCCTGCCGGTCAGCAGCCACACCAAGCTGTGCAAGACATTGGACGAGGTCTGGTCCTACATCGGCTACTACGGCGAGCACCGGCACTCGGTCGAGCACGAGCTGGACGGCGTGGTGATCAAGCTGGACGAGCTCGGCGTCCAAGATCAACTCGGCTCCACCTCCCGGGCGCCGCGCTGGGCGATCGCTTTCAAGTACCCGCCGGAGGAGGTCAACACCAAGCTGCTGGACATCAAGGTCAATGTCGGCCGTACCGGCCGGGTCACTCCGTACGGGGTGATGGAGCCGGTGCTGGTCGCCGGCTCGACCGTCGGATTCGCGACCTTGCACAATGCCAGCGAGGTCAAGCGCAAGGGGGTCCGGATCGGCGACACGGTGGTGCTGCGCAAGGCCGGCGACGTGATTCCGGAGATCGTCGGCCCGGTTGTTGATCTTCGGGACGGCAATGAGCGTGAGTTCGAGATGCCCACCGAGTGCCCGGACTGTGGCACCCAGTTGCGGCCCGAGCAGGAGGGTGACGCGGACATCCGCTGCCCCAACGCCCGGCACTGTCCGGCGCAGTTGCGGGAGCGGCTCTACCATCTGGCCGGGCGGTCCGCGCTGGACATCGAGATGCTGGGGGAGCAGGCCGCGCACGCGCTGCTGGACAACGGTCTGATCGCCGACGAGGGTGATCTGTTTGATCTTGATCAGGACCGGCTCGGCGGGGCCGAGCTGTTCCGTACCAAGGACGGCCGGCTGTCGGCCAACGCGACCAAGTTGCTGGAGAATCTCGAGGAGGCCAAGCACCGACCGCTGGAGCGATTCCTGGTGGCGCTGTCGATCCGGCACCTCGGCCCGGGAGTTGCGCCCGACCTCGCCCAGGCCTTCGGTGACATCGACAAGATCGCGACCGCAACGGCTGAGGAATTGACCGAGGTGGACGGCGTCGGCCCGACCCTGGGTCAGGCCGTCGTGGACTGGTTCGCGGTCGACTGGCACCGCGACATCGTGGCCAAGTGGCAGGCCGCCGGCGTGCAGATGAAGGCCGAGGAAAGAGAGCTGGGGGAGCAGACCCTGGCCGGGATGACCTTCGTGGTCACCGGTTCGCTGTCCGGTTACACCCGGGACAGCGCAGCTGAGGCGATCACCAGCCGCGGCGGCAAGGTGTCCGGCTCGGTCTCCAAGAAGACCTCCTATGTCGTGGTCGGTGAGTCCCCGGGATCCAAGTACGAAAAGGCAGTCGGCCTGAAGGTGCCGATCCTGAACGCCGAAGGCTTTGAGGTCCTGCTGAACGCCGGCCCGGACGCGGCTTCTGAGGTCGCCAGGATCGGTGAGGAGTGACCATCCGTTTCAAGATCACATCGGATTGATCATGAAACGGATGATCATGATGATCAGAACGAGGTTCTCTGCAGACTGCGGGCGTCGTCGGCCACCTGATGCTCCTCGTAGATGCCGGAGCGCAGCCGTTCCCGCCAAGGCGCGTTGGGCGACGACAGCACGTCGGCGAAGGCGACCGCCGGCTCGGGGCGCTCCACACACGTGGCCGGCTCGGCACCCCCAGGTCCGAAGATCGCCGAGACGCCCGGCACCGTCTGGGCGAGACTGATCCAGTAGTCGTTCACCTCCGCATAGACCGACGTCGTACGGAAGAACGGAGTCGGATTGGACGCCGGCGTCGGACCGCCCGTTGTGGAGAACAGGACAAGATCAGCTCCACGACGTTCGTAGTCGGTGAAACTCTCCGAATGAACCGCCTCGATGCCGAGCGTGCAACCGATCCGTAGCCCATCGACGACGAAGGTGATCGGTTCCCGGCCAGGCGTGTACATGTACGTGACCTTTGTCTGCGACATGAAACGCTCGTCGTAACGAGTCTCGACGTTGCCTCGATCGTTGATCACGTACAGGCTGTTGTGCGGTCGGTGTCCCCCCGACAGTTCGTGCATGGCCGGCAGCGCGACCCAGATGCCGAGCTTTGCGGCCAGCTGCGCAATCGAGCGGAGCTCGGCTCGATAGGTATCCCAGTCAACGGCAGACCAGTCCGCATCGGCTACCCGATCCGGATCGGACGACATCACGCGTTTGTCCGGGGAGGACAGCGCACCTTCTGGGAAATGCGCCAATCGGGCGCGACCGGTGTGCGCACGTTTGATCAACTCGCGGATTTCGGCTCCGCTTCGGCGCAGCAACTCCGGATCCCGTGGATCGCTGCGACCGTTCGTCTGGGCGACTGCAACCCGCAGCCTGGAGGGTGGTGATTCGATCGTCGACTCAGCAACTTCGCTCATGGCATCTCCTGATGCTCGACGGAAGTGCCTGAGGGCAGCGGTGTAGGACTCGCCGGTCTTGGCCGACCGGGCTCGTACCCGTTGCTTGAATTTCTTTCCCGCTGTCATCTGGCCTTCCATGCCCAGACCGGGTCCCCCAGCAACGCACCGGCCTGCGGCAGCTGACCTTGTGACAGCGGCCCGAGATGTGGGGATCCCTTTGCCTCCAAGGAAAGTTGACCCGCGCTGGGGGCAGGTCACGGAGGTTGGGCGTGGGCCACGCCGATGGACAGAAACCCTAGCCGACCTCACCGACATTGCGACGGCAGCGTCCGGCGTGCCGCTGGTCCTGCTCGAAGATCAACCACCGCTCGCGTTATCGGTCGTGCCGAAGTCGAGCAGGGAGACGGCCTGGACCAGGCAAGGATCGGCGGCCGGCGTTCCTCGCACGCGGCGATTCGACTGCTCCGAGCGCCCACTACAGTTGCCGTGTGTCCAGTCCCGGCAACCAGCCCCCACCCGGCCCGCAAGCAACCCAGCAGTGGGCGGCGCCTGAGGGACAGCCGACGGTGCCGGCGGCGTTCGAGCGTCCGGCGAAGAAGCCCGGACTGTTGACCCGATTCAAGAACCGGACCTTCTCCAACCTCAACCTGAACGGGCACACGCCGCCACGGGTGCAGCCGGAGGTCGGGGAGTGGGGACCGGAGAAGGTGCCGACCACCAAGCAGAAGAAACGAATGCGGATCTACGTCGGCATCGCGCTGCCGGTGGTGATGCTCGCGATCTTTCTGCTCGGTTGGTACGTGTACTACATGATGACCGGCTGCTACGGCTTCGGCCTGGGCTGTCGCACCCAGTAGTATCCGGATCCGGTCAGCGCTGGCACGGTGATTCGGCGCGCCGACCCAACCACTTGAGTCGGCTCAGGACGCGAGACGGGCGAGATGCCGCAGTCGGGCGATCTCGGAGTCCAGGTAACTGGGGCCGCCGAGGCGTCCGATCACGATCGCGTGATCCTCGCCGAGCGGGCTGATCACCACCACGGAGTCGTCGTAGCCGGGCAGCCATTCGCCGTCCAGGCTCATCCGATGGGTCTCGTCGAAGGGCGCCAGCCGCTTCAGCTGGTCAGTGGTCAGGTCCGGAGCCATGGGCGTGTTGTACGTCGCGTGCGCGGTGCCGTCCGGGGCGACCTCGACCAGCACCGCCCATTGCGACCGGAACACCGCCGGCGCCGACGACACCAACGTCTCCGCGGCATGGTCCGGATCGTTGGTCATCCGTTCCAGGGTCTCCAGGTCCGACAACAGGCCGCCGCCCTCCGGATAGCGGGAGATCCACTCGACCGTGACCCCGTCCAGCCCCTGGCAGGAACTGATCAGCGCGTCCGGCAACCGGTCCGGGGCCAGCCCGACGACGAAGTCGTCGATGGCCACCCCGTCGTGCTTCTCGACGATCTCGACCGCCAGGATGTCGGCGCCGACCGCACCCATCGTCGACGCAACCGCGCCGAGCGAACCCGGTACGTCCGGCAATGACACCCGCATCAGAAACACGAAGACATCCTCTCGCAGACCTGCTCGATTGAGCCACCGGATACGTGTTCCGGCTCTGTGACGTTATCGGCCGACCTGCCGGCCGGCGGCCGGTGTCCAGCGGGCGGGCGCCGTAGGCTCGGCTTCGTGCCACGCTTCACTGGGTTCCCCGCCGTTCGGTACGCCACCGATCCATACCCGTCGGTGGTCGCACCGCCGTACGACGTGTTGTCCGAGGAACAGGCCGCCGGCTATCGGGATCGGCATCCGCACAACATCACCCACCTCGATCTCCCGGTCGGACCGGATCGTTACGTCCGGGCTGGTGAGTTGTATCGGCGGTGGCTGGCCGAGGGTGTGCTGACCAGCGACGGCGCCGCGACGCTGACGATCTACCGGCTGCGGTTCCGGGATCCGACCGGAGCTCTGCGGTCGATCTCCGGCGTGATCGGCGGGCTCGAGGTGGTCGACGAAGGGGCCGGTGGGGTGCTGCCGCACGAACGCACCACGCCGAAGGCATCGACCGACCGGCTGGATCTGACCGAGGCGACCGAGGCCAACCTTTCGCCGGTCTGGGGCTTGTCACTCGCCGGCGGACTGACCGAACTGCTGGCCGAACCGGCCGAGCCGATCGGCTCCGTTCATGATCACGACGAATTGACCGATGGGGTCGAGCATGTGATCGAGCGGATCACCGAACCGGAGCGGATCGCCGCGATCTGTGCGGTGATCGGAGCCGATGACGTGTTGATCGCCGACGGGCATCATCGCTACGGCGTTGCCCGGATCTATCGCGATGAGGTACGCCGCCGCACCGGCAGCACCGACACCGCGGCCGAGGACACACTGGCCTTCGTCAGCGAGCTCGTCGAAGATCAACTCAGCGTGGCGGCGATCCACCGTCTTTACCGCGACGTCGACCTTGACCAGCTGCGTAAGGCGCTGGCCGAGCGGTTCGAGTTCGCGCCGGTCGAGCGACCGGACCAGGACACCCTGGCCCGGATGGACGACGACGGCTTCCTCACCCTGGTCAGCCCGGTCGGCGCCGAGGCGCTGACCCCGCGACCCGGTGCGTTCACCGGGAGCCGGGCCCTGGACGGGGCATGGCTGGAGGACACGCTCGCCGGCCTGGCCCCGGCCGTGACCTATCAGCACGGCGTGGACGAGGTGCTGTCCGCGGTCGAATCCGGTGCGGCCACGGCCGGCGTCCTGATCCGTCCGGTCAGCGTGGCCGAGATCGAGCGCACGGCGCGGGAGGGTCTGCTGATGCCCCCGAAGTCGACCTTCTTCACCCCGAAGCTGAAGACCGGCTTCGTGATCCGCGACCTGACCGCCGGATAGGCCGCCAACCGGTTCGGCGCCGGCTGCGGACCGGCACCGAGGTCGAGCCGGATCGGGCGCGGCAGGGCGGCGTACCGCGTCGGGGCTGCCGGGCACCCATCGGCGCGGCGGCCGCGGAACGATCGACGCCGGCGACCGGGGCGGTATCGGGTTCGAGCGCAACCGCGGCGAGCCATAGGATGGCCCTGCCCCGAGCCGGGCAGCGTTGACGCCCGGCAACCCGAGACCGTGCAGGAGAGAGATCGTGGCACTGAGCCGTGAGGAGGTGGCGGCACTCGGCCGGCTGGCCCGGATCGAGATGACGCCCGAGGAGCTTGATCATCTGGCGCCCCAGCTGGACCAGATCCTCGAGCACGTCGCCCAGGTGAGTGAAGTCGCCGCGCCCGATGTCCAGCCGACCTCGCATCCGCTGCCGCTGACCAACGTGTTCCGACCGGACTCGGTCCGGCCGTCGCTGGCCGTCGAGGAGGCCCTGTCCGGCGCCCCGGTTGCCGAGGAAGATCGTTTCCGGGTACCGCGCATCCTCGGGGAGGAAGCATGAGCGAGTTGATCAAGGAAACTGCGGCCGAGCTCGCGAGCAGGATCGCCAAGCAGGAGATCACCGCGGTCGCCGTCACCGAGGCCCATCTGGATCGGATCGAAGCGGTCGATTCCAGCGTGCATGCCTTCCTGCACGTCGATCCGGAACGTGCCTTGGACCAAGCCGCAGCGGTCGACACCAAGATCAGGAATGGCGAACAGGTCGGGCCGCTGGCGGGTGTGCCGCTGGCGCTGAAGGACGTGTTGGCGTACGAGGGCATCCCGACCACCTGCGGTTCGAAGATCCTGGAGGGCTGGGTACCGCCGTACAACGCGACCGTCACCCAGCGGCTGATCGATGCCGGCATCGTGATCCTGGGCAAGACCAACATGGACGAGTTCGCGATGGGCTCGTCGACGGAGAATTCTGCCTACGGGCCGACCCACAATCCGTGGGACCTGGACCGGATCCCGGGCGGATCGGGCGGCGGCTCGTCGGCCTCGTTGGCCGCCTTCGAAGCCCCGCTGGCGATCGGCACCGATACCGGCGGCTCGATCCGGCAACCGGCTGCGGTCACCGGCACGGTCGGCGTGAAGCCGACCTACGGCGGGACCTCCCGGTACGGCCTGGTGGCGCTGGCGTCCAGTCTCGATCAGCCCGGCCCGTGTGCTCGTACGGTGTTGGACGCCGCGTTGCTGCATCAGGTGATCGCGGGTCATGACCGGATGGACTCGACCTCGATCGACGCGCCGGTCCCGGACGTGGTCAGCGCGGCCCGGACCGGTGATGTCGCCGGGATGAAGATCGGTGTGGTGACGGAGTTCTCCGGCGAGGGCTACTCCGCGGGGGTCGAACAGCGTTTCCGTGAGGCCGTCGATCGGCTCAGCGACGCCGGTGCGGAGATCATCGAGGTGTCCTGCCCGAACTTCCGCTACGCGATGCCGGCCTACTACTTGATCTTGCCCAGCGAGGCTTCGTCCAACCTGGCCAAGTTCGACGCGATGCGGTTCGGGCTGCGGGTCGGCGACGACGGCGCCGCCAGCGCCGAGGAAGTGATGAACCTGACCCGCGGAGCCGGCTTCGGTGCCGAGGTGAAGCGCCGGATCATGATCGGCACCTATGCCTTGTCCAGTGGCTATTACGACGCCTACTACGGCCAGGCGCAGAAGGTCCGGACGTTGATCATCAACGACTTCGACGCCGCCTACGAGAAGGTCGACGTCCTGGTCTCGCCGACCACGCCGACCACGGCGTTCAAGATCGGGGAGAAGGTGGACGATCCGTTGGCGATGTACCTGAACGACTTGTGCACCATCCCGTCCAACCTGGCGGGCAATGCCAGCGCCTCCTTCCCGGTCGGGCTGGCTCCCGAGGACGGGCTGCCGGTCGGGTTGCAGGTGATCGCGCCCCCGCTGGCGGATGATCGTCTCTACCGGGTCGGTGCCGCGCTGGAACGGGCCCTGACCGCCAGCTGGGGCGGCAACCTGCTGGATCGTGTTCCGGAGCTGCCCGGAGATCCCAAGACGGAGGTGGCGGCCCGATGAGTGCC
>DATCVL010000286.1:0-18049 GCA_036566865.1 Microlunatus sp.
CCCGCCTGCACGGCATCCGCACCGACGAGGACATCGCGTACGCCGTCGAGGTCGCCACCCGCCACGCGGCCGGTTTCGTCCATCATGATCAACATGATCTTGTCGTCGGAGCGCGCGGCGACGTGGTGTTGCTGGACGCCGAGAACGTCCAGGATGCGCTGATGCGGACGCCGCGACGCGAGGTCGTGGTCGCCGCCGGCCGGGTGGTTGCGCGGGCCGGCGAGGTGCTGATCTGAGCCGAGCCGTCAGCGCTGCGCAGCGCTCACCGTATCGATCGCCCGACTCCTCGGCTCGAACGCGTCGACCGGCTACGGCCGCACCCGGCCGTACACCGGCCGGCGGTACGGCGGTCCGCCGATCGGCGGTACGGCTGGGCGGCGTCGATCGGTCCGCGTCGTCCGGGCCACCACAACAAGCCAGTGATCACCTCGGGAACTGCCGTCGTTGATCAGAGAGGAGGACGAAGCCTGTGTCGACCGGCACCATGGTCAGGACCCGGCGACGGGTGCGGGGCCCGTTGCGCGCCGTCGCCTCGCTGAGAGGCAATCGCCGATTCGCCCTGCTCTGGTTCTCCAACCTGTTCTTCTTCGGGGGTGCCTGGTCGCAGACGCTGGTGCTGGGCTGGCTGGCCTTCCAGACCACAGGATCGGAGATGCTGGTTGCGGTCTTCACCGCGGCCCGGCTGTCGCCGATGTTGATCGGGCCGCTGGCCGGTGTGTTCGCCGATCGGCACAACCGGGTCCGGTTGTTGATCATCGCGGCGACCTGGGCGCTGATCGCGGTCAGCGCGGTCGCATTGCTGGCCTCGATCGAGCTGGTCCCGTACTGGGCCCTGGTGGTCGGCGGCTTCGCGATCGGGCTGGCGCAGTCGCCGTCCCAGCCGGCTCGATCCTCGTTGGTGCTGGAACTGGTCGGCCGGGAGAATCTGAGCAACGCCAATGCCCTCAACGCGATGGCGATGAACATGACCCAGGTGCTCGGCCCGGCGATCGGCGGTGCCCTGATCAGCGCCCTCGGCGCGCCGGCGGCGTTGTGGATCTCCGCCGGCTGGTACGCCGTCTCGCTGATCTTGCTGCTGCCGTTGCGTGGCCTCGGCGCGGCGACCCAGGTGCATGCCGAATCGGCGGTCGCGATGGTGGTGGGCGGATTCCGGTCCATCGCCGCCAATCGGTTGGCCACCGCCGTGCTGCTGGTGACGCTGGCCGCCAACGTGTTGCTGTGGCCGATCTATCAGTCCTTCATGCCGGTGTTCGCCGATCGCCAGCTCGGGCTGGATGCGGCCGGGCTGGGCTGGCTGCTGACCTGTTCGGGTGCTGGAGGACTGATCGGCGCGCTGACCATCGCCGGTCTCGGCGACTTCCGGTTCAAGGGCGCGCTGTTCGTGATCGGCACCGCGACCTGGGCCGCGCTGTGGTCGGTGTTCGCGCTGTCCGACCGGGTCGGACTGTCCTTCGCGCTGATGATCGGGATCGGACTGGCCAGCTCGGCCTTCGGCGTGCTGCAAACCACGCTGCTGCTGATGACCACCGAGCCGGCGATCCATGGGCGCGCTCTGGGTGTCCAGGAGCTGGCCATCGGTGTGATGCCGATCAGCACGCTGGTGCTGGGCGCGGTGGCCGAGCGGTTCGGTGTCGGCCCGACCGCCTGTGCCGCAGGACTGCTGTTGGTCGGCTTCCTGATCTTGCTGGCGATCCGGGTGCCGCGGTTGCTGCGCTACAGCGGCGTCCAGCCGGTCGAGTCGCGCTGACCCGGCCGCGATGATCCCCGGCTGCCATGCCCCCGGTTGCGATGATCTCCGGTTGCGATGATCATTTGCCACCCAGCGTCCCGCGGCCGCCTCGCACGGTCGGATGATCAAGAGCTTCGGGTCGGCGGTCAGGTAAAGTGGCGGCGCCGGCCGAACGGCTGGTCCGGAGTGCATCCGGCTCAGGATGCTGACGCCGGAATCGCTGGTGGAGCAGGCATCTATGACCATTCCTGATCATGAACCGCAGCCGTCCGTGCCGCACGAGGTTGCGCGCCGCGGGCTGCGCGATCAGGTGTACGACGCCGTCCTCGACCTGATCGTTCGCGGCAGCGTCGGACCGGGCGAGCGGCTGCGGATCGATGGTCTGGCGAGCTCGCTCAAGGTGTCCCAGACTCCCGTACGGGAGGCGCTGGCGCATCTGGAGCGGACCGGATTGGTCACCCGCGAGGGCTTCAAGGGCTACCGCGTCGCCGAGCCGCTCACCCCGGATCAGGCCGCAGAGCTGATGGACGTCCGGGAGATGCTCGAGGTGCAGGCCACGCAGTGGTACGCAGTCCATCTGCCCGACGGCGTGGATGCGCTTCGGTCGGCGCACGATCGGCACGTGCGAACGGCGAAGGCGGTCGCCGAGCGGATCCGCCATCAGACCGTGGACATGCCTGCCTTCCGCGACTACTTCGCCGCCGACGCCGACTTCCATCGGGTGATCTACGTCGGCACCCGGAACCATTTCCTGCTGCAGATGGCCGAGGATCTCGGTGGTCATCTGCATCGGATGCGGGAAACGATCCTGCACCAGAGCTATGACATGGGCCAGGCGGTGGCCGAACACGCGGCCATCCTGGCCGCGGCCGAAGACGGAGATGCCGACGCGATGGTCGAAGCCATGCGCCGGCACATGGCCGCGATCCGCGACCGTTCCGCACACCCGTGATGATCTTGTCCGAATGATCTTGCCAGAATGATCTTGGCTGGTGCGGGCTCCGATCGCAGATGATCGGAGCCCGTTTTGATCAGAACATGTGCTTGCCGCCGTCGATGGCGTACGAGGCCCCGTTGGTGTAGCCGGCCTCATCGCTGATCAGGTAGTTGATCAGACCGGCAACTTCGGTCGGCTGGCCGACCCGCTGCAGCGGGATCCCGGAGGACATCGACGCCTTCCGATCATCGGACAGGGTGCCGCCCATGATGTCGGTGTCGATCGGGCCCGGAACGATCGCATTCACCGTGATCTGATGCTTGCCGAGCTCCCGGGCGCCGCCCCGGGTCAATCCCAGGACGGCTGCTTTCGCTGCTGCATAAGCGGTTTTGGAGAAGGTGCCACCACCGTCGTACGCGGTCAATGACGCAGTGTTGACGATGCGTCCGCCGCGACCATGATCGATCATCCGCTTGGCGGCCTCCTGCATCATCAGGAACGAGCCCTTCGCGTTCACCGCCATCACCCGGTCCCAGACCTCGGGAGTCAGGTCCATGAACTCGTCGGAGCAGGCGATACCGGCCAGATTCACCACTGCCTGTACCGGCGGCATCTCGGTGTCGATCTTGTCGAAGCCGGCGCGCACCGCGGCCTGGTCGGTGACGTCCAGGCCGATCCCGATCACCTTCTGGGTGAGTTGATCATCGAGCTCGGCGGCGAATTCCTGCACCGCGTGATCGTCGATGTCGACCAGAACCAACGACCAGCCCTCGCGGGCGATGCGGCGGGCGACATGACGGCCGATGCCTCGAGCGCCACCGGCCCCGGTGACGATCGCGGTGCGTTCGGTGGGCTTGCTCTGATCTTCGATCGACATAAGCGAAAACTCCTGTACTACAAGGACATGGGCGGGGATGGGCACCAAGTCGTCAGAAGAGCGCTGGCGCTTCGGTCAACCATCTTCTGACGCGTCGGCGAGGTGGTTCAGCCGAGGGCCGAGGTCAGCACCTGGCGGATGTAGTCGCGATTCTCGGCGCAGACGCCGATCGAATCCGAGCCGTAGTGCTCGCAGCAGAACGGGCCGGCGTAGCCGAGTTCGAGCGCGCGCCGGATGACCTGCCGGTAGTTGATGTAGCCGTACTTCAGCGGCATCGGCGCGCTGGAGTAGGAGCCGGTGGCCGGATCGAAGTCGCGAGTGTAGTTCTTGATGTGCCAGAAGTTGCTGTACGGCAACACCTTCGCGTACATCTCGGTCGGGTGCGGCATCGGCCGATGCAGCCGGACCAGGTTGCCGAGATCGGGGTTCAGGCCGACCGCTTCATGATCAACATCGGTGATGAAGGAGACTGCATCGTCGGGGGTGCCGACGTAGGTGTCCTCGTACATCTCCAGGCTCAACTGGATGCCTGCGGTCTTGGCATGATCGCCGAGTTCACGGACACGTTCGATGGCGAGATCACGCAGCGCCGGATCGTCCTTGTGTCCGTCGACCAGCCAGAACCAGATCTGCGCGTTCTGCTCGGCGGTGGTGGCCTGCATGAAGCCGGTGTTCACGATGGTTGCACCGAAGGTCGGAGCAAGATCGATCAGCCGGTGGGCGTCGGCCAGATTCCGTTCGCCGAATTCCTTGTCCACAACGGAATTCCGGGTCATCGAGATCGAGGAGATGCTCAGGCCCTGGTCGCCCAGGACGGTACGGAATTCCTCCACCCGCTGGTCCGACAGCGCCGCCAGCGGCACCCAGGCGTCGGTCGGATCGATGTGCGTGAACCCGAGCTCCCGCACCTGCCGCAGTTGACCCGCCCAGACCGATGCCGGTGCGTCCTTGATGTGCCCGCCGTCGGGTGCCTGGTTGCCGAACGACAACATGTTGCAGGCGATCGGCCAGTCCTGGGCTGTGTACATGCTTCCTCCAGTGTCGATTGATCACATTGTGGTTGATATGGCCAGCTGGTGCGACGGATTGGTCAGCCCATGTTGACCCTGGCCATCGGTCGGCGCAGCAGCAGACCATAGGCAGCTGCTCCGATCAGGGCGATCACTCCGGCGATGACGAAGGACGGCGCGTAGCTGCCGTACTTGTCGAAGATCGCGCCGGTGAGGATGGGTGCCAGGGCACCACCGAAGTATCCGCCGAAATTCATGATCCCGCCGAACTGCGCGGCCTGCCGATCCGGCACCAGATCACTGGTGATGGCCCAGGACTGGGACTGCACCAAGGCGATCCCGGCCAGCGCCAGGCAGAGCACGATCTCGGCAGACCAGAGTGAACGCATCAGCGGCAGCAGCATCAGCAGCAGGCCGACCCAGATGCTGCCGCAGACGATCAACAGCCGCTTCGAGCGCAGTGGGGTGTTGCCCCGACGGACGAGCACGATCGACAGCCTGCCACCGAAGATCGCGGTCAACGCTGCCACCACGTACGGGATGGCGGCGTAGAGGCCGGTGCCGGCGACGGTCACGCCGAGGTCGTGCTGCATGAACAGGGGCAGGAAGGTGATGAAGATGTTCCAGGCCCAGATCGAGCCGAAGAATCCGATGATCAGACCCCAGGTCTGCGGCCGGGCGAAGAAGTGCAGCCAGGGAATGTGTTCCTGCTCGATCACACCTTCGTCGCGTCCGGCGAGGATGTGCCGGTACTCCTCCTCGGACAGGTGCTTGGACTCCTCCGGGTACCGGAACCAGATCAGGAAGCAGACGGCAAGGATCAGACCGGCAATGCCGATGATCACGAACATCGCGCGCCAGCCGAGTGCGAGGGACAGCACGGTGAGGATCGGCGGTGCGACGGCGCTGCCCCATTTGGAGCCGGAGTCCCAGATGCCGCTGGCCTGCCCCCGCTCCGACCGCGGGAACCACTTGGTGGTGATCTTGCTCGAGTTCGGCGAGTTGGGCGATTCACCGATGCCGAGCAGGAAGCGGAAGGTGACGAACTGCCACATCGTCTGGCCGACGGACATCAGTGCGGTCGCGATCGACCAGATGCCGACGGCGAAGAAGAACATCCGCTTCGGGCCGACCTTGTCGATCAACCAACCGGCCGGCAGTTGGCAGACGGCGTAGGTCCAGGAGAAGACCGAGCCCAGGATGCCGATGTCGGTCATCGACAGGCCCAGTTCGTCGATCATGTGCGGTGCCGCGATCGACACCGAGGATCGGTCCATGTAGTTCAGCACGCCGGCGAGCAGCAGCCAGAGCAGGACGAAATAGCGGAGATTGCGAACCTTGCGGGCATCGCGCTGCTGCCGCGATGTAGCGGCCGATGTTGTCGCTTCGGGCACGTGTTCACGTCCTCGTGAGGTGGGGGATTCGGCAGCAGAATCTATATCATATAGGAAACGGACTCGCGGTCTCCGACGGTCCGCCCGATGTCCCGAGGTCAGGGCATCGAGGTCCCGAAGCGCTCCCCGAAGACGGTCAACGCCTCCGGATTGACCAGATTCTGCGGCGTCCCTCCGGCGGCCACGTCGAGGATGCAGGCGCGCGCCTCGGCCGATGTGTCGGCGGTGTAGGTGTCGGTCCAGCAGAGCGAGTGCGGGCCCAGCACCACGTTGTCCAGCCGGGTCAGCGGACTGCTCGCCGGCAGCGGCTCGGTCGCGTAGACATCGAGACCGGCGCCGGCCAGCCGCCCCGATTCCAAGGCATTGATCAGTGCGTCTTCATCGACCACGCTGCCGCGGGCGATGTTGATCAGGTAGCTGCCCGGGCGCATCATCGCCAGTTCCTCGACTCCGATGAAATGACGCGTGCCGGCCGAGGCCGCGACGGTGATCACGACGTAGTCGCTGCCGGCCAGTACGTCGGTCAGCGGGCGTTGCTCGATGCCGAGTTCATTGATCAGCTCCGGCCGAGGGGATCGGTTGTAGGCAACGACTTTCAGCCCCATGCGCACCAGCATCCGGGCCAGGGCGGCACCGATGCCGCCGAGCCCGACGATGCCGATGGTCGCGTTCTGCAGCCCGCGGCCGCGCAGTTCGGAGTTCTGCAGCCAGTCGCCGCTGCGGGCGAGCCGGTCCTTGGGCAGCAGATTGTGGCCGAGGGCGAAGAGCAGGGTGATCGCCGTGTGCACCATGGGTGTCCGGACGCCGTTGGGTGCATTGGTCACCAGGACGCCGCGCTCGGAACAAGCGGTCAGGTCGATCTGGTCGTAGCCGGCACCGAAGCGGGCGATGTGCCGTAGCCGTTCCGCCCCGCGCAGGGAGTCGGCGGTGATGCCGGCATGTCCGAGGATCCACAGCGCATCGAAGCCGTCGAGCTGGCCGGCGGCGTAGTCGTGTCCGGCCGGAGTCAGCCAGTCCCACTCGACGCCGGCGTCGGCGAATGCATCCAGCCCGATGTCGCCGTAGATCACCCGGCCGGCCGCGTCCATGCTCTCGGTGGAAACGGCAACTCGATAGGGCACGGCGGATCCTTTGGTCGACAGTCCTGGCTGGGCAAGATCCTATAGGATCTGTGCTGCTGCGTACGATTCGCGTGTCCGACCACAACGACGAGGAACTCTGCCGATGAGCCAACTCTGCGAACCGTCCGTGCTGCTGCCTGTTGATCATGAACGCAGCATGCTGATCGGCCGGGTCCATGATCCGGAGGAACACGGCCCGAGCGTGGTGGTGATCCGCGGTGACCGGGTCTGCGACATCAGCACGACATCGCCGACCGTCAGTGAACTGCTCGACCGCGCTGACCTGCTGGATGCGGTGCGCACCGCGACCGAGCGGAAGTCCTGGCCGCTCAGTGAGGTGCTCGCGCAGACGGTCGATCCCGATCTTGATCGGGACACGGTGGTGCATTTCCTCAGTCCGATCGACCTGCAGGTGATCAAGGCCGCCGGCGTCACCTTCGCCAAGAGCATGATCGAGCGGGTGATCGAGGAACGGGCGGAAGGCGACTCGACCAAGGCCGAAGCGATCCGGCAGCAGATCGACTCCGCAATCGGCGGGAAGATCTCCGGTCTGCGTCCCGGCAGTGCGGAATCCCAGCAGGTGAAGGAGATTCTGATCTCCGAGGGCCTGTGGTCGCAGTACCTGGAGGTCGGGATCGGACCGGACCCGGAGATCTTCACCAAGGCCCCGGTGCTGAGCTCGGTGGGCGCCGGCTCCGAGATCGGCGTGCTGGCGCGATCCACCTGGAACAACCCGGAGCCGGAGGTC
Source organism: Microlunatus sp. (assembly GCA_036566865.1). Classification (GTDB taxonomy): domain Bacteria; phylum Actinomycetota; class Actinomycetes; order Propionibacteriales; family Propionibacteriaceae; genus Microlunatus. The sequence goes on from DATCVL010000286.1 coordinate 7,817, forward strand.
GTGCTGGCCGTGTCCGCGGGCGGTCGGCCGGTCGGTGCCACCCTCGGCAACGACGTGAATCTGCGCGACTTCGAAGGTCGGAGTGCGCTGCTGCTGGCCGAAGCCAAGGACAACAACGCGTCCTGTGCGATCGGACCGTTCATCCGGCTCTTCGACTCGGGCTTCGGCCTGGACGACGTACGCAGCCTGGTTGTTGATCTTGAGGTGCAGGGTGCCGATGATCAGTTCTTGCTCTCCGAGCAGAGCTCCATGGACCAGATGAGTCGCGGGTTGGAGGAGTTGGTCACGCATGCGCGCGGCGATCATCATCAGTACCCCGACGGCTTCGTACTCTTCACCGGCACTCTCTTCGCACCGACTCAGGATCGGGACGTAGCCGGGATGGGCTTCACCCATCACCGTGGCGATCTGGTCAAGATCAGTGCGCCGGCACTCGGTGCCCTGGTCAACCGGGTCAGCACGGCCGAGGATGTGGCCGACTGGACCTTCGGCATCCGCAGCCTGATCGGCAACCTGGCACGACGCGGGCTGCTGGGCTGCTGATGCTCGGAGTCGTCGTCCGGTCGACCTCGATCGCCGCCGAAACCTCCGGTCGCGGTCCGAAGCAGCAAGGGTGGATTCGCCTGACGGCAGGAGCCGAGGTTTTCTCCGGCGGTGGACCCGGTTACATTGCCGACTACACCACAACGCCGTTTGCGTCGTCGGTCGGATCACCGGGCCCGAACGCAGCAACCTGACACAGATTTCGCTTACTGAGAGGGAGAGTCGAGCCGCGATGACCGAGAACGTGCCGGACACCACCGTTTCGCAACTGAACGAGCGGGTCGAGGCTGCGCACCGGGCCTTCCTGCTTGCCCGTACGGTGTCGCCGGCCGAGCGCCGGGGTTGGCTGTACGCGATCGCGGACGCACTGGACGCGAACGCGACCGAGTTGATCAAGATCGCGGACGAGGAATCCCATCTGGGTGAGACCCGGCTGACCGGCGAGCTGAAGCGGACCAGCTTCCAGCTCCGGTTGCTGGCCGACGAGGCCGCGTCCGGAGAGCCGCTCGGGCTGACCATCGATCACGTCGACCCGGGATGGGGGATGGGCCCACGCCCGGACATCCGGCGGATCAACGAGCCGGTCGGTGTGGTCGGGGTGTTCGGAGCATCCAACTTCCCGTTCGCGTTCTCGGTGATCGGTGGCGACTCGGCCTCGGCGCTGGCTGCCGGCTGCAGCGTCGTACACAAGGGACATGAGGCGCACCCACGGCTGGCCGCCGCGACCGCCGAAACTGTGGCCGAGGGGCTCGCAACGGCCGGTGCGCCGGAGGGGCTGTTCGCGCTGGTCACCGGATTCGATGCCGGCGCTGCGCTGGTCGAGCATCCGCTGGTACAGGCTGTCGGCTTCACCGGGTCGCTGCGTGGCGGCCGGGCACTGTACGACCTGGTCGCTGCCCGGCCGGAGCCGATCCCGTTCTACGGGGAGCTGGGCAGCACCAATCCGGTCTTCGTCGGACCGCGGGCCTGGCAGGCCCGCTCCGGTGACATCGTCGCCGGATTCCTCGGTTCGGTCAGCATGGGATCGGGGCAGTTCTGCACCAAGCCTGGCCTGCTGATGATTCCGTCCGGCAGCGATCTGCCGGAGCTGCTCGCCGCGGCCGACATCAACCGGGTGATCGGCCAGATGCTGACCTCTCGGCTGGAGGACGGTTTCCTGACCTCGGTGCACGGAATGCGGGAACGGCAGGGCGTCAGCCTGCTGGCCGGCGGCAACGGAGTTGATCAACTCACCGTGCTGTCGACCACTGCGGGCAACGTCCTGGCTGAGCCGGAGATCCTGCAGGAGGAGATGTTCGGTCCGGCCACCTTGATCGTCGAATACAGCCGGGACAGCGCACTGGTCGAGCTGGCCGAGGCGCTGGAAGGCCAGCTCACCGCGACCTTGCAGGCCGATGACGACGACGATGTTGATGATCTTGTCCGGGTGCTCAGTCGCAAGGCCGGACGACTGCTCTGGAACGGCTGGCCGACCGGCGTCACGGTGAGCTTCGGCCAGCAGCACGGCGGCCCGTACCCGGCCAGCACTGCCCCGGGTACGACCTCGGTCGGCACGGCCGCGATCGGCCGTTTCCTGCGGCCGGTCGCCTACCAGGACTTCCCGCAGGACCGGCTGCCCGAACTGCTCCGCGACGACGCCCCGGCCGGCATCCGGCGCCGCATCGACGGCGCCTGGACCGCCTGACGTTCCGACCTGGACTGCGGTGGTCGGGCCAGCACCCGACCATGCGCGGCAACTCCGGTCAGAACCCGTTGAACATCGCCAGAAGTTGATCAACGAGATCTTCCTCCAGCCGAAGATGATCAACGAGCAGCCGGTGATAGATCGGCGCGAACAGCATGTCGATCGCGGTCTCGATGTCAAGATCAGCGGAAACCTCACCGGCCTCGATGCCGCGGGCCAGGATGTCGGCGGCCGCCTCCCTGCGCGGTCGGTGCCAGTGCTCGCGCAGGTCGCGGGCGAGTTGGGGATCGGACTCCGCCCGCGCCGTGACGGCCTTGATGGCAGCGGCGGTCGGCCCGTCCTCGGTGAACAATCTGATCAAGGCCCGCATCTGGTCCGCGATGGCATCCCGGGCGGGCGTCTGCTCGTCGTGCTCGATGGTGTGATGCGAACGCTCGACCAACCCGTCCAGCACAATCGCCCCGGGCGACGACCACCACTTGTAGAGGGTCACCCGGCTGACCCCTGCGCGAGCCGCGATGGCCGACATCGACAAGGCGGCAAGGCCGCCCTCGCTGACCAACTCCACCGCCGCCGCAAGAATCGCCTGTCGGCCGCGATCGCTGCGCGGACGCCCCGGCCCCCGCTGGGCAGGCCCCCGCTGGGCACGCCCCCGCTGGGCGGGTCCGGGATGGCTGGGGGGTTGCGCTGCGTCGGCAGGTTCGGCAGGTTCGTAACCGGACGCGTGCCGTGTCGTCATCGACGATCCACCCCTTCTCGTATTACTGAACAGACTGTACAGTAATTGTCGAGATCGTGACGAGGATGCTTTGTCGGCGTCGGCCGGCCAGGTCCGTCGCCGAGCCGGAGGAGTGAGTCGATGCGGGTTGCACTGCTGGGTACGGGCGCGATGGGGATCGGCATGACCCACGCGTTGCTGCGGGCCGGTCACCGGGTCACGGTCTGGAACCGCAACCGGGATCGGGCCGAAACCTTGGCCACCGACGGAGCCATAGTGGCGGCCGATCCGGTCACCGCGGTCGCCGAGGCCGAGGTGATGATCACGATGCTGTTCGATGCGGCATCGGTGCGGCAGGTGGCCGAGCAAGCACTGCCGGCGTTGCCCGCGGATGCGGTCTGGCTGCAGATGTCAACGGTCGGGCCGGACGCCGCTGTTGATCTTGACCGGCTGGCGGAGCGGGCCGGCGCCAGGTGTCTCGACGCGCCGGTGGTCGGCACCAAGGGCCCGGCCGAGCAGGGCACACTGTCGACCATCGTGTCCGGCGCGGCGTCGGCGATCGAACGGGTCCGGCCGGTGCTGGAGGCGATGTCGAGCAAGATCACCGTCGCCGGCGATCGAGCCGGACAGGCGAGCGCGCTGAAGCTGGTCTGCAATGCCTGGACGGCGTTGATCACTGCCGGCGTCGCGCAATCGATCGCGTTGGCCGAGGCCTCCGGTATCGATCCCTCGTTGTTCCTCCAGGTGATCAAGGATCAAGCCGTCGACACGCCGCTGGCGCATCTCAAGGGGGAGATGATGATCAAGGGCGACTACCCGCCGGCGTTCACCATCAACGGGCTGGCCAAGGACGTCGCGCTGATCGAGGAATTCACCCGTGCGGCCGGGGTCGCGCCGTCCCTGATCGAGCCGCTGCGGTCGCTGGTCGACCGGGCCGCAGCCGACGGCCATGGCGACCAGGACATGGCTGCGCTGCGGACCCAGTTCTGACCCTGAAGAACCAGCAGTCTGATCATGAAAACCCCATCACGGAGGTGAGCCGAGTGACGACGGTCGCGGAAAACATCGTTGCCAACCTGAAGGCCAACGGCATCAGCAGGATGTACGGCATCCCGGGCGATTCGTTGAACGGGCTCACCGACGCGCTCCGCAAGGACGGAAGCATCGACTGGATGCACGTCCGGCATGAGGAGGCAGCCGCATTCGCAGCAGCCGCCGAGGCCGAGCTCACCGGCCGGCTGGCCGTCTGCGTCGGCAGCTGCGGGCCGGGCAATCTGCACTTGATCAACGGGCTGTACGACGCCCATCGCAGCCGGGTGCCGGTACTGGCCATCGCGGCCCAGATCCCGAGCGAGGAACTCGGCGGCAACTATTTCCAGGAGACCCGTCCGGAACAGCTGTTCGCTGACTGCAGCAGCTATGCCGAGCTCGTGTCCAGCCCGTCCCAGATGCCCCGGGTGCTGCAGATGGCGATGCGTTCGGCGATCGAGAACCGGGACGTGGCGGTGGTGGTGATCCCCGGGGACGTCGCGCTCGCCGAGGCCGTCTCGACCAGCGTCAGCACCCTGACACCCACCTCGGCGACCGTGACACCGTCCTCCGGCGAACTCGACCAAGCAGCCCAACTTCTCAACCAGGGAAAGAAGATCACCATCCTGGCCGGCGCGGGGACCGCCGGCGCCCATCAGGAGCTGATCAATCTTGCCGACCGGTTGGCCGCGCCGATCGTGCACTCGCTGCGGGGCAAGGAGCAGGTCGAGTACGACAATCGGTTCGACGTCGGGATGACCGGTCTGATCGGCTTCGCCTCGGGTTATCGGGCGATGGAGAGCTGTGACACGTTGCTGATGCTCGGCACCGATTTCCCGTACCGGCAGTTCTACCCGGGCAAGGCCAAGATCATCCAAGTTGATCTTCGAGGAGCACAGCTCGGCCGACGTGCCCGGCTCGATCTCGGCCTGGTCGGAGACGTTCGGGACACGATCGCGGCCCTGCTGCCTCGGTTGCACGAACACAGCAACCGCAAGCACCTCGAGGGTGCGCTTGATCATTACCGCAAGACCCGGCGCAGACTCGACGAGCTGGCGACCGATGATCATGGTCGTAGCCCGCTGCATCCGCAGTACGTGGCCAGGATGATCGACGAGACCGCCGCCGACGATGCGATCTTCATCCCGGACGTCGGCTCCCCGGTTGTGTGGGCGGCTCGCTACCTGACCATGAACGGGCAGCGGCGGCTGATCGGCTCCTTCAACCACGGCAGCATGGCCAACGCCTTACCGCACGCGATCGGGGCGCAGCCGATCGATCGTGACCGGCAGGTGGTCGCCTTGGCCGGCGACGGCGGACTGGCGATGCTGATGGGGGAGTTGATCACGCTCAAGCAGCTCGACCTGCCGGTCAAGCTGGTCGTCTTCAACAACTCCTCGCTGAACTTCGTCGAGCTCGAGATGAAGGCAGCCGGCTTCGTCACCTACGGCACCGGGCTGGACAACCCGGACTTCGCCAAGGTGGCCGAGGCCATCGGCATCAAGGGCATCAGCGTGACCAAACCGCGGCAGCTGAAGAAGGCGCTGCAGGAAGCCTTCGCACATGACGGGCCGGCCCTGGTGGACGTGACCACCGCCCGGCAGGAGCTCACCATCCCGCCCGCGATCACCGCCGAGCAGCTCAAGGGCTTCACCCTGTACGCGATCCGTACCGTGATGTCCGGCCGCGGCGACGAACTCCTCGACCTGGCCGCGCAGAATCGGCGAGGGCTCTTCTAGCCCGCGGTCGAGGCGGTGCCGCTGCCGCAGCGGCTACTCGACTGTCGTACGAGGCTGGCAGGATGTGGCGCATGGCGCGGGCGGTGCAGGTGTACGGGCGGGCGGTGCTGATCAGCGGACCGGAGGGGCTGTTGGCCGATCGTGCCGTGGCCGAGCGCCTTGCGGTGGCCCGCAAGGAGGACCCGGAGGTCGAGATCTCACAGGTGGAGGGCGCGGGGCTGGATGCCGGCACATTGGCCGAGATCACCAGTGCCTCGTTGTTCTCCAGTCAACGGGTGGCGGTGATCCGCGATCTCGGTTCGGTCCCGGCCGAGCTGCATGCCGAGATCATCAGCTTGGCGACCCAACCGCTGGACGAGCTCGGCTTGTTGCTCGTGCATCCGGGCGGCAACAAGGGCAAGGGCCTGCTGGACAAGTTGAAGAAGGCCAAGATCGAGGTCGTCGAGTGCCAGACGATGAAGACCTGGGACCTGCCGAAGTTCGTTGCTGCAGAGGCGAAACGAGCCGGCGCCACGATGGAGCCACAGACCGCGCAGGCCGTCGTCGACGCCGTCGGCCACGACCTGCGGTCACTGGCCTCGGCGGTGTCCCAGCTGGCCTCGGACAGTGATCAACGAGAGATCCCGAGCTCCCTGGTGCATCGGTATTTCGGCGGCCGAGCCGAGGTCACCAGTTTTGCCGTTGCGGACGCTGCCCTGGCCGGGCGTACCGGTCAGGCGATGGAGCAACTGCGCTGGGCACTGTCCACCGGCGTCGCGCCGGTGCTGGTCACCAGCGCGTTGGCGTCCGGACTGCGTGGGCTCGGCAAATATGTGGCCGCCGGCGGCGGGATGCGCGATGCCGACCTGGCTCGCATCGTCGGGGTGCCGCCGTGGAAGCTGAAGACGATGCGTTCCCAGGCCCGCGGCTGGGATGAACGAGGCCTGGCCCACGCCTTGCGCGCGGTGGCGGTCGCGGACGCGGAGATCAAGGGCGCCGCCGACGACGCCGAGTACGCCCTGGAGCGGGTGGTGCTGTCGGTCAGCCGGGCTCGGGGCCGCTGACGCGGTCGGCTACGCGTCCCACTGCAGCGACGTCATCGGTCGCCGATCCCGCTCCGGAGGTTCGCCGACAGCGGGGCCGAAGGCCGTCATGCTGGTGACCTGCCAGTGCGGCGCGACCTCGAAGGCGGCAGCGAGTCCGTCCCGGTCGAAGGCGCGGAACTGGTGGCAGGCGAGGCCGAGCGCGGTGGCCTGGACGGACATGTGCGCGACGGCTTGGCCGAGGTCGTAGAGGGCGAATTCCGAGTAGTCCCAGTCGGTGTCCTCGACCTGCAGATGGCAGAGGTTCATGATCAGCACGCTCGCCCGGGGCGCCCAGGTCCTCGTACTGCCCTTCAGCTGACGGACCATGATCGCGTGGTTCGGGTCACCGCGCCGGCCGACCACGAACGCCCACGGCTGCGAGTTACCGGCCGACGGCGCCCAACGCGCCGCTTCCAGCAGCGAGATGAGTTCGGCGTCGGACAGCTGATGCGCCGGATCGAAGTCCCGGGGGCTGTAGCGGGCGCGGAGCAGCGGATGCAGGGACTCGGACGGGCGCACGTCGATCGACAACCGACGTCGGGTCGGTATTAGTCCCGGGGCTGCCTCAGGCCGGGCTCGTCGGCGCGGCCAAGGCGGGGCGGTGGCCCCGTCCGGGCACGCAAAAAGCCCCGGTCACCGCATCGGAGACCGGGACTTGCTGGTGCCGGGAAGCTCAGCCGAGCTTCGCGGCGCGGGCGGCGATGGCCGACTTGCGGTTCGCAGCCTGGTTGGAGTGGATGACGCCCTTGGAGGCGGCCTTGTCCAGCTGGCGGGTCGCCTGCCGGGCGGCTTCCTGGGCCTTGGCGGTGTCGCCGGAGTCAGCCGCATCGCGGAACCGGCGCACGGCAGTGCGCAGCGACGACTTGGCGGCCTTGTTGCGCTGACGCGCGACCTCGTTCGTCTTGATCCGCTTCATCTGGGACTTGATGTTCGCCACGGGGCAAGCCTCTGACAATCTCGAAGTTGGTGGTTGAATGCATCCGCTGGTTGCCCACCGGACGCGACGGTCAACGATATCAGGGCAGCTCAGGCGGTCCAAATTGCCCGAACGTGCGAATGCTCGGACGACGACAGCGGCACTATCATCGTCCACAAACCGGCCGGGTCTGGCGGCTGTCGGCTCCGGAGTCGCGCACGATTCCCACATCGTCTCGGGCGATCTGGGATGGGGGAGTGCCAAGGCAGAGCAGCCGACCTCGCAAGGAGCACGCCGTGACGGATCTGGAAGCGCTGGTTCGTGAAGCCGAGGCGCTGGCGCGGAAGGCGCACCGCGACCAGGTCGACAAGTCCGGTCATCCGTACGCCGAGCACCCGGCACGGGTCGCTGCCCGGCTGTCGGCCGATGATCAACTCGGCCGGATCGTCGCCTGGCTGCACGACACCGTCGAGGACACCGCCGTCACGCTGGACGAACTCGCCCGGGTGTTCCCGACCGACGTGGTGGGTGCGGTGGACGCGATCACCCGACGGCCCGAGGAGGGTGACGGCTACTACCGCCGAGTCCGTCGCGACCCGATTGCGTTGCGGGTCAAGTACGCCGATATCGCAGACAACACCGATCCGGCCAGAACGTCGCAGCTGTCCGATCAAGATCGCGAACGGCTGGCAGCCAAGTACCGGCATGCGCTCGAGCTCTTGGACGGTCGCTAGCCGGACGTCGTCCTCAGGTCGTCAGCAAGGCCGCTACCTCGCCGAAAACGTCACCCACCTCGGCAGCCAGCCGGCCGCGACAGCGGCTCACCAGCTCCGGCCGCTGGACGACGAGGTTGATCATTTCACCGGGATCCGTCCTGTGGTCGTACAACTCGTCGATGTCTGAGCTGCGATAGATGTAGCGGTGATGATCATCGCGGATGGACAGATTGACGACGTCGCGGTCGAGGCGAAGACCGGCCGGATCTCGGTGCTCGCCGTTGGCATTCTCGGAGTCGCGTTCCCAGAGCACGGTCTCGGTGGTCACGTACGGTCGAGTGCTCGAGCCCTCGGCAAAGCTGCGACCGTCCAGCTCCCGGTCGGGGAGTCGGATGCCGGCGAATTCGAGCAGGGTCGGAGCAAGATCAACAATGCTCCGCAGTTGATCATCGCGACCGCCGCGGCCGTCCGGGTGGCTGATCAGCAGTGGAAGGTGCACGGTCTCCTCGTACGGCAGCAGGTGTCCCTTCTCCATCAGCCGGTGCGCGCCCATCATGTCGCCGTGATCACTGGTGAAGACGATGATCGTCCGGTCGAGCTCGCCGCGCTCTTCCAGCAGTCGGAGAATGGCGCCGACCTGGTCATCGACCAGGGAGATCAGCCCGTAGTAGTGGGCGATGGTGTCGCGCCAGCCGTCCTCGTCCAGGTCGGCAAAACCCTGGGCGAACTTGGACTGTTGTACCTCCGCCGGCAGCTTGCTGAAGCCCGCCGACCAGCTCGCCGACAGTGTGATCTTGGCGCGATCGATGATCGTGTCGTACGGCGCCGGTACGACGAAGGGGAAATGCGGCGCGTTGAAGGAGCAGACGCCGAACCACGGCCGATCGTCCGGGGCAGCGGACAACGTATCGGCGAACTGCCGGGTCTGCCACGGTTCCAGGTATTGCTCGAGCGGGATCTCTGCGGTGGTCCGATGGGGGGACTCGGTGCTGTGGAGTCCGTCGACATCGCGCTGGGTCAGATTCTCGATGTGATCGGGCAGCAGCCGATAGCCGAGGCCGGTCAGGTGCTCGCGATACTGCTGGATGTAGCGGCCACGGTCCTTGCCGTTCAGAACCGCCGGGATGGCAGCCTGATCAAGGAATCCCATCCGCTGGGGGTCGGTGCCCGGCACGTGCCACTTACCGACGTAGAACGAGTGATAGCCCGCGTCGGCGAACCATCGTCCGAGTCCCTGATCACGTAGATCGGGGCGGATGCCGCGCCAGTTGCCGAGCACGTGATGGTGCCGCGGCATCAGCCCGGTGATCAAGCTGGTCCGGGACGGACAGCACAGGGGAAACGGCGTGTAGCAGCGATCGAAGACCCGACCGCGCTCGGCGAGCGCGTCCAGCTGCGGAGTTCGTGCGGCGGCATTTCCGGTGCAACCCATGGTGTCGTAGGACTGCTCGTCGCTCATGATCACCAGCACGTTCGGCCGGTTGATCATGAGCTGACCGGATCAGTTGCCGGCCGGCTGGACCTGAAGTCGCGCTGGACCAACGCAGCCGGCACATCGCCGACTGCTGCCAGGACCTGCTCCCGCGAGATCACCCCGCAGCGGTCCGCCCACTGCTGCCAACGCTCGGCCATCGATTTCACCCGCTCCGGTTGCCGGTCGGCAAGATCATCGAGTTCGGTCCGATCCTGATCGAGGTCGTACAGCTCCCAGGGTCGGGCGTACTTGCGGACCAGCTTCCAGCGGCCTTCGCGGATCGCACAGTTGCCTTCGTGCTCGAAGTAGAGCGGATGTTCGGCTGTGGTTTCGCCACGCCAGGAGCCGAG
>DATCVL010000287.1:0-3999 GCA_036566865.1 Microlunatus sp.
GCCACCGCACACGACAGCATCGGCTGGCCGGATGCCGGCCGGCTGGCCGTCGGCGCGCGCGCCGATCTGGTCGCGGTCCGGACGGACTCTCCTCGGACCGCAGGTTCGACGCCGGAGCAGCTGATCATGGCCGCGACCGCCGCCGATGTGCACACCGTGATCTCCGACGGCAGGGTGATCGTGGATGATCATCAACACCGGCTCGGCGATGTCGGCGGTGCGCTGACCGAGGCGATCGCCCCGTTGTGGAGGAGCGCACGATGACCAGCACCGTGATCACCGGCATCGGCGAGCTCGTCACCCTTGATCAGGAGAACCCGGACGCCTTCGGTGAGCTTTCGGTGATCAAGGACGCAGCGGTGGTGGTCGAGGACGATCGGATCGTCTGGGTCGGCCGCACTGAACGAGCGCCGGACGCCGACAGCAAGCAGGATGTCGAGGGTCGGTCTGTGTTGCCCGCGTTCGTCGACAGCCATACTCATCTGATCTACGACGGCGACCGGGCGGCCGAGTTCGGCGCCAGGATGGCCGGCGCTCGGTACGACGGCGGCGGCATCGTGAGCACGGTGCAGGCGACCCGAGGGGCGTCCGATGAGCGGCTCAGATCCCTGCTCCGGCAGCGGATTGCCGAATTCCGCCGTCAAGGCACCGGCACCATCGAGATCAAGAGCGGCTACGGGCTCACCGTCGACGACGAACGCCGGGCCCTCAAGATTGCGGCCGCGGTGACCACCGAGACCACCTACCTGGGCGGGCATGTGGTGCCGGCCGAGGCGCGCGGAGATCGGGCCGGCTACGTCGACCTGGTGGCGGGACAGATGCTGCAGGCCTGTGCTCCGTACGCCCGCTGGATCGATGTCTTCTGCGAACCGCACAGTCCGTTCGCCTTCACCGAGGAGGAGTCCCGGCACATCCTCACCGCCGGGATCGCAGCCGGCCTGCTGCCCCGGGTCCACGGCAATCAGTTGGGGCCGGGTCCCGGCGCCCGGCTGGCGGTCGAGCTGGGGGCGGCCAGTGTTGATCACTGCACCTTCCTGACCGGCGCCGACATCGACGCACTGGCCGGTTCGACGACCGTTGCCACCCTGCTGCCGGGTGTCGAGTTCAGCACCAGATCGCCGTACCCCGACGCTCGTCAGCTGATCGACGCCGGGATCCGGGTCGCCCTGGCCACCGATTGCAATCCCGGCACCTGCAACTCCAGTTCGATGCCGTTGATGATCGCGCTCGCGGTCCGGGAGTGCGGGATGACCGCAGAGGAGGCCGTCCGAGCTGCCACCCTCGGTGGCGCGGAATCGCTGCGTCGCAAGGACATCGGACGGATCGCCGTCGGCTGCCGCGCCGACCTTGCCGTGCTGGACGCGCCGAGCTACCTCCACCTGGCCTATCGGCCCGGCGTGCCGATCTCCGGAGTGCTGGAGCTCGGGTGAACAAATCTCCCCGCTGATCGGACGATCCTGCGGCTTCTGGGCGGTATTGATCAATCAGCGGGTGGTTTTGTTCATGCTCCTCCCCAGACCTGCCGCCGCACCGGCCACCCGCTGGAGACAAAAGCTCCGGCAAGTGGCAGCATCGGACGGGTGAGCGATCCCACGCAAGTTCAGACCATCGCCTACCCGGCACCCGGATCCCATCCATCGCTGCGTGAGGACCAACCGGTCGCACCGCACGTGATTGTGCTCTTCGGCGCCACCGGAGACCTGTCCCGGCGCAAGCTCCTGCCCGGCCTGGCGCACCTTTCGCTGTCGGAGCTGGTTCCCGACATGGAGGTGGTGGGCACCTCCCTGGAGGAGATGACCGACGAGGAATTCCGCAAGTTCGCCTCCCAGGCCATCCGCGAATTCAGCCACCGGCAGCTGGAGCGGGATCAGTGGTTCCGATTCGCCGAGAAGTTGACCTACGTGCCGACCTCGGCCGGAGCCGAAGGGCTCGCTGCCGCGGTCAAGGCGGCAGAGGAACGGCTCGGCGGCCCGGCCCAGCGGATCCACTACATGAGCGTGCCCCCGGCGGCGGCACCGACGGTGATCAACACCCTGCGCGATGCGGACCTGGTGGAACGCTCCCGGGTGATCATGGAAAAGCCGTTCGGCACCGATCTGGCCAGCGCGATCAAGCTCAACAAGCAGGTGCACGAGACCTTCGACGAAGATCAGATCTTCCGGATCGATCACTTCCTGGGCAAGGAAGCTGCGCTGAACATCCTGGCCTTCCGGTTCGCCAACGGCCTGTTCGAGCCGATCTGGAATCGCAACTTCATTGATCATGTGCAGATCGACATCCCGGAGACTCTCGGGCTCGACCGGCGAGCCAACTTCTACGAGGCGACCGGCGCGTACAAGGACATGGTGGTCACCCATCTCTTCCAGGTGCTTGCCTTCGTCGCGATGGAGAGCCCGACGGCGCTGGAGTCACGAGCGATCAGTGAGGAGAAGAACAAGGTCTTCCGATCACTGGAGATGATCGACCCGGCGCAGGTCGTCCGCGGCCAGTACATGGGCTATCGCGAGGAGGAAGGCGTTGCCCGGGACTCCGAGACCGAGACCTTCATCGCGCTCAAGGTCGGCATCGACAACTGGCGCTGGGCGGGTGTCCCGTTCTACCTGCGGACCGGCAAGCGACTGGCGGAGGGCCAGCGGATCATCTCGATCGCCTTCAAGGAGGCGCCGAAATCGATGTTCCCCGGCGGTTCCGGCGTCGGCTCTCAGGGCCCGGATCATCTGACCTTCGACCTGGCTGACGAGTCCAAGGTCTCGCTGTCCTTCTATGGCAAGCGGCCGGGGCCGGGGATGCGGCTGGACAAGCTGAGCATGCAGTTCTCCACCGACGAGACCGATCGCGCCGCCGACGTGCTGGAGGCCTACGAGCGGCTGCTGCTGGACGCGATGCGCGGCGACCACACGTTGTTCACCACCGCCGAGGGCATCGAGGCGCTCTGGGAACGGTCGGAATGGCTGCTCAGGATGCCACCGCCGGTCAAGCCCTACCCGCAGGGATCCTGGGGCCCGAACGCGATCCACCAGCTGATCGCTCCGCATGCCTGGCGACTGCCGTTCGAGCGGACCTGGCGGGAGCACAAGAAGTAGTTCGGGGCCGGTAACGGGACCGTTACTGAGACCAGGCAGACTCAGCCCTATGGACAAGCAGACGGAGTTCGTGCTCCGGGCGGTGGAGGAGCGCGACGTACGGTTCGTGCGCCTCTGGTTCGCCGACGTACTCGGATTTCTGAAGTCGGTGGCGATCGCACCGGCCGAGGTCGAGGGGGCGTTCACCGAGGGCATCGGATTCGACGGGTCCGCGATCGAGGGGCTGAGCCGCACCTACGAGTCCGACCTGCTCGCATACCCCGACCCCACCACTTTCCAGACGCTCCCGTGGCGCGGTGACATCGATCCCACCGCGCGCATGTTCTGCGACATCACCACGCCCGACGGCGAACCGGCGGTCGCCGACCCGCGCAACGTGCTCAAGCGCACGCTCGCCCGCGCGGCCGATCGCGGATTCACGTTCTACACGCACCCCGAGATCGAGTTCTACCTGCTCCGGTCGTCGAAGTACGGCGAGGAGGGGCCGATCCCGGTCGACTCCGCCGGCTACTTCGACAACGTGCCCGGCGGCACGGCGCACGACTTCCGTCGGCGCAGCGTGCGCATGCTCGAAGACCTGGGCATCTCGGTCGAGTTCAGCCACCACGAGGCGGGTCCCGGCCAGAACGAGATCGACCTGCGGTACGCCGACGCGCTCACCACGGCCGACAACATCATGACCTTCCGCACCGTGATCAAGGAGGTGGCGATCGAGCAGGGCGTCTACGCGACGTTCATGCCGAAGCCGTTCTCCCAATATCCCGGCAGCGGCATGCACACGCACCTCTCGCTGTTCGAGGGCGATGCGAATGCCTTCTACGAAGCCGGGTCGCAGTACCAACTGTCGAAGATCGGCCGGCAGTTCATCGCCGGGCTGCTGCGGCACGCCAATGAGATCTCGGCGGTCACGAACCAG
>DATCVL010000288.1:0-20240 GCA_036566865.1 Microlunatus sp.
CCGGCGGGATCGCACCCGGGTACGCCGAGATCCGCGCGACCGCCGAGAAGCGGCCCGGCGCCGGTGGCCGGCCGACACTTCCGCTGGCCTGACGCGCGGATCGCGACGTCGCCGCACACCCGGGCCTCGAAGGTTCGCCGAGTCCGTGTCGTCGACGGCTCGAGGTGCAGACAGCTCTTAGAGTCGGCCCGTGAATCGATACTCCGGCGATGTCCTGGCGGCTGGTTGGCAGAAGTCCCACATGACCAAGAGCGAGGACTGCGTGCTCGAGGCCGGGATGGTGATCGAGGAGGCGGGCTCCGGATTCTGCGGCGCGGTGGTGCGCTGGGAGAACGGGATCGTGGTGCTGGAGGATCGGCACCTGAAGCGGCGCAGCTTCCCGATCGGCCCGGGCTTCCTGCTGGAAGGCAAGCCGGTCGCGTTGAAGGTCCCGCCGCGGGTGCCGTCGCGACTGGCCGGGCCGAGTGGAGCCGGGGTGAGCGCGCCACCGGCCGGCCGGACCGCGTCCGGCTCGGTCGCCGGCCCGACCGAACGGGCCAAGGTCGCGCTGCCGAGCCGGATCTACGTCGAAGGACGCCACGACGCCGAACTGGTGGAGAAGGTCTGGGGCGATGATCTTCGGCACGAGGGCGTGGTGGTGGAATACCTCGGCGGCGTCGACGATCTTCCCGCGATCGTGCAGGAATTCGCACCGGCGAAGGGGCGACGGCTCGGCGTGCTCGTTGATCATCTGGTGACCGGCAGCAAGGAATCCCGGATCGTCGACCAGGTCGCGGCCGGGTCGTACGGCGACTTCGTGTTCGTCACCGGGCATCCGTACATCGACATCTGGCAGGCAGTGAAGCCGCAGCGGGTCGGACTGCAGCAGTGGCCGCAGATCCCTCGCTCGATCGAATGGAAGAAGGGCATCTGCCAACACCTCGGCTGGCCGTCCGAAAGTCAGACCGACGTCGCCAAGGCGTGGCAGACCATCCTGGCCCAGGTGCGCAGTTGGAATGATCTTGAACGGGAACTGCTCACCCAGGTGGAGATGTTGATCGATTTCGTCACCCAAGATCATCAGCTACGCGACTGAACGTCAGTCGAGAAGATCGCGGACGATGCCGTCGGCGAGCAGCCGCCCGGCTGCGGTCAGCACCAACTGATCATCGCGATCGGTGATCAGACCGCGGGTGCGAAGGGCGGGGACTCTGGCCCGCTCCCGATCGGTCAGGATGAGCGGGTCCAGGCCGGTGTCCAGCCGCAGCTCCAGCAGCACTCTCTCGGTACGGCGTTCGGCGTCGGTCAGTTGCTCACGGGCATAAGCCGGTGAGGTTCCTTGATCAAGTTTGCCGGCGTACGCCGCCGGGTGCTTGACATTCCACCAGCGGACACCGCCGACGTGGCTGTGCGCTCCGGGGCCGATCCCCCACCAGTTGTGGCCGAGCCAGTAGGCGAGATTGTGCCGGCAACGACTGGCCGGGCCGCGGGACCAATTGCTGATCTCGTAGTTGGCGTAGCCGGCCTCGGTCAACAGCTTCTCCGCCAGCTCGTACTTGTCGGCAAGATCATCTTCGCTCGGCATCGCCATCTCGCCCCGTCGGATCCGCGCGGCCAGCCGGGTGCCCGGCTCGACGATCAACGAGTAGGCGCTGATGTGATCGGGATCCGCGTCGATCGCGGCCTGGAGACTGGCCTCCCAATCGGCCAGACTCTCGGTCGGCGTGCCGTAGATCAGATCCAGGCTGGTCTGGGCGAAGCCGGCCCGCTTCGCCTCGGCCACCGCCTGCTGCGGGCGCCCGGGCGTGTGCACCCGATCCAGCACCGCCAGCACGTGCGGGCGAACCGACTGCATGCCGAACGAGATCCGGTTGAAACCATGATCAACAAGCCGCCGCAGACCGGCCTCGTCGATCGACTCCGGATTGGATTCGGTGGTGATCTCCGCGTCCGCCGCCAGTCCGAACCGGTCCCGGATCCCGGCCAGCATCCGACCAAGATCATCGGGCGGCAGCAGGGTCGGTGTGCCACCGCCGACGAAGACGGTGCCGACCGGCGGCGTGTCCGGTCCGAGGACGGTTCGGGCAAGATCAAGTTCGGCCAGCACCTCGTCCGGGTAACCGACCCGACTGGCACCCGGGGCGTTGCCGAGCTCGGAGGCCGTGTAGGTGTTGAAGTCGCAGTAGCCACAGCGGGTGCTACAGAACGGCACGTGCAGATAGAAGCTCAACGGCGTCTCGGCTACCGTTGCCGCCGCCGTCGACGGCAGCTCACCGGTCGGCGGAACCGGTTCTCCCTCAGGCAGTGTGGACGGCACCCTCGAAGGCTAGTCCAGCACCTCATCCGGCCGTGAATCATCGGCCGGACGCAGCGATCGCCGGGCGGCCGCGATCAGCACGACCAGCAGCGCGGCGGCGTAGCCCGCGGTTTGCAGGGCCAGCGGGTAGCCGTACAGGAAAGCGATGTACGCCGCCGGCCAGAGCGCCAGCCATTCCAGTCGGCGGGCCAGGATCGCCAGCACCATCACCGGCAGCAGGTACCACGGATACGCCGGGGTCGCGACCAGGAAGGCGGCGCCGTACAACCAGCAGCAGGTGATGACCGCAGGCTCGCGGCGTGACCGCAGCACAGCCAGCACGGCCAGCGAGACGGACAGCATCAACGCCACCGGCAGCCGAGCCGGTTCCGGCAGGAAGATCAACAGCGCGAACCGGCTGCTCCCGTCGAAGCCCTCCTCCTGGAGGTAGCCGGGCAGATAGCCGATCACCAAGGAGCCGACCGTGATCAGATGGGGCAGGTAGCTCGCCAGCAGGACAGCGGGAGCGATCGCCAGCGTGCGGCGGCGGCCGCGTACGACGAACACCGGCAACAGCAGCAAGGGCACCAGCTTGACTCCGGCGGCCAGCCCCAGGAACAGCCCGGCCAGTCGGTGACGTCGGCGGATCAGCGCCAGCCCCATCAGCAGGATCAGCAATGCGGCCAGGACGTCGGGATGGGCACCGTTGGCGGCCTCGATCGTGACCGCAGGACAGGCACCGTAGAGCAACGCCAGCGTTCCTCGGCCGACCCCCGATGGCCCGGCCGAGGAGAGTTCGCGGGCCAGCAGCCCGGTGGTGATCACCGCAACGACGGCCGCCCCGAGCTGGACGCCGAGTGTGCCCAGCTGCCACGGTGTGACGGCGGCGAACAGGGTGAACCAGAGCTCGGCGATCGGCGGATAGATGGTGTGGACGGACGGCCGGTTGATCAACGGCCGTTGCGATCCCGGAGGAAACAGGAGCGGGTCGCGCAGGAAGCGCAGCGCCGCTGCCAACGGTGGGTACCGATAGGGATCGATGCCGGCCAGCTGGACCCGTCCGTCCCAGACGAACCGGTACGCGTCGTCGGTCAGGGTCGGCCGGAAGAGCAGCCCCGGGAGCTGACAGATGCCGGTGATGATCATGATCGTCCGTACCCGCAGGGGTCCGATCCGGTGTCGCAGCAGCACCGCGATCAGCCCGAAAAGGAGCACGGCGATCAACAGCGCCCATCGGCCCAGACGCTCACGCTGCAGCAGCAGCACCGCGACATCGACAACCACGATCGTCGCGACGGCGATGATCAACACCGCCGCCGCGGCCGCCCGCGATCGGTGCTGGCTGGTCGTTGGCGACGGTGCGGCGAGCGAGTCGTTGTTGATCATCACAACGTCCGCAGGGCAACGAAGGAACGGCCGCTGCCGGACCACTGCTCCACCACGGAAAGGTCCAGCCGGTGAGCCCGACGAGACAGTGCGGCGGCACCGATGCGGGCCCAGACCAAGGTGCCGGCTGCCGGTCCGGACCTCAGTGAGGCGGTCAGCACCTCATCCACCTCCGGGTCCGGATCGGTTTCGCAGATGATCAAGCCGCCGGGCTCGGCGAGTTCGGTGCACCGACGTAGCAAGGCGTCCACGTCACCACCGATGCCGGCGTTGCTGTCCATCAGCAGCACGGTCCCCCAGCGCCCCTCGGCCGGCAGCCGGCCGGTGAAGTCGCGTCGCAACGCCGGCCCGCCGTTGGCGGCGCTGGTCGCCACTGCCGCCGCCGACAGGTCGATTCCGAGCGCCGGTTGGCCGTGATCGATCAAGGCCGACACCAGCCGGCCGGGACCGCAGCCGAGGTCGAGAACCGGCGGCTGGCAACGGGCGACCACCAACAGATCTGCGGCATCGGCCGGCCGCATCCATCGCTGCAGGTCGGTACGCAGCGGGTCGACTCCGGCGGGGGTCGCGACGGTGAGCCCGTGACCGGCATAGGCCCGATCGAAGATCATCCCGGTATCGGTGATCATCGTCCGGGTCAGCTGCCGATGTCGTCGGGAGAAGGCGAGTCCCGGGTAGCGTTCGGCGACCCAGGCGGCATCGGCCGGTGTGTCCACGTCCCGCAGCGGAGGCAGCAGTCTGACCCGAAGTCCCAGCTCCAGCAGCCGAACCAGCTGCGCTGCGCCGGTACGCGCGGTCGACATCTCGATCCCGTCGAAGATCGGGCCGGCCGGGCCGGACCTCAGCCCGATCGCCCAGTAGCCGCCGTCGGTGGCCAGACCGAGCACCGCGTCGGCACCGTCCCAACTGACCTGCAGATCCGACACGGTCACCTGTGGCGTGTCCATCGCAATCAGCAGGGTCGGTCGATCCGAATCCGACCCCAGGACGGTGTCGAAGACATGGGTCAGCCGCTGAGCAAGATCACCGGAGCCCTGCCCGATCACCTCGAAGCCGGTACGCCACCGGTCCGGATTCCCTGTCCAGGCAAGGATCTTGCGTGACACCGAGCTCGCCCGCACCGCAGCCAGGGTGTCCGACAGCGCAGCCTCGGCCAACTGTGCCGACGCGTCCGGACTGAAGCCGGCCTGCAGCCGGGTCTTGGCTCTGCCGGGCAACGGTTCCTTGGCCAGCACGATCACGGCCCCAGCCCTGTCGGCCCCGGCCGGGTCGACCCTGTCCCAGTCGACCCTGCCCCGGTCGACACTGCCCCGGTCGACACTGCCCCGGTCGGCTCCGGCCGGCCGATTCCGATCGGCCCGGCCCCCGAAGGTCGACTGCTCCATGATCATGATCGGATCGCCGCCCGGAGGTCGCGGACCGCGCGGGCTGCACCCCACGGCGTACCGGTGATCTTGGAACGACCGATTCGCGGAGCGTAGTCGATCTCGATCTGATCGATCCGCCAGCCGGCGTCGGCGGCGCCGATCAAGGTCTCGGCAGGATATCCGGATCGCCGGTCCCGCAGGCGAAGCTCGAGCAGGGCTTCTCGCCGCATGGCGCGCATCGGACCAAGATCATTGATCTTGATCCCGGTCCGTCCACTGAGCTGGCGGGCCAACTGACGGTTGGCGAAACGCAGGCGCCACGGCCAGGCTCGACGGCTGACGGGTCGCCGGGTGCCGATCACCAGGTCGGCCGTTCCGCGATGGATCGGCGCGACCAGTCTCGGCAGGTCGGCACCGGCCAGGCTGCCATCGGCGTCCATCACGGCAATCACCGGAGCAACCGCGGCCAGCAGTCCGGCATGGCAGGCGGCACCGTAGCCCCGCTCGACGCAGTCCACCACCTCCGCACCCAACCGTCGGGCCAGCTCGGCGGTCCCGTCGGTCGATCCGTTGTCCACCACCAGCGGGCGAAACCCTGCGGGCAGACCCGTCAGCACGGACGGCAACGCCGCTGCCTCGTTCAAACACGGCAAGATCACCTGGACCGGCTCCATGCTTGTGAAGCTAGTCAACGAACCGGCCCTGCCGCCATGGCAGAACGCTTTCGAGTCGCTTACGGTCGGTAGGCAGCGGTGCCACGGCCGAGCGCTCAGCGGGCCGGAACCGTACGCTGATCGATATGGCAGCCGAAGTGTTGATCGTCGAGGACGATCCGATGCTGGCCGACGTCCTTGCCGGCTACGTCAGGAACGCCGGTCACGGCGTCCGGGTGGTAGCCGACGGCGCCGACGCGTTGGTCGCCTGGGAGGTCCGTCCGCCCGACGTCGTGTTGTTGGACGTGATGCTGCCGACCTTGTCCGGGTTGGAGGTGCTGCGGCGGCGGCGCAATGCCGGCGACAACGCCGCGGTGATCATCATCTCCGCCCGGGGTGACGAGCCCGATCGCTTGATCGGGTTGGAATTCGGTGCCGACGACTATGTGGTCAAGCCGCTCAGCCCCCGCGAGATCGTGCTGCGGATCGAGGCATTGCTCCGCCGCGCCGCCCGGCCGGACGGGCGGCTGTTGGATCGCACCCTGCGGCTCGGCGAGATCGAAGTTGATCTTGCTGCCCAGTCGGCGTCCCGTGCAGGTGTGCCGCTGCGGCTGACCAGCCGGGAGTTCGACCTGCTGGCCTTTCTGGCCGGCCATCGGGGTGAGACCTTCAGCAAGACGACCTTGATGCAACGGGTCTGGGGCTGGGATTTCGGCGACACCTCTACCGTCACCGTGCACGTCCGACGACTTCGGCAGAAACTCGAGGACGACCCCTCCGATCCACGCTTGTTGCTCACGGTCGGTCGCCAGGGCTATCGGATCGCTCGGGAGGAAGAGTTGGCATGAACGACTTGTTGATCATCGCGTCGATGACCGTGCTGGCCTGTCTGGTGGTGGCCGGGGTCGGCTGGATCGCGCTCAGGCTGACCCGGCGGGCGTCGATCCGGTACCAGTTGATCATCGCCGGGTTGACTCCGGTGCTGGCCGTCGCCGCGACGGTGATCATCAACGTCTGGTTGATGTTCCTGTCCCGGCACGACAGTTTGGTGATCTTGTTCGCGCTGGGCGTGTCACTGGTGGTGGCCGTCGCCCTGTCGCTGCTGGTGACCCGGCGGATCGTGACCGGCACGTCGCATCTCGGGGTCGGGATCTCCCGGCTGGCCGGTCTGCAGGCGACCCGATCCGATCCGGGCCTGCCGGCCGAGCTGGCCGAGGCGATGACGGAGCTGGAGAGCACCCGCGGCAAGCTGGCCGAGGCGCGCGAGCGGGAGCAGGCCGCCCAACAGGCCCGGCAGGAACTGGTCCGGCATCTCTCCCATGATCTTCGGACCCCGCTGTCCGGCCTGCGGGCGATGTCCGAAGCACTGGAGGACGGGATCGTTGCCGACGTGCCGGGCGCGATGCGCCAGATCCAGGCAACGGTCGGTCGGATGGATTCGTTGGTCGGCGACCTGTTCGAGCTGTCCCGAGTCCAGGGTGGGCTGCCCGAGCACCAGCGCCGCATGCTGTCGGTCACCGAGTTGATCACCGACATCGCCGAACAGACCGAGCCGACCGCACGCCGGCAACAGGTCCGGCTGGCTGTCGAGCTTCCCGATCAGGATCGGCTGGCGATCGTCGGCGACGACGATGCGCTGGTCCGGGCGATCGGCAATCTGGTCACCAACGCCGTACGGCACACCAGCCCGGGCGGAGCGGTCACGGTCACCGCCGCGCGGTCCGCCGACGGTGCGGTGACGGTAGCCGTGTTGGACGGCTGCGGCGGAATCCCCGAACCCGACCTGGAACGCGTCTTCGATGCAGGCTGGCGTGGCGACGAGGCCCGCCGCACCGACGGCGCCGGGCTCGGACTGGCGATCGCCCGTGGCGTGGTCGAGTCGCATCAGGGCCGGATCGCAGTCCGCAACGCCGGGCCGGGATGCCGGTTCGAGGTCGAGCTCCCGCTGCCGCAAACGCTCTGAACAGGAGAGGCATGAGAGTTCTGGTCACCGGCGCGCAGGGGTTCATCGGTACCGCAGTGATGCGCCGACTGGATGATCTTGGTCACCGGGTCACCGGCTACGACCGGCGAACCGATCCGGCCGACGACGTGGTGGATCTGCGTCGACTCCGGGCCGCGGTCCGTGGCCACGACGCGATCATCCACCTGGCGGCCAAGGTCGGACTGGGCGTCGACCTGTCCGACCTGGACGACTACAGCCGGAACAATGATCTTGGTACCGCCGTACTGCTCAGGGCCGCAGCGGAGGAGTCCGTAGGGCGGGTGGTGCTCGCGTCCTCGATGGTCGTCTACGGCGAGGGCCGAGCCAGTTGTCCACGGCACGGCTTGCTGCCGGTGCCGGCACGCGACGCCGCCGATCTTGCTCGCGGCCGTTTCGAACCTCGCTGCCCGCGCTGCGGCAGCGACCTGCTGCCGGAGCTGGTGCCGGAGAACGCACCGCTGGATCCGCGCAATGTGTACGCCGCCACCAAGGTGCATCTGGAGCAGCTGGCCGGGATCTGGGCCCGCGAATCCGGCGGGGTGGCGATCGCACTGCGCTACCACAACGTGTACGGCCCGGGCCTTCCTCGGGACACTCCGTACGCAGGGGTGGCGGCGATCTTCCGGTCCGCCTTGCTGGCGGGCACCCCACCGACGGTCTTCGAGGACGGTGCACAGCGGCGGGACTTCATCCACGTCGACGACGTCGCGGCCGCTACCGTGGCAGCGCTGGAAACCCAACCGGAGCAGCGATTCACTGCCCTGAACGTCGGCTCCGGCACCATCACCACCATCGGCGAGGTCGCGGCCCGGATGGCGATGATCATGGACGGACCCCAGCCGGTGATCACCGGCGGATATCGGCTCGGCGACGTCCGGCACATCACGGCGGACAGCTCTGCGGCCCGTCGCCTGCTGAATTGGACCCCTCGGTTCGAGCTCACCGAGGGTCTGCAGTCCCTCTGAACTGGTGTCCGTCGGGAGGCGTTCGTGCGCGGCCCGACCGACGCCGCCTCGGTCAGGGTCAGGGAAGCTGGATCGGCAGCTCGATACCGTCCAGCGCGCGCCGGCACGTGCACTCGGCGTCGGCATCGGACTCGGCCTCGGGCAGCGCCTTGATCACGTCCAGCAGCAGACCCTTGAGCCGGTCGATGTTCGCGCCGAACTGCTTGATCACCTCGGCATGCGAAACGGCCTCGCCGCCCTCCACCCCGGCGTCGTGATCGGTGACCAGGCAGACCGTCGAGTAGCACATCGCCAACTCACGGGCGATCGTCGACTCCGGTACGCCGGTCATGCCGACCACCGACCAGCCGGCAGCCGCATGCCACTGCGACTCGGCCCGGGAAGAGAACCGCGGCCCGTTGATCACCACCAGCGTGCCGCCGTCCACCAGGTCACCGGTCTCACCGGTTGCGCTGCCCAGGAACGCCTTCCGGCCGCGCGGGCAGTAGGGGTCGGCGAAGCCGATGTGCACGACCGGGCCCTCCACGTCGTACACGGTGTGCTTGCGGCCCCAGGTGCGGTCGACGACCTGATCCGGCACCACGAACGTGCCCGGACCGTACTCCGGCTTGAGCGAGCCGACAGCGCACGGACCGAGCACCTGGCGTACTCCGACCGACCTCAGCGCCCACAGGTTGGCGCGGTAGTTCACCAGGTGCGGCGGGTACTGGTGATTCAGACCGTGCCTCGGCAGGAACGCCACCTGCCGGCCCTCGACGCTGCCGACCGAGATCGGTGCGCTGGGCTTGCCGTACGGCGTCTCCACCTCGACGGTCTGCGGATCCTCGAGGAACGAATAGAAGCCGGTGCCGCCGATGATCCCGATGTCGGGTTTGCTGGCCAGTTCTGCACTATCAGACACGGCTGAGACTGTACGGGTCGGCGGGCCGGTTTGTCAGCCCTCGGCACCGCTTCGTTCAGCTCGGTTGCGGCCCTGCCTGAGACGCGTCGTCCGGCTCCTGGTCGGCCCGCGGTTGATCATTGGGCGATTGGTCTTTCGTCGCTTGGTCCGGTCGGCCGGCCGACGTCCGTTTCCGGAGCGAGCGGCTGAGCTTCTGCGGCGGTTGATCCCCTTCATCACCGAGATCAGAGCTGATCAGGGCGCCGAACCACCGGGCGTTGGGCGAATGGTCGATCAAGATCACTTTCACGAACAGGGTGGCGGGCACGGCGAGCAGTGCGCCCAGTGGTCCGAGGATCGCCGCCCAGAAGATCAACGAGATGAACGCGACACTCGCGGTGATCCCCGCCGCATCGCCGGTGAATCTCGGCTGGATCAAGGTCTGGATGACGAAGTTGATCACCGAGTACGAGATCAGCACCGCGAGCGCAGGGCCCCAGCCGCCTTCGAGCAGCGCGATCAAGGTCGGCGGCACCAGCCCGATGACGAAGCCGACGTTGGGGATGTAGTTGGAGACGAACGCCAGGACGCCCCAGGTCAGAGCCAACGGCACGCCGATGATCCACAGCGCCACCACGTCGAAGAAGGCAACGCCGAGGCCGAAGACCGTGGTCACGACCCAGTACTTGCGAACCCGGTCGGCGAAGTCGGTGAAGGCGTCGGCGATCGACGGCCGGAGCTTGCGGATCAGGGCAACCCGGGCCTTGCCGGTTGCTCCGTCGAAGGCGAGGAAGATCGCCACCAAGGCCATCAGGCCGACCAGTGAGAAGCCCGACGTGACGCCGCTCAGCACACCCTGAGCGGCCCCGGTGAAGCTGCTGATGTCGATCTTGGACAGCAGGCTGCGCCAGTCCGAGGTGTCGACACCCAGGGCTCGCAGTGTGCTCAGCGCCCAGTTGTATCCGCCCTCGAACGCCTTCTCGTAGTCCGGCAGTTGGAGTGCCAGCTGAGTGACCGAGAGGGCAACGGCGCCGAGGATGACCGCCATGATCAGATAGATGGCGAGCAACACCAGCAGGCTGGCCGCCCAGTTCGGGACGCGCCAGCGCAGCAGAACAGTGCGCATCGGCTGGAAGGTCATCACCAGCGTGATGATCAGGAACATCGGCGCGATGATGTCGGCAACCTCGCGCAGGCCGGCGCACAGCAGCACCAAGGCGGCGGCCACCACAATGCCCCACAGCGGTGCGTTGAAGCGCGACCGATTCGCCTGGTCGGCGCCCGCTGCAGGCTCGGGCGACCCCGCCGCAGGCTCCGGCGACCCCGCCGCAGGCTCGGGCGACATGGCAACGGGCTCAGATGACATGGCAGCGACCCTACTGGTCGACTGACCGCTGAATGGGACGATCCGCCGCTATCGGGACCCTGGACTAGGTTTGAACGGTCAACTAAGGAATCCCGCCGAGGGACAGCAAGGAGTGCTGATGACCGTCACCACGGAACGTACCCGGGTCGACTTCTACTTCGATCCGATCTGTCCGTTCGCTTGGATATCGTCGCGCTGGATCCTGGAGGTGGAGAAGCAGCGCGACATCGACCTTCGCTTCCGGCTGATGAGCCTGGCGGTGCTGAACGAAGGCCGCAACCTGGATCCCGGCTACGCCAAGGGCCTGCTGTCCGGCAAGCGCCCCGGCCGGGTCGCGACCGCCGCCGCCCAGCTCAAGGGTGAGCCCATCCTGCGTGAGCTCTACACCGCCATGGGCACCCGCATCCACAACGAGGGTTACAAGAAGAACAAGGGCGACGAGCAGTACGACCGGGTGATCGCCGAAGCCCTGGACGAGGTCGGGTTGCCGGCCGAGCTGGCCGACGCCGCCGACAGCACCGACTACGACGAGGCACTGGCCACGTCCCATCACGAGGGCATGGACCCGGTCGGCAGCGAGGTCGGCACTCCGACGATCCACGTCAACGGCGTCGCCTTCTTCGGGCCGGTGCTGAATGCGATCCCGCGGGGTCAGGACGCCCTGAACATGTTCGACGGTGCCGTGCTGCTGGCCGACAACCCGCACTTCTTCGAGTTGAAGCGGACCCGTACCGGCGGCCTCGACTTCAGCTGAAATCCGACGGTCCCGCCGAGTTGTCAGAAGGTTGCCGACCCTAGCCGGACAACCTTCTGACAATTCAGGGAATAGTTCTGGTCACGGCAGAGGTTGTGCACCGGGTGAGCAAAAAGATCATCATCTTCGGCGGCAGCGGGTATGCCGGTGGACACATTGCCGGTGAGGCCGTACGGCGCGGACACAGCGTCACCTCGTACAGCAGGAGCGGCGCACCGGCTGACCCGATCGACCGGGTCAGCTACCGGACCGGAAGCATCACCGATCCTGCGGTGGTCGACCAGGCAGCGACCGACGCGGATGATCTCGTGGTCGCCGTGCACGGGGCCGATGTGGGCGGTCGGCCGCTGATCGATCTGCTGCCGGAGCTGATCAGGGCTGCGATCAAACACGACGCGCGGCTCTCGTTCGTCGGCGGTGCGGCCAGTTCGTTGATCAGCGAGGACGGGCCACGGTTGCTCGACACTCCTGATTTTCACCAGGACTGGAAGCCCGAGGCGACCTCGCATGCCGCGGTGCTGGACGCACTGCGCGATGCGCCGGCCGAGCTGGACTGGTTCTACGTCTCCCCCGCCGCGTTGTTCGGGTCGTACGCACCCGGCGAGGCGACCGGGCATTACCGCACCGGCAAGGACCTGCTGGTCACCCAGGAGGACGGCAGTTCGGAGATCTCCGGTGCCGACTTCGCCCTGGCCTACGTCGACGAGATCGAACAGCGCAATCACGTCCGGGAGCGGTTCACCACCGGCCACTGAGCTGTTCCGGGCGGCACCCGGCAGAGTCCTCGTGGTCAACCACACCGGCACCCACGGCCTGCGCCGAGGTCACTTCGCCGAGCGGCTCCGGCACGCTGCCGCACCCAGGCAACCACGGGCGCTAGTTGATCTTGATCGAGGTGGCCAGGAAGCGCTCGTGTCGGCAACGTACGGAGGCGGTCAGCGCCCGATCGTAGAAGGCCTCGGCGGGCTGACCGGTGAAGGTGTCCCGGCCCCGAGTCAGGTCGGTGATCTTGATCTTGACCCGGACCGCCAGGTAGCGATCGAGCCCGAGTGACCGCAGTGCCGCTCGTTGTGTCACCAGCACGGTGAAGCTGTACGGAGTCTTGCTGATCTTGTCTTCGGCCTGGGCAGGGTCTGAGAATTCGACGATGTGTCCGGCGATCGATTCCGGATGGTCCGTGCCGCAGACGATCGGGCGTTCCAGCGCGGCGATCCGTGGCGGAGTGTTCTCGAGCCCGTCGTACACCCAGATGTCGCTGTCGGCGACGAAGGCTTGCGACGTCGGCACGCCGGGAATCGCATACGCACCAACCCGGTGCGGTGGCGACGGAGTGCCGTTGATCACGGTGTCACTGCAATAGGACGCCTTGCCGATGCGCTGGCCGTGCTGCGGCAGCCGTACGGTGGTGTGCAGGTCGTACATCCGGCCTTGGAAGGTGAGCACCGCAGCACACGATGCCGCGCCGCCCTCGGTGCCGCCGCCCGTGGTCGGGTTCCTGGCCAGCCAGGCGATGCCGCCGCCGAGGACCAGCACCGCGATCGCGGCGGCGACCGCCATGGTCAGCACGTGTCGAGGGTGCGTCTTCACGGTCGCGGCCCGGACTGCCGCCGGGTCGAATCGCGGAGCGCCGCCGGCCGCGTCGGCCAACCGTCGGCGCAACTCGCTGTCGAAGTCGGTCATGATCTTGCTCCCTGGTCCGATGGGCTGCCGGTCGATTGGGGTCGATAGGTGTCGACCAGCTGCCCACGCAGCCGTGGCAGCGCACGGTGGACCAGCGACCGAACGGTCGACCGGGAGCAGCCGAGGACGGCGGCGATCTCGGCGTCCGGCAGATCTTCGTAGTAGCGCAGGATGATCGCGGCGCGCTCGCGCCGGCTCAGTGCCGACAGCGCGCCGAAGATCGCCAGCCGGTCCTCGGGCGCGGGCGCAGGCTCGGTCTCGACCGCGCCGAGCCGTCCGATCAGCCGCCGTTGACTGGCCGCGGAGCGGCCGTTGCTGCGATGTTGGTTGACGATGCTGCGGCGGACATAGCTGATCGGGTCATCCAGATCGCCGAAGCCGCGCGCGGTCAGTCGGCCCAGCACCCCGTACACCAGATCTTCGGCGACAGCCCGCTCACCACCACAGAGCAGGAATGCGAACCGGATCAGCGACTGGCCGTTGGCCGCGACAAAGTCGGCCAGCGGCACCCCACTCTCCACTGGCCGATCCGTTCCGTCCGCATCGACTGCGTCAGCGCCGATCTGTCTCACACCCCTAACACGCGCGTGCCGGGGCCAACTGTTGCAGCCGAGGACGCGGTGTTGCCGTGAATTGGGCCGCGCGGTTCGGGTCTATCGCGCTGCGACGAACCGCAGGCTGGCTTCGGTGATCTCGGTCCGAGCACGGTCGTGGCTGATCGTCGGCGTACCGTCACCGGGCTGCGGCCCGTAGTCGCCGAAGAAGGCGTGCACGGCGCCGTCGATGACGGTGAACGTGGTGTCGCCCGGCAGATCCGCCTTGGAGGCGTTGATCTTGGCCACAGTGGCCAGTCCGTCCGCGGACCCGGACAGCGACAGCACCTCCGCACGCAGCGCAGTGCTGAGGTCGTTGGCCGGGTAGGAGGCATAGAACAGCAGCCCGACCACGGGAGCCTGTGGATCGGTGTCGCCGGCAGCGGCCTGGATCGCCGCAACGGTGCCGCCGAGGGAGTGCCCGCCGACAACCCAACGACCGACGTCGGGATGAGCGGACTTCGCAGCATCGAAGGCCGGCAGGGCCAGGAAGGCGATGTTCAGCGGCTGTTTGGCAATGATCACCGGGTAGCCGGCCTCGGCCAGTGGCCGCAGCGTCGCCGCATACGCCCGCGCATCCACCTTCGCTCCGGGCTGGAAGAACACGCTCGTGTGCTTGCGGGCCGTGGTGGGGATGAACTCGATCCGGGTCGGCGACTCCCGCACCCGGACCGCTGCGTCCGAGTCCATCGCCGACAGCGCGGGCTCGGTCGCGGTGAAGGGCCGAAGCCATCCCATCACCCCGACCCAGACCAGCGCGAGCAAGATCAAGATCACCCGGAGCGCCGGCCGCCGCCGGCCGGCCGGACGACTGCGCAGGGTGCGCGCGCCGACGAAGATCGCCACCAGTGCGGTGATCAACAGCAGGGGTCCGTAGAGCGGATAGCCGTGCACGATCGCGCTCCAGCCGGTCAGCAGCGCCCAGGCAACAACCAGGACGGCTGCCGCCGCGACGCCGCATACGGCCCAGGTCAGCCACTGCACAGAGGTCACGCTGCCACGATGATCATCGGCGGACCCGTTGCAGCAGCCGTTCGGCCCGGGTCCGGATCGGGTTCCGGCTTCCGAAACCGGCCGCCCGGAGGGCCGCCAAGGTGTCCTGCACGACCGCCGGCTCCGGCTCGGCGGCGGCCTGGATGCTGGCCATCGGTGCCTGCACCCAGTCGGACCAGTGGTCACCGAAGCTCGCCTCGGTCTGCTCGATTCCGGTCCGGATCCAACCGTGCTCCTCCAGCCCCGCCAGCGCAGGCCGGGTGAGACCCGGACCAGGTCCGGGGTGGCGCTGGTCCAGCAGCGTGATCAGCCGTTGGCGATCGGCTCCGCTGTGCCAATCCGCCAACCCCAGTTGGGGATTCAGCTGTCTCAGCACCTCGACCGCGGTAGCGCTGAGCCCGCTGCGGGTGAGTTGCGCGGGTCGCCGCCAGTCGTCGGCTGATCTTGGTACGCCGGCGGCCGCCAGCAGCCGCTCCGGCAGCGCCACCGGATCGGACTTGTCGTCCTCCAGGTACGGGATCAGCCGTACGCCGTCGGCGCCGAAGGCCGTCGTCCAGCGGGACACCAGACTTTGATGATCAAGCAGGTGTGCTCGACGCTCCACGAACCGGCGGCCGAGTCGGATGGTCCGGCCGCTACGCACTGCTTCGACCCAATCGCTGGGCAGCCAGTGATCACCGCGCCGTACGACGCCGATGATCAGCACCTGATCACTGATGCTGTGCAGGTAGTCGGCCAGTTCGGCGACCTCCGCCGCACTGCGCAACAGGGCAGAAAGATGCTCACTGGAGATGATCAACTGTCGATGTTGATCAACAGCCTCGGTGAGTCGCCGCCGGAGCCGCAACTGCAGCTTGCGGCGATCATGATCATGGTCGACGCCGTAGCGCCGCGAGATCGGATTGTCCCGATCGCAGAACGCCACCGCAAGCTCGGTCAGGTTCGGTCCGCGGCGACCGGGCAGCCAACCGAACCCGTGCTCGCGCAGTCGATCACCGTTGTCGGCAGCGAACGCCTGGACCGCACTGGACCCGGATTTCGGCAGCCCGATGTGCACCACCAACCGGGTCATCGCCGCGCCCGCACCACGGCGCCAGAAGCTGAGGTCGAACCGGCCACCCCAGCCGCTGACCGTTTTGTCACTTCTTGGCGTCCTTGGCCGGTTCGGTGGTGGAGAGGGCGGCCACGAAGGCCTCCTGCGGTACTTCGACCCGGCCGACCATCTTCATCCGCTTCTTGCCCTCCTTCTGCTTCTCCAGCAGCTTGCGCTTACGGGTGATGTCGCCGCCGTAGCACTTGCTCAGGACGTCCTTGCGGATGGCCCGGATGGTCTCCCGCGCGATCACCCGGGAGCCGATCGCGGCCTGGATCGGCACCTCGAACTGCTGCCGCGGGATGAGATCCTTGAGCTTGCCGGCCATCTCGACCCCGTACGCGTACGCCTTGTCCCGGTGCACGATCGCGGAGAACGCGTCCACCGGATCGCCGTGCAGCAGGATGTCGACCTTGACCAGGTCGGCGCTCTGCTCACCGTCCGGCTCGTAGTCCAGGCTCGCGTAGCCCTTGGTCCGCGACTTCAGTGCGTCGAAGAAGTCGAAGACGATCTCGGCCAGCGGCAGTTGGTAGCGGATCTCGACCCGGTCCGCGGACAGATAGTCCATGCCCAGTTGGATTCCTCGCCGGGCCTGACAGAGCTCCATGATCGTCCCGATGTACTCACTCGGACTCAGGATGGTGCCCCGGACCATCGGTTCGCGGACCTCGGCGACCTTGCCGTCGGTCGGGAATTCCGACGGGTTGGTGACGGTGTGCTCCTCGCCGTTCTCCATCTGCACCCGGTAGACCACGCTCGGCGCGGTGGAGATCAGCTCAAGATCGAATTCGCGTTCCAGCCGCTCTCGGACGATCTCCATGTGCAGCAGTCCGAGGAAGCCGATCCTGAAGCCGAATCCCAACGCACCCGAGGTCTCCGGCTCGTACGCGAGCGCAGCGTCGTTGAGTTGCAGCTTCTCCAACGCCTCCCGCAACTCGGGGTAGTCGGCGCCGTCGATCGGATAGAGGCCGGCGAACACCATCGGGTTCGGATGCCGGTAACCGGCCAGCGCATCGGTTGCCGGCTTGGCGGACAGCGTGACGGTGTCGCCGACCCGGGACTGGCGTACGTCCTTCACGCCGGTGATCAAATAGCCCACCTCGCCGACCGACAACGACGACGTCTTGGTCGGTTCCGGAGAGATCACGCCGACCTCGAGCACCTCGTGGGTGGCCTTGGTCGACATCATCAAGATCCGGTCCCGGTGGCTGATCCGGCCGTCGACCACCCGGACGTAGGTGACCACGCCGCGGTAGGTGTCGTAGACCGAATCGAAGATCAACGCCCGGGCTTGGGCATCGGCATTGCCCTGAGGTGCCGGTGTCTGCAGGACGATTTGATCAAGCAGCCGCGGTACGCCCTCGCCCGTCTTCGCCGACACCTTGAGCACGTCATCGACATCGCAACCGATGATCCCGGCCAGCTCCTCGGCGTACTTCTCCGGCTGGGCGCCGGGCAGGTCGATCTTGTTCAAGACCGGGATGATGTGCAGGTCGGCATCGATCGCCAGATACAGATTGGCCAGCGTCTGAGCCTCGATCCCTTGCGCGGCATCGACCAGCAGGACGGCCGCCTCACAGGCCTCCAGCGAACGGGACACCTCGTAGGTGAAGTCGACGTGACCCGGGGTGTCGATCATGTTCAGGACGTAGGTGGTGTCCCGCCCCGGCCCAGCCGAGTCATCCGCCGGGCCGGACACGGTCCACGGCATCCGGACCGCCTGGGACTTGATGGTGATGCCACGCTCGCGCTCGATGTCCATCCGGTCCAGGTACTGCGCTCGCATCGAGCGCTCCTCCACCACACCGGTCAACTGCAGCATCCGGTCGGCCAGCGTCGACTTGCCGTGGTCGATGTGGGCGATGATGCTGAAGTTGCGGATGATGGCGGAGTCGGTCCGGCCCGGCTGCGGAGCGGCCGGCCCGGATTGGCGGGTGGTTTGAGCGGACACGGTTTCCAGTCTGGTTGGTTGCGACGACTAGGGGCCCATCTTTCCATGCCGAGGCGAACCGACCACCCTCAGCCAGCCGGCCGGTGCCGGGTAATCGCGTTGCGAACCGGGACGGTGACGGCGAAGGATGCCGATATGAGGACACGACCATGAGGGTGATCGGGAATGTCCGCGGCAGTGGCGCGGGCACAGCAGATCGGGGCTGCACACGCTGAGTACCGGCGCGCCTTGGCGATCAAGCGGGGTCGTGAAGCCGATCGCCTGCTGATCGATGGCGTCTGGGCCCACCGGGTGGCGATCGACGCCGGCGCGCGATTCGACACGGTCTTCGTGGTGCCCGAACTGTTGCACTCCGCGCAGGCCGAGCGGCTGGCCGAGCAGTCGAGCGATCGGGCCCGGCACAGTTATCGGCTGTCGGCCAAGATCGTCCAGCGGTTCAGCGACCGCGAGCGTTCCGACGGGCTGGCTTCGATCATCGAGTTGCCGCAGTGGGAGCCCGAACGCTTCCCACTGGCTCCGGACGCGCTGATCGTGGTCGCCGACGGGCTGCAGAGCCCGGGCAATCTCGGCACCGTGATCAGGACCATGGATGCTTGCCGCGCCGACGTGTTGATCATGACGAATCTTCGAGCTCGGCCGGACAGCGACCACGTCTTCCGCGGCAGCAGAGGTCTGAGCCTCACGCTGCCGCAGTTGATCATGGAAACGCCCGAGCAGGTGATCGACTGGCTGGCCCGACGCGCGGTCTCGATCATGGTCGCCGACGCGAACGGCGGCGTACCGTATCCGCGGTCCGATCTGCGCAGACCGGTGGCGATCGTGCTCGGCAACGAACGCTACGGAGCCGCGCCGGACTGGCAGCACTATCCGCGGGTCCAGGTGCCGATGCTGGGCCGAGCCGATTCGCTCAACGTGGCCGTCTCCGCGGCGGTGCTGCTCTATCACGCCCGGGCACAACGGGAACGGTGGTGAATGCGCTGCCGCGACCCGGGTCAGTTCCCGCCGATCGGTTCTAGTCTGTCGTCATGACCGGTGTTGCTGCGGCGATCGATCGGTTGGTGCGGTCCGACGACCCGTCCGTGCGATGGAGAGCGCGCGCCGAGGTGCTGGACGAGCCCGTTGACTCACCGGCGATGCTGCGACGGCGAGACGAGATCCGCCGATCGCCCCGGGTGGATGCGTTGCTGAGTGGTCGCGGTCCGGACGGCCGGTCACAGGTCGGCCGGGGCGTCTATGCGAAATGGCAGGGAGCGCACTGGGCCCTCGCTGCGCTGGCCGATCTCGGCTATCCCGCCGGCGACGAGTCCCTGCGGCCGCTGGCCGAGCAGGTGCAGGAGGCGTGGCTGACCGAGAACTTCTATCGGGAGTTCGAGTCCGACAGCAAGATGACCGTCTATCGCCATCCGGGGGTCCCGGTGATGCAGGGACGTCATCGACGCTGTGCGTCCCAGCAGGGCAACGCGCTGCGCAGTCTCTGCCGACTCGGCCTGACGGACGAGCGGACCCCTGACCTGGTGGAACGGCTGTTGCACTGGCAGTGGCCCGACGGCGGGTGGAACTGCGACAAACGCCCGGAGGCCGACACCTCGGCGTTCGCCGAGACGTTGCTGCCGATGCGGGGGCTGGCCGCGTACGCCGAACTGCACGACGATTCGCAGGTCCGGCAGGCCGTCCGCCAGGCCAGCGAAGTCTTCCTCGCCCGCCGTCTGCTGTTCCGACGATCGAACGGAGAATTGATCCATCCGCAGTTCGCCCGGCTGCACTATCCGTTGTATTGGCATTACGACATGCTCGGCGGGCTGCGCGGCTTGGCGGAGTCGGTCGGGCTGGACGATCCGCGCTGCGCCGACGCCCTCGATGAGCTCGAGCGCAAGCGCCTGCCGGACGGCGGTTGGCCGGCCGAGGACCGCTACTACCGGACCTCGGACGAGATCGCGCTCGGCCATGACTTCGCGGACTGGGGCGGGGTGAGCACCCGCCGGCTGAACGAATGGACGACGCTGGATGCGTTGTTCGTGCTGAAGAAGGCCGGCCGGCTGGCCTGATCAGCGCTCTTCATGATCAGATCTGATGGGCGTAGAAGCCGTGCCGGGCCAGCGGTTCGATCAGCTCCTGCTCCTCGTACGACAGGTGCGACAGCAGCGCGTCGGTGAGCAGATCGACGGCTTCCTGGAGCTCGCTGTAGTCGCTCGGGTTCTCGATCACCCCGACCAGCCGGTGATCGATCTCCTCCAGCACCTCGTGGATCACCTGATGCTCGTCGATCAACCGATCCAGGATGCCGGCCAGATCATGATCGG
>DATCVL010000289.1:0-8776 GCA_036566865.1 Microlunatus sp.
GATCCGGCTCCTCATGGGTGAAGACCTCTCCGAAGTCCAGGTCCGCCTCGCCGAAGAGATTGACAACAACCTGACAGCCGGAGGCCGAGGCAGCACGCAACGGCCCGGCCAGCCAGTCGAGATCGTCGGCCCACAGGCATACCGCGACTCGCTGCTCGGCATCGGCCACCAGGGATGCGGTGCGCTCGATCACCGCCTCGCGATCACGCAGCGAGAAGAACCCCGTTGGTTCCTGATTCGCTGTCAGCGCGGACAGATCGGCGATCAGCCCGTCCGCCTGCTGCATCGTCTGTCGCTTGATCCTGCCGAGCACTTCGGCCGGTGGATGGGCGAGATAGCGCGCCGGCCCGCTGTCGTTGGCCCGCTCGATCACATTGCGATCGGCGAGCACCGACAGCACCTGATACACGTTGGCCCGCTGCAGACCGGCCTGTTTGGCGATCTCGTAGCCGGTCGCCGACGGATGCTGCAGCAGTGCCAGGTAAACCCTGGCCTCCTGGGTCGAGAAGCCCAGCGCCGTGAGTCGTTCGATCACGTGCGACAAACGTACAGGATGCGTAGTGGTGTACGCAACTACTATTGGTCCCTGGGGTGCCCCACGCCATCGCGACGGGTGCCGAGCGCCCGGGAACAACGACTGTCGGTCGGTCGATCAGCGCCCGTTCCGTTCGACGCTCGAATGGAGGAACATCAAACATCTATCGGGAGGTGGGCATCATGGGCGAGATCCACGTTGACCTGTTCAGCACCCTGGACGGCGTCATCCAGGCACCCGGCGGGCCGGACGAGGACACCGAGAGCGGCTTCGCCTTCGGCGGCTGGCAGGCACCGCTCTTCGACGACGAATCGGGACAGCAGGTCGACGCCGGCCTGCGGCAGTTGGATGCGTTGTTGCTCGGCCGCAAGACCTACGACATCTTCGCCGGCTACTGGCCGACCGCATCGACCGACTCCGATATCGCCGCACTCTTCAACCGGGTGCCGAAGTACGTCGCCTCCCGCAGCAACCGAGAGCTGGACTGGGCCGGCTCGGTTCGGATCGGCGATGATCTTGCAACCGAACTGACCGAGCTGAAGCAGCGGCACCAACAGATCCACGTGATCGGCAGCGGCGATCTTTTCCAGACCCTGCAACGGGAGCATCTGTTCGATCGACTCAATCTCTTCATCTATCCGATCACGCTCGGCACCGGTAAGCGCGCCTTCGGCGACGGGACGGTGCCGGCCGGTCTGCGGTTGGTCGAGCCCGCCGTCACCACTGCCAAGGGAGCTGTGGTGCTGCACTACGCGGCAACCGAAGAAGTCCCGACCACCGGCGACATGGACAAGCGGGACGACCCGAGCGACTGAGCCAGGCCGGGCCAGCCGAGGTAGTTGGCTGCGGTAGTTGATCTTGGGTTGTCGGTCCCTCAGGCCCCGACGATCGGCAAGGTGATCTTGGTCGGGTGATCGGGACCGTGCACGATCTGGGTGCGACCCGGCAGCGAGTGTGAGGCCCCGGCGATGGGCTCCCCCGTTTGATGATTGCGGATGTAGTTGGGGAACGCTCCGCCGCTGACCTGGACCCGGATCCGATGCCCGCGGAGGAAGCGGTACGCCGTCGGCACCAACTCGATCCCGACCTTGCGCACGCCATCATCATCCTCGGCCGGATCCGCAGGGCGAAGTCGACGGATGCCCTCGATCACGTTCAGCGAGCGGCCACCGGGCGAGACATCGCAGACCCTGACGAATACGTCGGTGTCGGGATGATCACTGCGGACGTAGACCTCGGCGGCCGATTCCCCGATCAGATCGAGATCGGCTGCCAAGGGTTCGGTCTGATAGGTGAGGACATCGTCGCGAGCCTCGATCTTCCGGTTGTCGAACTGCCCGCCCTGGCTGTTGAGGGGTGCACCGCCGACGGTCGGGGTCGGATCGGCCGGGTCGTAGCGGAAGGCCCGATTCGCTTCACTGGTAGGAGCTTCGGAGCGTAGCCAGCCGTCTGCACACAGGTAGAAGTCGCGGGATGTGGCGTCGATCGGCCACCGGTCGAAGTCGAGCCAGCGCTCGGCGCCCTGCAGGAAGATCCGCACCGGCGCGCGGTTCAGGATCACCGGGTCGTCGAGCAGGTGTCCGGTCAACCAGTCGATGTGGTCCCGATACATCGTCCGCAGCGAGGCGGGCTGTCCGTGCCACCACGGGCCGATGGTGATCCGGGTCGGCGCCCCTGCCTGTTGCAGTGCCGTGAAATCCCTGAGCTGCCGGGTGAGGAAGATGTCGTACCAACCTGCCACCAACGACGCCGGCGTGCCGAGGTCGGCAAGCTGCTGCCCATGATCAAGATAGTCCCAGAAATGATCATCCGGCTCTGCATGCTCGAGCACGTCGTGCAGGAACTGAACCGGCTTTCCGATCGCAGCAAGATCACCACGGGACGCCGGCAGCGTGGACATCGCCGCAGAAACCCTGCGCTGGAAGGAAAATCGCTGCCACGGCGGCTGCCGATCCTGCTGCGTACCGATCCCCGAGGACCAGGCCAGGGCCAGTTGCCAACCGACCGATCGGCCCGGATAGAAGGTGGGACGGAAGTCCGAGGCGGTGATCCCCAGTGAGACCGCGGACAGCTTCGGATCCGCGTAGGGCGCAATGGCCCACTGGGTGTAGCCGAAGTAGCTCGCCCCGGCCATCGCAACCCGGCCGTCGCACCACTCCTGGTCACGGATCCAGGCGACAGTGGCCAAGCCGTCGTCTCGTTCGTGTCGGAACGGCTCGAAATCACCGTCGGACCCGAAACAGCCACGAACGTCCTGCAGGACGACCTGCAGTCCACGCCGCCCCAACGCCAATCCGTACGCCCTGGACATCGGCGAGTTCTTGTCGTACGGAGTTCGGACCAGCACGACCGGTCCTCGCTCGACCTCAACCGGCCGATAGTGGTCGGTGGCCAGCGTGGCGCCGTCCGGCAGCGGCATCGCCAGGTCGCGTCTGACCTCGAGCCGCTGGGTCCTCGTCTCACCCAATCCCAGCAGCCGATCCAGCAACGGGCCGAACACGCGATCACTCAGCGCAGGATCGATCATGATCACTCCTTGAGGTGAGATTTTCCTTACTGGCGGTCGATTCCTTGAGGCAACCGGTCGCGGTCCCAGCCGAGCAGGTCGACCGCGGTGGCGAACGCATACCGGTCGGTCATGCCGGCGACATAGCTGACCGCACGGTGCACGGGATCGCTGGACTCGTCCGCTGCGCCGGCCGGCAGCCGATTCGGGTCGGCCAGGTAGAAGTCGACCAGTGCGGTCAGCACGGCGACCACGGCACGGGACTGTGCCAGGGAGTCGGGGCGGGTGTAGATGCGCTCGTAGTTGAACGCCCGCAGCGCCGCCAGCGCAGCCGCCGGCTCCGCCGCCATCCCGACCCGATCATGATCATCGACAGTCCGGATGATCGCCCGGATGAAACTGCTCAGCTGCTCTCGGCGGGTCCGGCCGCAGACCTCAGCGATCTGATCCGGAAGATCAGCAAGATCAACGATGCCGGCATGCGCGGCATCCTCCAGATCATGAGCACAGTAGGCGATCCGGTCCGCCCAGCTGACGATCTCGCCCTCCACGGTCTGCGGCGCGGGCCGAGACCAGGAGTGATTCCTGATCCCGTCCAGGGTCTCCCGGCACAGATTGAGATCGGTCAGCACGACGTCGGCTCCCCACGGGCCGTGGTCGTAGCCGCCGTGGATGTAGACATCGAAGGCGTCCTCGCTGGCATGCCCACCGGGACCGTGGCCACAATCGTGGCCGAGCGCAATCGCCTCCGTCAGCCCGACGTTCACCCCGATTCCCCGAGCGATCGAGGTCGCGACCTGGGCGACCTCGAGCGCGTGCGTCAACCGGGTCCGTTGATGATCACTCGGATAGACGACCACCTGGGTCTTGCCGGCCAGCCGGCGAAAGGCGGTCGAGTGCACGATCCGGTCCCGATCCCGCTCGAAGCAGGTCCGTTCCTCGTCCGGCACCTCGGCACGCTGCCGATTCCCGGCACCGCGCGCCAGCGTCGCACCGGGCCGCAACAGCAGCGCCTCGCGTTCCTCCCGCAACTCACGGCCGACCGCAGGCCCGGGGCCGACCTCGGCACCGGAGTCCTGATGGGCCTGGACGATGCTGCCGGCCTCATGGCCGTGCATCGTCGTCGCCCAGGCCTGTGCGCGAGGCGAGATGTCGTGGGACTCGCTCACCGCGGCGGCGCTCCGTACACATGATCAACTCGGACCGTCAGCACCAGCCGCCGATCGGCCACCATGGCTCGGCGGTAGTCGTCCCAGTTCGGATGCTCCCGACCGGAGACCGCGCGGTAGACCTTGATCAACTCCTCCACCGTCGCGTCCTGGGGGTCGGCCGCGACCGGACTCAGCTCCGCGGCTCCGTCGGCCACGGTGTACGCCCAACCGTCGGCAGCCGTGGTGTAGAGACTGGCCCGCTGATCACGGCGCAGATTGCGAGTCTTGACCCGGCTGTCGGTGATCGAGATCCGAAAGATCCGCTGCTCCGCGTCG
This sequence comes from Microlunatus sp., assembly GCA_036566865.1. GTDB lineage: Bacteria > Actinomycetota > Actinomycetes > Propionibacteriales > Propionibacteriaceae > Microlunatus. The sequence continues at coordinate 4,529 of DATCVL010000289.1, forward strand.
AAGGCGTACGAGATGTTGGTGATCTGTGGCCGCCCGTTGGGCTGGATGGTGGCCAGCGCGCAGTTGCCCCGGGCGCCGAACGCGGCGAGCAGCTCTTCGGATGAGGCCATGGCCGCAGCGTAACCAGCACCTCACGCGACGACCGATCGAGGCTCCAGGATCTGGAAAACAACTGAGGCAGGGGTGAAATGAGGCGCCCTAACTATTAGGGTGTCTAACCATGTCACCCGCATCGGTTCCAGCTGCCTCGGCGCGACCGACCGACGACCTGCTGTCCGCGGTCGACGCCACCTTGTGGCTGGCCCGCAACCTCGAGCGCACCCGTGCGCCGCTGACCACCTCGCAGTTCCGGATCATGCGGCGCGCTGCAGCGGGGGGCGAGCGGGCTGCCCGGCTGGCCGAACGGTTGGCGGTGCGCAAGCCGACGCTGACCGCCATCGCCGACGGGCTGGTGAACGCCGGGCTGCTGCTCCGCGAGGCGGACTCTGCCGATCGACGGGCGATCCGGCTCGCCTTGACGCCGGCCGGCCGGGAAGCCTTGGCCGAGACCGAACAGATCTACGCCGACCGCTTCACCGAACTGCTGGAGGACGCCGGCGAACCCGACCAACTGCTCGGGCTGATGGCCGAGTTGGAGGACCGACGGGTGACCCGTCTCAATGCGCTGCAGCCCACCACCAGCAGCGAACCGGAGGGCGCTCGGTGACCCAACTCGCAACCGCCAACGACACCTCGGCCGAACAGCTCGACACCGGCAACGCGCCGACCCGACAGGCCGACCGGTGGATCCGCCGGATCGCCGCCTACTGCTGGCGATTCAAGGGCCGGGTGCTGATCGCCTTCGGCGCCGGCATCGTCGGCCAGACGGTCAACGTGACCCTGCCGCTGATCCAGCGCGAGATCATCGATCACGTCATCCTGGTCCGCGAGCAGCCGCTGCTTCCGTGGACGATACTGCTGGTGCTGGCGGCCCTGATCTTCTTCGGACTGACCTACCTTCGACGCTTCAACGGCGGCCGGCTCTCGGTCGATGTCCAGCACGCACTGCGTACCGACGTATTCGCTTCGTTGTCGCGGCTGGACGGCGCCCGGCAGGACAGCCTGAGCACCGGACAGGTCGTCGGTCGCGCCACCTCGGACCTGACCCTGATCCAGGCGCTGCTGCAGATGCTGCCGAACCTGGTCGGCAACCTGGTGCTGTTCGTGGTCTCGATCACGGTGATGTTCCAGCTGTCGCCGATGCTGGCGCTGGTCGCGCTGGCCACCGTGCCGGCGCTCTTCCTGCTCGGGCTGCGCAGTCGCGCCAAGTTGTTCCCCTCCAGCTGGTTCGCCCAGCAGCAGGACGCCGAACTGGCCGGCGCCGTCGAGGCGGCCACTACCGGAGTTCGGGTGGTCAAGGGCTTCGGCCAGGAGGAGCAGGAACTCAATCGGGTGGACCGGATCTCCCAGCAGTTGTTCGGCGCCCGGGTACGGACGATCCGGCTGAACAGCTTCTTCACCCCCGCGCTGTCGGCCATCCCCCAGCTCGGCACCGTCGGCGTACTCGCCCTCGGCGGGTATCTGGCGATCCGCGGCCACCTGACTTTGGGTACCTTCCTGGCGTTCTCCACCTACGTGACGCAGATGTCCGGACCGGTCCGGCTGCTCAGCCTGCTGTTGACGACCGGTCAGCAGGCCCGAGCTTCGGTGATCCGGGTGATGGAGATCGTCGACGCCCGACCGCTCGTGACCGAACGCCCGGGTGCTCGCAAGCTGCGGCCGGGACCGGGTCGGATCCGGTTCTCGGGCGTGACCTTCGGCTACGAGTCCGAGCGACCCGTGCTGGACGGCTTCGACCTCACCGTCGAGCCCGGCGAGACGCTCGCCCTGGTCGGTGGTTCCGGGTCGGGCAAGACCACCGTCTCCCAACTGCTGCCGCGGTTCTACGACTGCTGGCAGGGATCGGTGGCGATCGACGGCCAGGACGTCGCCGACCTGACCTTGCACTCGCTGCGCGGTGCGATCGCGATCGCGATGGAGGACAGCTTCCTGTTCAGCCAGAGCGTCGCCGCCAACATCGCGTACGGCCGGCCGGATGCTCGCCGGGACGAGGTCGAGGCGGCGGCCCGCGCGGCTCGGGCCGACGGGTTCATCGCCGAGCTCCCCCAGGGGTACGACACGGTGGTCGGGGAGCAGGGTCTGACGCTGTCCGGCGGACAACGCCAGCGGATCGCGCTGGCCCGCGCGATTCTGACCAATCCCGAGATCTTGATCTTGGACGATGCGACCTCGGCGATCGACGCCCGGGTCGAGGCGGAGATTCATGCGACCCTGCATGAATTGCTGCACGGCCGGACCACCCTGGTGATGGCGCATCGTCGTTCCACGCTGCAGTTGGCCGACCGGATCGCGGTGATCGATCGCGGCCGGGTGATCGACGTGGGAACGTTGCCCGAGCTGGAGGAACGCTCGGAGCTCTTCCGTACGCTGTTGGCCGGGCCCGATCTGTTGGAGCTGACCGACGCGGACGAGCCCGCGCCCGGCCAGACCACGGCCGAGCTGTGGGATCCGTCCCTGGTGCCTGGCGGTGTGGACGACCCGGCACTGGCCGACCGGCTGTCCCGGATCGGGGCCGGTGGTGGCCGCGGCGGTGGCGGCGGACGCGGTCTGTCCTCCGAGATGGCGTCGATGCCACCGACCCAGGAATTGCTGGACGCGGTGGACAAGCTGCCGCCGGCCGATGCCCGACCGGCAGTGGATCCGGCCTTCGCCCGGGCCAGTGATGATCATTTCCGGCTGGGCAACCTGTTGGCCAAGTTCCGACGGCCGTTCATCGTCGGTTTGATCTTGGTCGCGGCGGATGCGGTCTGCGGATTGGCGCTGCCGGTACTGATCCGTAACGGCATCGACGACGGCGTCAGTCGGGGCGTGATGACCGGGATCTGGATCGCTTCCCTGCTCGCGCTGGCGGTGGTGTTGCTGGACTGGGTCATCCAGATCGGCGCCATGCGGATCACCGGACGAACCGGCGAGCGCTTCCTCTTCACGCTCCGGGTGAAGATCTTCAGCCACCTGCAACGGCTCGGCCTGGACTACTACGAACGCGAAATGGGCGGCCGGATCCTGACCCGGATGACCACCGACGTGGATGCGTTGTCGTCGTTCCTGCAGACCGGCCTGGTCACCGCCCTGGTCAGTCTGATGTCGTTCTTCGGGATCTTGATCGCCCTCTGCATCCTGAACATCCGGCTGATGATCGTGGTTGCCCTGGTGTTGCCGATCTTGATCATCACCACGTTGGTCTTCCGCCGGGTCAGCGGTCGAAGCTACCGGTTGGCGCGCGAGCAGATCTCTGCCGTCAATGCCGATCTGCAGGAGAACGTGGCCGGACTGCGGATCACCCAGGCATTCCGTCGGGAGGCGTACAACGCGGACCGGTTCGCCAAGCTCTCCGACGACTACCGCCGGACCAGGACCCGCAGCCAGCGCTTCATCTCGATCTACTTCCCCTTCGTCCAGTTCCTGAGCAACCTGGCCGGGGCCTTCGTGCTGGTGTTGGCCGCCACTCAATTCCACGACAACCTGATCACGGCCGGCGGCCTGATCGCGTACCTGCTCTACATCGATCTGCTGTTCTCGCCGATCCAGAACCTGTCCCAGGTCTTCGACGGCTACCAGCAGGCGATGGTCGGCCTGCAACGGATCCGGGAGTTGCTGAGTACGCCGACCTCGACGCCGCCACCGGAACGTCCGGTCGTACTGAAGCAGGCTCGAGGCAAGATCAACTTCTCCTCGGTGGTGTTCCAGTACGAACGTGCCTCGCAGCCGGCACTGGATGGTCTGACGGTCACCATCGAGCCCGGACACACCGTGGCCCTGGTCGGTGAGACCGGCGCCGGCAAGTCCACCATCGTCAAACTGATCGAGCGTTTCTACGACGTCAGCGGCGGCGCGATCATGATCGATGATCATGATCTTCGATCGCTGGAGCTGTCGACGTACCGGCATCATGTCGGGCTGGTGCCGCAGGAGAGTTATCTCTTCCCGGGCAATGTCCGAGACCAGGTCGCGTACGGGCGTCCGGGCGCCAGCGACGCTGAGGTGGAGGCCGCCGCCCGGGCGGTCGGTGCGCACGAGATGATCTCGCACCTGCCCGGCGGCTACCTGCATCCGATCGCCGAACGGGGCCGCAATCTGTCGGCCGGCCAACGACAGTTGATCGCACTGGCCCGGGCCGAGTTGGTGAAGCCGACGATCTTGCTGCTGGAC
>DATCVL010000290.1:0-24158 GCA_036566865.1 Microlunatus sp.
CCGACGAAGTTCACGGTCACGACCCCATCGTTCGTCGCGCCGCCCGCGGCACCGCCTGAGCCCGCGGCACCACTCGTGGTCCGTTCGGTACTGCACCCTGCCGCCGCGAGCGCCAGTGAAGCGATACCCCCTCCCACGAACAGTCGTCGATCAATCGGCATGCCGCCAGGTCCGGTCATCGATTCTCCTTGTTGCCAACCATGAGGAAGCCGGCCAGACGCTCCGCTGGCCGGCTCCGTTGCACAACACCGTGGATGTCGTGCGAGAGCTCGAACGATTCGATCTGCCTTGCTGACCTCGGCCCGCGGTGGGCCGGAGTAATCGTCAAGAATTACCCGACGGGCTCAGATCCTTGAACAGCAAGGTGGTGTCTGGATTTCCATACGGGACCGGCACATAGTCCGGCAGGTCGGCCGCCTGCGGCAGCCCCTTCCACTTCTTGCCCGACATCTCCAGGAAGTTTCCGGCGCAGTCGTACGTGACGAACGGTCTTTCGGAGACGACAACACGCTGCACCTGCTGGCACAGGCTGGTGATCTCGGCTTCGTCCAGCGACACCGCCATCTTGTCCAAGGCATCGGAGGCCTCGTCATTGGCGAAACGCATGGCGTTGGCGCCCGCGGCCTTGCCGATCGGGACGACGTCGGACTTCCGCATCCCCGCGTTTCCGGTGGCGTAGAAGTCACTGAGCAACGATCCACCGCCGGCGAAGTCCATGACGATGTCGAAATCACCCTTGGTGATCTGTTCGGCGAGTTGATCATTCGGCACCTTCAGCACCGCGATGTCCAGGCCGAGACCGGTCTTCAACTGCTCCTTGATCCCGTCGGACCAGGTCGCCCAGTTCGTGTATTCGGCCACGGTCTTCAGGGTGAGGTGGTAGCTCTTGCCGGCCTTGGTGAGCTTGCCGTCCTTGACGCTCCAGCCGGCACCGGCCAGTTCCTTCTTCGCGGCGTCCAGATCCTGGGTGATGGTCTTGCCCTTGAACTCCGGCGCGATCTTGTCGCCCCAGACAGACTCGGCCATACCGGTTACGTTCGCGCTCTCCAGGCCGATCTCGTACAGCGACATCACCTTGACGAAGTCGATCGTGTTGGTGATTGCCCGGCGGACTGCTGCCTCGTCGAGTGGCGCCTTGGCACAGTTGTACAGGAGCGCCTCTCCGCCACCGGTCGGATACACCTGATAGTCGTTGCCCGGACCTTGATCAACAAGACTCGTTTTGGCGTTGGGCCAGGACATGGTGGCCATGTCGATCTTGCCCTGCTTGACCAGTGCCTTGCCCGAATCCTCGTTGCCGAAGACGGCCCATCGGCATTCCTTCACATTCGGGAACGTGCCGCCCCAATAGTCGTCACGATGGGAGAGTTTCACCTGCTGCGGCGAGAATGTCCCCAGCTTCCACGGCCCGGTGCTGACCGGCGACTCGTTGGTCCACTTCTCCAGATCCTGCTTGCTGAAGATGTGCTCCGGGTAGATGTTCGTCACGCCGAGCCCGATCAAATGACCATACTTCGGCTCGTTCATGATCACCTTGACGGTGTGATCATCGACCTTGGTGACCTCCTTGATGCCGAAGTTGGGCAGTACCAGATTGGTCTTGGCGTACGTCTGCGGAACCTTCAGCGTGTACACCACATCGTCTGCGGTGAAGGGCTCTCCGTCGGACCACTTGACGTCCTTGCGCAGATGGAAGGTCAGTTCGTTGTGGGCGTCGTTGATCTCCCACTTCTCGGCCAACCACGGTTCGGCGACGAAGCCCTTGTAACGGTTGACCCGCAACAGCGGCTCATAGAAATAGCCGATACCGGAGCCGGTGTGTTCGGCCGGCGAGAACGGATTCCAGTTGCGGTAGTAGCTGGCGACGCCGCCGACGAAGTTCACCGTGATGACACCGTCATTGGTCGCCCCGCCAGCACCGCCGGACTGAGTGGTTCCGGCCTTGGTGCGTTCGGTGCTGCAACCGGCAACGCCGAGTGCGAGGCTCGCCAGTCCTCCGCCGAGGAAGAGTCTGCGATCGACTCGGAATGTCGTGGCGCCCGTCATCGGGTCTCCTTCTTGTGATCAGGATGGTGGAGCCAGCACTGAGCCCACTGGCCGTGGCCGAGCTCGATGGCTGGAGGTTGGGACGCCTGACACACGTCCATTGCATGGGGGCAGCGCGGCTGGAATCGGCATCCGGCCGGCGGCGTGATCAGGCTCGGCGGCTCACCAAGATCACCGACGCCCTCGAAGAGCGCATCGCGATCGGTATCGGCCGACGCCTCCGGATTCGGGGACGAATCGAGCAGGAGTTTGGTGTAGGGGTGGCCGGGATGGTGGATGACCTGGTCGGTCGGCCCACTCTCGATCATCTGGCCGGCGTACATCACCTTGATCTCATCGGCGATGTAGCGAGCCGACGCGATGTCGTGGGTGATGTACAGAAGTGCCAGGCCTTCTTCGTCCCTGAGCCGCTTGAGAAGATTCAACACGTCAAGGCGGATCGACACATCGAGCATCGAGATCGGCTCATCGCCGAGCATCACCTTCGGCCCGACGGCCAACGCCCGAGCGATGACGATTCGCTGCCGCTGGCCGCCCGAGAGCTCGTGCGGATACTTGTCGATGTATTCCTCGCCAGGGTAGAGATTCACCCGCTCGAGAAGCTCAATGATCTTGCCTTCAAGGTCCTTGCGGCTACCGGCCCGACGGTGAATCTTCAGTGCGCGGCCGAGGATGTGCCGGATACTCTTCAGCGCATTCAACGACGCAAAAGGGTCCTGGAACAGCAGCTGGACTTGCCCGTAGTACGCCTTGGCTGCGCGACCGCGTACCGATCGGATCGGCTTGCCATCCAGCAGGATCTCGCCATCCGTCGGCGGATAGTACAGCGACAACATCCGAGCCAGCGTTGTCTTGCCCGAGCCAGACTCGCCCACCAGTGCGACGATCGAACCGGCATGCAACTCGACGCTGGCGTCCTCCACGGCGCGAACGGTTCCGTTGTGGCCCACCTTGCCTCGGACCTGGAAGTGCTTGGTGACGTCACGCGCCTCCAGCACAGGCTGTCGAGTCTGCTGATCGATGCTCATGCCGAAACCCCTGCGGTCGTTCTCGAAGCGTGCTGGTCGAGATCGCTGTGCTCTCCGTCGTGCAGCAGACAGGCGACCTCGCTGTTTCCGATCTGCAGCAGCTCGGGCTGCGTATGCGCACAGCGATCCATTGCCTTGGGGCAGCGCGGTGCGAATCGGCATCCGTCCGGGAGGTGGCGAAGGTCGGGTGGCGTGCCAGGCAGCCCTGACATTTCCCGCAGGGGTGCATACAGCGGTGGGAATGAGTCCCGCAGGGCCCTGGTGTACGGGTGCTGAGGCGCGCTGTAGAGCTGCCGGGCAGGGCCGATCTCGACAATCTGTCCCGCGTACATGATCGCCACCCGATCGGCCAGCTCCAACAAGAGGGACAGATCGTGGGTCACGAAGACCACCGCGAAACCCAGGCTCCGCTGCAGTTCCAGCACCTTGGACAAAATCGACCGCTGCATGACCACGTCGACCGCAGTCGTCGGCTCGTCCATCACGACGATGTCGGGATCACAGGCGAGTGCGAGAGCGATCAGGGATCGTTGCCGCATCCCTCCCGACATCTCGTGCGGGAATGACATCAGCCGATCCGCCGGAATGCCTGCCAGCTCCAACAATTCGGACGCACGAACCAATGCCTGCTTCTTTGACAACGACGCGTCATGGGTACGCAGCACATCGACGAACTGGATGCCGAGTCGCTTGACCGGGTTCAGAGCGTCCATCGCGCTCTGCATGACGATCGACAGCTTCGTCCAGCGCAGTTGGCGCAGTTGCCGCTCGCTCATCGTGACGAGGTCGATCGGATCGCTATCCCCACGGTGCAACAGAATCTGACCACCCGCCGTCACCGCCGGCGGTCGCTGCAGGCGCATCAAGGCGGTGATCAAGGTTGATTTCCCCGAGCCGGATTCTCCTGCCAGGCCGAGGATTTCGCCGCGGCGCAGAGTCAGGGAGACATTGTCAACCGCCCTGACCTCACCCCTCAGGGCCAGGTAGTCGACGCTGAGATCGCGGATCTCGAGCAAAGGCAGGTCATTGATCATGCGTTTGCCTCCGCGGCGAGTCGGCGCTGCCGCCGCTCGAACCGTTTGACGATCGAGCGATTCGCGGTCCGCAGCTTGGGATTCGTGACTTCATCCAGGCCGAAGTTGATCAACGCGGTTGCCGTACCCACGAGGGCGATACAGAGACCCGGAGTGACGATCCACCACCACCAGCCGTAGCTCATGGCGCCCTGGGACTGGGCGTTTGAGATCATCGTGCCCCAGCTGATCACGCCCTGTGTGCTGATGCCGAGGAAGTTCAACCCGGCCTCGGCAAAGATGCCGGCGACGACGGCGCGCAGGAACATCGCCGAGATGATCCCGACCAGGTGCGGCAGAACCTCGACAAACACCTGCCGCCACTGCGACTCACCTAGCAACTTCGTCGCCATCGAGAAGTCACGACTACGCAGGGAGAGCGTCTGACTGCGGAGATACCTCGCACCGCCCGGCCACTCGAAGGCGCCGATGAGCACGGCCATCACCAGCAGGCCGAGTGCCGGCTGATCGCCAGTCCCGCCGCTGGCCGATATGTAGCCGGCCACGATCAACGTCAGCGCGAAGGACGGAAGAGTCAGCACGACATTGGTGAATCCGTTGAGCGTGTGATCCGCAACGCCGCCGATGAAGCCACTGGTGACCCCGACGATCGCCGCCACGACGGTGGCAAGGATGCCGGACAGCACGCCGACCGTTATCGAGCCTCGGGCGCCCGCGATGGTCTGTACTAGCACGTCCTGACCGCTGATCGTCGTGCCCAGCACATGCCCGCCCTCAAGAGGAGGCGTGTGCAGGTAGTCGTAATCAACGTCGAACGGCGAGATACCGATCGCCGAGATGATCAAGTTTCCGAACAGAGCCAGGATGACGAAGAACGCCAACATGGCGATGCCGACCTGGACGCGACGATTGGCCAGGAATCCCGTGAACATTCAGATCTCCCTTGTACGCGGATCCAGCAGGCCGTAGACCATGTCCGCGACAAAGTTGGCCACGATGGTGATGAAGGTCAGCATCAGCAAGATCGTCTGCATCAACGGGAAGTCGTGTGCCCTGATCGATTGCTGAAGCAGCAGCCCCATGCCTGGATAGGTGAAAACGGTCTCGACCAAGATCGCGCCGCCGATGACGCCGCCGATGGCCAGCGCGAGACCCGTCACGTTCGGCAATAGCGCGTTTCGCGCTGCGTATCCGAGCAGAACTCGTGGCCCAGTCAGGCCCTTCGCTCGTGCGAGAAGGACGTAGTCCTCGGTCACCGTAGTGACCATCACGTTGCGCATCGAGAACAACCAGCCGTTGAAGCCGATGAAGACAAGGGTCGCCCCCGGCAGCGCGCCGTACTTCAACACGCTCAGGACGAACCACAGATTGTTTATCTGGAACGGCACGTTGGGGTCGTAGGCACCAGAGATAGGCAGCCAATGGAGCTTGATCGCAAAGATCCACAGCGCGATCAGTGCCAGCCAGAAGGCTGGCATGGCATGGGCGAAGGTGGTCAGCGGCGCAAAGATCGAATCGAACCGGTTGCCTGGCTTCCAGCCCATGTACGCCCCGAGCAAGGTGCCGATGATCCAGGCGAGCACCGTCGTACTGCCGATCAGCAGCAGTGTCCACGGCAGGGACTGCATGATCATGGTCGAGACAGGGACTGGGAAGTTCGAGACCGAGACGCCGAAGTCAAAGTGCAGCAGCCCATCCCAGTAGTCGATGTACTGGCCGAGGATCCCCTGCGTCGGATCGCCGTAGAAGCGCCGGATCGCCTCCACCTGCGATGCCGTCGGCGGCGCGCCGGTGAGTTGTTGGATCTGCCGGACCAGCGCCTCCGCCGGATCACCCGGCATGAAGCGAGGGATGAGGAAGTTGAACGTGACAGCCAGGACCGTCGTGACCAGATAGAACGCGACCCGGCGGATGTAGTACCGCCCGGTACCGGCTCCTCGAAATCGACGTGGCACCGCGTGCTGTCGCGTGGTTGCGTCCTTGGGTGGACTATGCGGTCTTGTCCGCCCTGCAGCAGGCGTTTGGCTCACGCCACTCACGTCACTGTGTCCTTTTGTGTCCGGTTAATGCATTAACGCGACAATAACGAGCGCACCGCGAGCCTGTCTTTATCGGCTCGAACACCGTGATCTGCTTGTTACATTTGAGGTTCGCCCGGAGGCGGCCCATCGTCAGGCGGCAGCGTGCGGGAACCGCGGCTGCAACATTGCGGGCAAGAGCTCGGGAATCGGCGACACGATGAGGGAAGGGACGAATAGCTCGACGGCCATGATCGAAGTCGCACTGATGCGACATGACCCGGCCCCACATCCCGCAACCTCCTACCGACCGCTGGGGCTTGTTGTTGCAGTCATGTGCGAGTGTCGCCGGGTGCCCACCCACCTGCGTGCGGGATGCCGACAAGATCGCCTGAGCCGGCGGCGCCCACGGTGGAAACCGGACCGGCGCCTCGCGCAAGCGAACTCGTGGATCCAGACTGAGGTGTGCGCGACCCTTCCTGGGCGCCACGTGGCCGGATCGCCGGAAGGCATAGGTTTGCCTTCATGAGCAGCGCAGCCCCTCCGGACGACCTGATTGCAGCCTTGGGAGACGACATCGTCACCTGCGATCCAGCGGTGATGGATCGTTACCGGTACGACTGGGCGCATGACGAGCGGGCCGGAATGCCACTGGCTGTGGTCCGGGCGGAAACCGCCGAGCACGTGCAGGAAGCGATTCGCTGGGCGGCGAAGCATCGGGTTGCGGTGGTACCGCGGGGTGCCGGCAGCGGCCTGTCCGGCGGATCGACCGCTGTTGATCAAGGACTGGTGATCAGCACCGAACGGATGCGCGCGATCACCATCGATCCGGCGGCTCGGGTGGCAATCGTCGAGCCGGGCGCGCTGAACGCGGAGGTGAAGGCCGCCGCCGGCGAGCACGGCCTCTGGTACCCGCCGGACCCGTCGTCGTACGAGATCTGCTCCATCGGCGGCAACCTGGCCACCAACGCCGGCGGGCTCTGCTGTGTGAAGTACGGGGTGACCACCGACTACGTGCTCGGTCTCGATGTGGTGATCGCCGACGGGACCTTGATCAAACTCGGCGGCATCCGGGTCAAGGACGTGGCGGGCCTGTCACTGACGAAACTCTTTGTCGGCAGCGAGGGAACGCTGGGCGTGATCACCCGCGGGATCCTCAAGCTGGTGCCGAAACAACCCGACAAGGCGACCCTGGTTGCCACCTTCGACGACGTCGAGTCGGCCGCCCGCGCCGTGGTCGGGATGTGTGCGCAGATCCGCCCGTCGATGTTGGAGCTGATGGACGGGCTGAGCATCAACATCGTCGAGGACTACCTGCACATGGACCTGGATCGGCAGGCCGGGGCGATGCTGATCGCCCAGTCCGACGCACCCGGCGCGGCCCGTGCACTGGAGATCTCGATCATGGAAAAGGTGTGCACCGACCTCGGGGCCAAGGAGTGCTTCGTAACCGAGGATCCGGACGAGGGCGAACTGTTCGTCGCCGCCCGTCGGGCCGCGTTCCCAGCCATCGAACGCCGTGGCTCGCTGATGTTGGAGGACGTCGGCGTTGCGGTCCCGCTGCTGCCGGAGTTGATCGGCGGGGTGGCCAAGATCGCGGCCGAGAACGGGATCGAGATCCCGGTGGTCGCCCACGCCGGCGACGGCAACACCCACCCCAACGTGATCTACGACGCGGCGGATCCGGCCTCCCGGGCGAGAGCCGAGCGTGCCTTCGAGCAGGTGATGCAACTGGCCATCTCCCTCGGCGGCACGATCACCGGAGAGCACGGTGTCGGACGGCTGAAGAAGGACGCGCTGCCGAACCTGCTCGGGCCGGACGTGATGGCGCTGAGTCACAAGATCAAGAACGCCCTCGATCCAGACGGCATCATGAATCCGGGAGCAGTGCTGTAGATGATCAACAACGACCCCCAAGCGCCAACCGAACACGCCGATTGGCCGGCTTGGCGGCAGCAGGTGATCGACGACTTCGGCCGGTATGTGTACGGGGTGACTCCCCGACTCCAGGTCGCGGTCGAAGGCAAGGTGCTGGACTATCAGGCGTCGTTCGGCGCCGGCAGCCGCAGCCGACACGAGCTGACGATCACCGGCGAGCGAGGTACGCACCGATTGGAATTGCTGCTCTGCCTGCCGAACATCGACCAGGCACCCGTCTTCCTCGGACTCAACTTCGAGGGCAACGAGGCGGTGCTGCAGCAGTGGCCGATCGAGTTGCTGCTGCGGCGCGGTTACGGCGTCGCCAGCGTGCACGCGAGCGCGATCGAGCCCGACCGCAACGGTGGCGCAGCCGACGGCGTACGGCAGATCCTGCCCGACGGGCTGGACGAGTGGGGCACCATCGGTGTCTGGGCCTGGGGCCTGGCTCTGGTACGGCGTCAGCTGACCGACTATGCCCACGTCCAGCGGGACAAGATCATCGCCATCGGGCACTCACGGATGGGCAAGGCGGCACTCTGGGCCGCCGCGCAGGACCAGAACTTCGCCGCAGTGATCAGCAACGGCGCCGGCTGTACCGGCGACTCACTGCACCGGCACCGTTCGACCGAAACGGGACGGGTCAGCGAGGACATCGCGACGATCACCCGGAAATTCCCGTACTGGTTCACTCCTGGCTACGCCGACTACGCCGGCCGGGACGCCGAGCTTCCGGTAGACCAAGATCAACTCCTGGCCTCCTTCGGCAGTCGGCCGGTCTGCGTCGGCAGCGGCTCGGAGGACTACTGGGCCGACCCGGTCGGCCAGTTCGAGGCGGTTCGGTCCGCGCGGCTGATCAATCAGGGCGCGATGGCCGACGGGAAGGCAGGTCCGATCGGCTTCCACCTCCGGCCGGGCGGACACGCACTGCTCACCGAGGACTGGTTGCACTACCTCGCCTTCACCGACACGCATCTGCCCTGACCGGGCTCAGGAGCTGGCGCTGCTGTAGCTCCGCAGCCCGGCCCACCAGTGCAGCCGGGTGATCATCGCCAGCACCGCCAGCAGCAGCAACGCGATGATCAACTCCGGCAGGCTGTTGGCGCCGCGCAGGGCATCCACCGGCACCGTGGTCGCCAGCCCGATCGGCACCAGGGTGAGGAAGATCGTCCGCACCGCGGCCGGATAGAACGACAGCGGGTAACGCCCGGCCGTCAGCAGCGTGGACAGGAAATTCTGCACCTGACTGGCCGAGGTCAACCAGAAGGCCAGATAGCCGAGGTTGATCCAGATCAGCGCGACCGCGGCACAGCCGAGCAGGAACCAGCACAGACCGAGCAACAGTCCGATCGCCGACGGATCCAGCCCGGCCTGCGCCCAGCCGACCACCAGCACGGCGAGACCACTGATCGCGCCCAACAACTCGGCCGGCTCGAACCAGCGGAACGCCGCCAGCAGCTGGGCCGGCGCCGGCCGGATCAAGATCAGATCCAGGTCGCCCTTGCGGATGTAATCGGTCATCTTGGACTGGTTCGGCGTGATCACCGCAGCCAGGAATGCGTTCAGCAGTTGGGCCAGCCCGGTCACGACCAGCACCTCGCCGACGTTCCAGCCGTACACCTCGTCGGTCCGGCCGAAGATCAACAACGCCGGCACGATCGCCACCGCCACCTCCAGCAGCCCCACCGCCAAGGTGGTCCAGGCCTGGGCCCGGAACTGCGCATCCCGCTCGATCGCCTGTCGGACGATCGCCTGCGCAACCCGCCATCCGTACCCTCGTCGCATCTCAGGCACCCACCGCACTGTACGAGCGGAGCCCACGCTTCCAGACGAGCACCGCACCCCCGACGAAGATCACCAGCCACAACAGCTGCAGGGCGAAGCCCGTCCGTGGCGGCCCGTCCGACCGCTGTTGATCGGACAGCAGCACCTCCATCGGGAACGACAGCATGAAGCGGAACGGTTGCAGCTCGGTGATCACCTGCCAGCCGGCCGGCATCAGGGCCAGCGGCACCACGGCGCCGGACAGCACCGGCACGATTACCGCCGACACCCGCAGGAATCCCTGCACATCCTCGAACCAGAAGGCCAAGGAGCCGATCAGCACGTCCAGCGTGAAGCGGATGGCTGCAGCCAGCAGCACCGCGATGCCGAAGGCCAGCCAGCGCTCCGACTGGTGCGGATAGCCGAGCCCACCACCGATCCCGGTCAGCTGCAGCACCAGCACCGCGACGGCGACGAAGGGCACCAGGAAGATGATCTTGACCAGCTTCTCGCCGATGTTGTTGGCGACCGCGTTCACATGGGTCGAGGTCGGCCGGACCAGCCACTGATTCAGGTCGCCGTTGCGGATCGACTCGGCCAGGAAGAAGGCGGTCCAGGTCGAGGCCAGCATCTCCACCACCGCGACCAGCACGAAGTACGTGGTCAGATACTGACTGGAGACCGGCAGCTGGGCACCGGACGCGAGCACGGCCTGCCACACCAGCAGCGAGGTGATCGGGATGATCAAGTTGCTCAACTGCATGATCATGAAATCGCCGCGGTAGACGAAGGTGACGCCGACGTTGAAGCGCAGCAACCGGGAGAAGAAGCGTAGATGTCGACGGGCATGGCTGGTCATCGGCCCACCCCCGGCCCGATTCCGGCCGACAGCACGGCCTGCATGACCTCGTCCAACTCGGCGTCCCGCACCTCGAGGTCGATCAAGGTGCCCCAGCTCGGCGCGGCCGCGAGCAGCCCGGCCAGCGCCTCCCGTTCGGATTCCAGCACCAGCCGCTGCCGATCCGATCCGGCCTCGATCGGGCGGACCCCGTCGGGCCAGACCACAGGACCCTCGATCGGCTCGGAATAGCTGCAGGTGACGCGTTTCCGCGGCCGGGTCGAGCGCACCAACTGCTCCGGAGACCCGTCGAACTGCAGGCGGCCGTGGTCGATCAACACCACCCGAGGGCACAACTGCTCGACATCGTCCATGTCGTGGCTGGTCAGGATGATCGTGGTCCCGTGTTGGGCGCAGGTCTCGGCCAGGAACTGCCGGATCGCCGCCTTGGAC
This sequence comes from Microlunatus sp., assembly GCA_036566865.1. Classification (GTDB taxonomy): domain Bacteria; phylum Actinomycetota; class Actinomycetes; order Propionibacteriales; family Propionibacteriaceae; genus Microlunatus. The sequence continues at coordinate 11,099 of DATCVL010000290.1, forward strand.
ACCACATCCAAACCGATCGTCGGCTCGTCCAGGAAGAGCACCTTCGGCCGATGCACCAACGCCAGCATCAGCTCACACTTCATCCGCTCCCCCAGCGACAGCTTCCGTACCGGGATGTCGAGATGATCTTGCAGGCCGAGTAACTCGGCCAGCTCACCGACATTGCGCCGGAACTCGTCCGGGCTCAGGTCGTACAGGGCCTGGTAGAGCTCCAGATTCGCCATCGTGGAGACGTCCCACCACAACATCGTCTTGTTGCCCAGCACGATGGCGATCTGCCGGAGGAAGTCGAAGCCGCGTCGGTACGGCTCGTGGCCGAGCACCCGGAGCGCCCCGGTGCTCGGCCGGAGCAATCCCGACAGCATCTTCAGGGTGGTGGTCTTGCCGGCGCCGTTGCGGCCGAGCAGGCCGACGAACTCGCCGGAGGCGATCTGCAGATCAAGATCATCAACGGCCACCCGGTCGCCGTGTTCGCGACCGAGGAGGTCACGGATCGATCCGCGCAGACCGGGTCGGGTGCGGTAGAAATGGTAGGTCTTGCCGACGCCGGCGAGTTCGATCGCCGGAGGGGTGGATGGCGCACGCATGGATCAGATTCCTCACGCTCGGACGGAGTGGACACAGCCGGCGCCGAACGGGGTCCCCTGCAACGACAGGAGACGCGGAATCGGACACATGTGGGTCACCGCAGACCTCGTCGGTCTTTGGGCGAGCAACCAGGTCACGGCACGGCACCGGATCAGGCGGACACGCAGATCCGGCGGATCATGCCCGCCGAGCGAGCACGATCCGCAAACCGGAGCCGGTCCGAGGACCTAGCTAGGTCGCGGAAACCACACGGCGAGCACGCTAGCAAAGATTTCCTGATCGAGTTCGTCGATTTTCGCCTGTCGGCTTCGTGTAGCTGGCAGAACACACTCCATACCGAACCAAGGAGACACACCGATGAAGTTCCTGTTCCTGGTCTGCGCGTCCGCCGACCCAGCACCGATCGACGCCGCCCGCACCACCAAGACCGCACCGGCACCGGCAGAACTGGATGTCGAGGACTGGGTCGGCCGCCATGATCAAGCCGGCGAACGCCTCTTCGGCGAACGGCTGGAGTCCCAGACCGCGGTGGAGACCGTACGCGTCCGCAACGGCGACCTGTTGATCACCGACGGGCCTTATCTGGAGTCCAAGGAATACATCGCCGGCATCGACGTGATCGAATGCGAATCGATCGAGGCAGCACGACAGATCGCCGCCGAGCATCCGATGGCACACAACGCCGGCATCGAGATCCGCCCGTTCTGGAACGGAAGCTGACCGGCCCGAACCGACCCGCCGGAGCCGACCGGCTAGTGTCGCTGGCATGACCACCCCCACCCCGATTCCGGACCGCCGGCTCTTCGGCCCGGGCCCCTCCAACCCGTACCCGGAGGCGATCGCCGGACTGAACCGGCCGATCCTCGGACATCTGGACCCGGACTTCCTGGCGATCATGGACGAGACCTGCGCCATGCTCCGGACGGCCTGGGGCACCGAGAACTCCCGGACGCTGCCGCTGTCGGCGACCGGGTCGGCGGGGATGGAGGCGGCCTTCGTCAACACGGTCGGCCCGAACGACGTCGCGGTGATCGCGGTGAACGGTCTGTTCGGTGAGCGAATGTGCGAGGTGGCGGCCCGCTGCGGCGCCGAGGTGGTCCGAGTTGATCATGAATGGGGTCAGCCGATCGACCCGCAGCGAGTTGCCGAAGCGCATCCCGGTCCGAAGGTGATCGCGGCCGTGCACGCCGAGACCTCGACCGGCGTCCGGTCCGACATCGCGGCCCTCGGCAAGCTCAAGGGTGACGCTTTGTTGATCACCGACGCGGTCACGTCGATCGGCGGCATCGAACTGGCGGCCGATGACTGGGGCATCGACGTCGGCTACGCCGGGTCGCAGAAGTGCCTCGGGGTGCCGCCGGGGCTGGCGCCGTTCACCATCAACGATCGAGCCTTCGCCCGGCGGATCGAGCGCCCGCAGTCCTGGTATCTCGATCTCGGCCTGCTCGGCGGCTACGTCGGCGAGGCCAGCGCCATTGCGGGGAAGCGGCCAAAGGCCGGACCTGCCGGCCGTACGTATCACCACACCGCCCCGACCGGGATGATCGCCGGTCTGCACGATGCGCTGCAGCGGATCCTGGCCGAGGGCCTGCCGCAGGTCTGGGCCCGGCATGCCGAGGCCGGCCAGATCCTGCAGGACGGTCTGACGAAATTGGGCCTGGAGCTCTTTGCTGCACAAGGATTCCGGCTGCCGGAACTGACCACGGTGAAGGTGCCGGAGGGGGTCGATTCCGCGGCCGTCCGCAAGGAGTTGCTGACCCGCTACAACATCGAGATCGGCGCCGGTGCGGGCGCGTACGCCAACACGGTCTGGCGGATCGGCCTGATGGGTCACAACGCCCGTCCCGATGCAGCCTTGTTGATCCTGGCCGCACTGGCCGACGTCCTCGGACGCTGAGCCTCGGCGATGAGCAAGAACGCGATCATCTTCCACGGCACCGGTGGCAACCCCGACATCCTCTGGTTCCGCTGGTTGGGCGAACGGCTGTCCACGCGTGGATACACGGTGGAGATCCCGCATTATCCGGAGATCAACCGCGAGCCGATCGGCGCCTTCCTACCTCAGGTGTTCGCCAACCACCGCTTCGACTCGCAGACAGTGCTGGTGGGACATTCCGGCGGCGCCGCGATGCTGCTCGCGCTGCTGGAACACCTCGGCACACCGGTTGCCCAAGCGATTCTGGTGGCCGGCTACGCGACCCGGGTGAACGAGTCCGAGGAGCCGGTGCTGCAGGACCATTACCACTGGGAATCGATCAGGTCCCGGGTCGAGGACCTCTACTTCATCAACTCCCGCAACGATCCCTACGGTTGCGACGATCGGCAGGGCCGGCTGATGCTGGACCAGCTCGGCGGCACCCAGATCGTTCGCGACGACGGACATTTCGGCGACTACAACCAGCCGTACGACACCTTCGAGTTGGTCGATCGGCTGATCCGATAGGGAAGGTCGCGCAGCTGTCACCGGACGCCCGGCCCGACCTGCGAGCGGAGCATCCGGCCGCGTAACACGGCTGAAACATCTCTGCAACGACGGAGCAAACCCGGCGTTCTAGGCTCGGCCCGTCCGTGGGCATCACCGAGAGCTTTTCGTCCGCGGGCCGGGCTGAGAACCTGATCGGGGAATGGATCGTCTGCGCCCTCCCCCGACCGGGCCGTTAGCCTTATCCAGCACACGGGGTCCGTGGGCCCCTGCTCAGACGATCACCGGAGGATCCATGTTCTCAAGCGCCGACGAGGTGTTGGCCTACATCAAGGATGAGGGTGTCGAAACCGTCGACATCCGCTTCTGCGACCTGCCCGGCATCATGCAGCACTTCACCGTGCCGGTCAGTTCGTTCGGACCGGAGGTGTTCGAGGACGGATTGGCCTTCGACGGCTCCTCGATCCGCGGCTTCCAGAAGATCCACGAGTCGGACATGGCCCTGCTGCCGGATCCGACCACTGCGTACGTGGACCCCTTCCGCAAGTCCAAGACGCTCTGCCTGAACTTCTTCGTGCACGACCCGCTGACCAAGGAGCCGTACAGCCGGGATCCGCGCAACATCGCCCGCAAGGCGGAGGCGTACCTGGCCTCGACCGGCATCGGCGACATCGCCAACTTCGCGCCGGAGGCCGAGTTCTACGTCTTCGACGACGTCCGGTTCGAGACCAAGCAGAACACCGGCTACTACGCGATCGACTCCGAGGCCGGCGCCTGGAACACCGGCCGGGTCGAGGACGGTGGCAACCGCGGCTACAAGGTGCGCTACAAGGGTGGCTACTTCCCGGTGCCGCCGGTTGATCACTTCTCCGACCTGCGTGACGACATCGTCCGGCACATCGAGGAGTCCGGGCTGGTCGTCGAGCGGGCTCACCACGAGGTCGGCACCGCGGGCCAGGCGGAGATCAACTTCCGCTTCGACACCCTGCTGAAGAGCGCCGACAACGTACAGAAGTTCAAGTACCTGGTGAAGAACACCGCCTGGCAGGCCGGCAAGACCGCGACCTTCATGCCGAAGCCGATCTTCGGCGACAACGGCTCCGGCATGCACGTGCACTCCAGCCTGTGGAAGGACGGCGACCCGCTGTTCTACGACGAGACCGGCTACGCGGGTCTGTCCGACATCGCCCGCTGGTACATCGGCGGCATCCTCGAGCACGCCCCGGCGCTGCTCGCCTTCACCAACCCGACCGCCAACAGCTACCACCGGCTGGTGCCGGGCTTCGAGGCGCCGGTCAACCTGGTCTACAGCCAGCGGAACCGTTCGGCCGCGATGCGGATCCCGATCACCGGGACCAACCCGAAGGCCAAGCGGGTCGAGTTCCGTTGCCCGGATCCGTCGTCGAACCCGTACCTGGCCTTCGCCGCGATCCTGCTGGCCGGCATCGACGGCATCCAGAACAAGACCGAGCCGAACGCGCCGGTGGACAAGGACCTCTACGAGCTGCCGCCGGAGGAGCACGCCTCGGTGCCGACCGTTCCGGCCGATCTCGGTGCGGTGCTGGAAGCGCTGGAGGCCGACAACGAGTTCCTCACCGCCGGCGACGTCTTCACCCCGGACCTGATCGAGACCTGGATCGAGCTGAAGCGCGAAGAGATCGACGCCCTGCGGCTGCGCCCGCATCCGCATGAGTTCGAGATGTACTACGACGTCTGATCGACCAATATCCGACACAAACGGGCCGTGATCACCTTGGTGATCACGGCCCGTTTCGTTGTCAGGTTAATTACGTAAAGCCCTTCCCAACCTGAGAATCTCCTTATACAGTCCGAAACTGCGTGCTCCAAACCGATCGGCGACACAATTCGCCCATCGGTAACACTTGGGGGAAATCGAGGACCGCCGATGAGGCGTCAGAGCTCGAGGTTCGAAAACCGACCGGGGAATGGACATCGGCGGCGTATCCGCCGAAAGCTGTTGTCGTTGTTGCTGGCGTTCACGCTGGCAACGGCACTGACGCCGACCTTCATCGTCACCGCGAGCGCAAATCAGACCGGCAATCAGCTCGTCGGTGGTTTCGAGATCGACGGAAACTATTACGAGGGCTACGGGAATACGTCGACCGCCGCCAACCCGGTGGACAAGCCGGCCGGCAGTGTCGACTGGGGTACGCCGGTGGACTCCACCTACGTGTACGACCGCGTCGGCACCCAGGACACCACCAGCTTTGCCGGTGGTTCGGAGAGCGATCCGGTCACCGACTGGGCGCCGTCTACCAGCGGAAGCACGGCCAATCCGTCGGCCGACATGGGCGATGTCTGGTTCCACGACCAGATCGTCGACGATGACGTATACAGCTATTTCGCCTGGGACCGCCCGGCCACGACGGGTTCGACCAGCTGGTTCGTCGAGCTCAATCAGAAACAGAATCAGACCAATGCAAACGGGCTTTCCGTCCCCGACCGCAGCGTCGGCGACGTGCGCGCCTGGCTGCTGATTCAGGGTGGTTCGCTGCTGAGCATCCGGTGGTACAGCTGGACCGGCAGCGCGTGGACGCTGATCAGCAGCAACGCCGGCGTCGGCCTGTTGAATGATTCCCCGATCACGGTTCCGGACGTACGGCCGCGGGCCGTCGACCAGGCGCTGGGCGCCCAGCAGTTCATCGAGTTCGGCATCAACTTCAGCGAGCTCTTCGGCGGGAACGGCTGCGCCTACGGCGGTGAGGTGGCGGTCAACATCCGCTCCGCGGCCGGTCCCACTCTGACTTCCCAGCTCAAGGACTACATGAACGTGCCGGTCGACATCGAGTCCCGGTGCGGTGTGCTCGAGATCGACAAGACCGGTCCGGACGGCAATCCCGTCCCCGGCGCGACCTTCACCATCACACCCAATCCCATTCCGGGTGCCACTGCGCCGTCGCTGACCGTCACCGATGGCGGGGCGAATGATTCGGCTCCGGAGGTCGACGGGGTGATCGTGATCGATCCGGTCGAACCTGGCACCTACACAGTCGAGGAGACGGGCGTTCCGCCCGGATACATCGGCGCGTCGGAACCCGAGACGGTGACGATCGAGACCTCCGGCAGCGTCTCGGTCGGATTCGCCAACGACCTCGGATCGCTCTCCTGGCAGAAGACCGATGCCGAAACCGGCGACCCGGTCTGCTGCGCGACCTTCGAGGTGACCGCAACCGGCGGTCCGGCGGCCGAAGCGCCCTGGAATCTCGACGACAACCCGATCCAGGTCACCGACAATGAAGCCGGCGTCGACCTGGACCCCGATGTCGGGGCGATCAGCCTCGGTGATCTGCCCGTCGGCACCTACACGATTACCGAGGTGACTCCGCCGCAGGGCTACGACCTGGCCGACCCGGCCAGTGTCGAAGGGGTCGAAATCAGCGCCGACAGCCCCGATCCGACTGTTGACGCGGCCTTCGCGGATCCGCAACTGCTCAGTGAACTCACCATCCGGAAGGTCGACGCCGAGGCCGATCCCGACGAACCGCTGAGCGGTGCGGTGTTCCAGCTGTATCGCGACGATGGCGACGGCGTGCCCGACGCCCCGGACGGTAGCGACGAGGCCGTCGGCGATCCGTGTCAGACCGATGCCAACGGTGAGTGCACGGTCGGCGACCTGACCTTCGGCAATTACTACTGGTTCGAGGTGTCGGCCCCGGCGGGATTCGAGTTGCCCACGGACCGCTACAGCCCCATCATCACCATCGGCCCCAGCAATGCGGGTAGCGAGATCCCGACGTACACCTTCACCAACCCGCGGTTGCCCGGCGAACTGCCGGTGCAGAAGCAGGACGAGAACGGCGACCCGCTCGGTGGGGCGATCTTCGAGCTGTACCTGGACTCCAACGGCAACGGCGAGTTCGACGAGGGAACTGGCGGGGACGAGCTGATCGGTCAATGTCAGACCCCCGACCCGGCCAGTGGGCTGGATCCGGCGGGCAGCTGTTCGATCGCTGATCTGGACTTCGGCACGTACTTCTGGGTCGAGACCCAGCCGCCGACCGGCTACGACCTGCCGGATCCCAACGTCAGCGATCCGGTGGTGCTGAATGCAGGCAATGTCGAGGATCCGCCGCTGACGACGTTCACCGATCCGCATCTGCTCACCCCGTTGACCGTACTGAAGGACGATCTGACCTCCGACGACGCGATCGACGGTGCCGAGTTCGCGTTGTATCGCGATGTCGACGGCGACGGTGAGGACGGCGTCAGCGATGACGCCCCCGACGCCGACGACGGCAGTCCGGTCGGCAGCTGTGTCACCGGCACCGACGACCCCGGCACCTGCACCATCACCGGTCTCGACTACGGCACCTACTACTGGTACGAAACCACCGCGCCCGAGGGCTACCAACTGCCGGCCGACCGCACCAGCGTGATGATCACCATCGACGCCACCAACGCCGGCACCGAGGCCGTACCGATCGAGTACAGCGATCCGCGCCAGATCTCCGAGCTCAACGTTCGCAAGCTGGACGGATCGGATGACGCCCCGTTGAACGGCGGCGTCTTCGCCCTCTACAGCGACGACGACGGCGACGGCACCGGCGGTCTGTCGCAGGAGGCTCCGGATCCGGACGATTCCCTGATCGGCACCTGTGCCACCGGCGTCGATGCCGATTCCGGCACTCCAGGCCTATGTGGCATCGGCGGGCTCGACTTCGGCACCTACTACTGGTGGGAGGTCTCTGCGCCGCCGGGCTATCAGCTGCCGGATCCCCGCTACAGCGACATGATCACGATCGACGCCGACAATGCAGGCACGGACCTGGCGACGATCACCTTCTCCGATCCGCGCATCACGTCCGCACTGACCGTGCTCAAGCTGGATGGGACCGGCTCCGATCCCTTGTCCGGTGCGGAATTCGAGCTGTACCTCGACCGGGACGGCGACGGGGAGGGCGGCGCCACCGATGACGCTCCGGATCCCGACGATGCCCCGGCGATCGGCAGCTGTACCACCGGCGAGGACCCGGATGCCGACCCCGGGACCTGCACCATCAGCGACCTCGACTTCGGCACCTACTACTGGTACGAAGTTTCGGCGCCGACCGGCTATCAGCTGCCCGATGACCGGACCAGTGCGATGCTGCCGATCACCGCGCTCAATGCCGGGGTCACCTTCGACCCGGAACCGTTCAGGGACCCGCGGGCGCCGTCCGAACTGTCGGTGATCAAGATCGACGCCGGCACCGAGGAACCGCTGTCGGGCGCGGTGTTCCAGCTCTATCGCGACGACGGCGACGGCGTCGGTGACGTGCCCGACGACGGTGACGAACCGATCGGTGACCCCTGCACCACCGGTGCCGACGGGATCTGCACGGTAGCCGACCTCGACTTCGGCGACTACTACTGGTACGAGGCTTCTCCGCCGCCGGGCTACCCGACGCCGACCGACCGGACCAGTCCGCTGATCACGATCGATGCCGACAATGCCGGCACCGACATCGAGCGCTACACGTTCACCAATCCGCGGCTGGAACTGACCGTACAGAAGTCGGACGCGGCGACGGACGCCCCGCTGGCGGGTGCCGAATTCGATCTCGTCCTTGACGACGGCGACGGCAGCTACGAGGAAGCCGAAGATCAGGTCGTCGACAGCTGCACGACCGGTGACGACGGCGGTTGCACGATCGGTGATCTCGAGTACGGCAGCTACTTCTGGGTCGAAACGGCCCCGCCGACCGGGTACGAGCTGCCCGATCCGGCCGTCTTCGGCCCGGTCGAGGTCAGCCCCGAGACCTCCGGTGACTTGCCGGTCACCACCGTCGGCGACCCCCAGACGCCATCGGTGCTGATCGTGCAGAAGCACGACGCGTCGACCTCCGATCCCTTGCCCGGTGGCGAATTCGAGCTCTACCTCGACCGGGACGGAGACGGCGCAGACGGTGTCACCGACACCGCCCCTGATCCCGACGACGCCCCGGCGGTCGGCACCTGCACCACCGACGACACCGGATCCTGCTCGGTCGATGATCTTGGATTCGGCACCTACTACTGGGTCGAGACCGCAGCCCCGACCGGCTATCAGCTACCAGCCGACCAGACCAGCGCCATGATCACCATCGACGCCGACAACGCCGGCAGTCAGATCACGCCGATCGCGTTCAGTGATCTCCAGATTCCATCGCAACTGACCGTGCTGAAACAGGACGCGTCGACCGAAGATCCGTTGGACGGTGCAGAATTCTCGCTCTACCTCGATCGGGACGGCGATGGACAGGCGGGCGTCAGTGACGTCGCAGCCGATCCCGACGACGCCCCGGCGGTCGGGACCTGTACGACAGGCAACGCCGGTCGGTGCTCGGTGGATGATCTTGGTTTCGGCACCTACTACTGGGTCGAGACTGCTGCCCCGACCGGCTATCAGCTGCCGGCCGACCAGACCAGCACCATGATCACCATCGACGCGGACAACGCCGGCAGCCAGCTCACCCCGTTCGTCTTCAACGATCCGCAGACCCGGTCCGAACTCGTCGTGCTGAAACAGGATCGGACCACCTCCGATCCCTTGTCCGGTGCGGAATTCGAGCTCTATCTCGACCGCGACGGTGACGGCGCAGACGGTGTCACCGACGCCGCCACCGACCCCGACGACGCCCCGGCGGTCGGCACCTGCAGTACCGACGACACCGGCACCTGCTCGGTCGATGATCTTGGATTCGGCACCTACTACTGGTTCGAAGCAGCGGCCCCCACTGGCTATCTGCTGCCGGTCGACCGGACCAGCTCCATGATCATCGTCGACGCCGACAACGCCGGCACCCAGATCACCCCGATCACCTTCACCGATCGGCAGGTACTGTCCGAGCTGACCGTACTGAAGCGGGACGCGACCACCGGTCAGACGCTGGCCGGAGCCGAATTCGATCTTGTCCTCGACGACGGTGACGGCAGCTACCAACAGGGAGCCGACGAGGTCGTCGACTCCTGTACGACCGGTGACGACGGTGAGTGCACGATCGACGACCTCGCCTTCGGAACGTACTTCTGGGTCGAGGTGTCGGCACCGACCGGCTACCAACTGCCGGATCCGGCCGTCAGCGACCCGATCGTGATCAACGCCGGGAACGCCGGCACGGAATTCACCCCGTACACCGTCGATGATCCGCAGATCCTGACCGCCCTGTCGCTGCAGAAGGTGGATTCCGGAACCGGTGAGACCTTGGACGGCGCCGTGTTCCAGCTCTATCGCGACGACGGCGATGGTGTGGTCGGTGACGAGCCCGGCGACGGCGAGGTGGCGGTCGGCCCGGAGTGCACCACCGGCGATGACGGAAGCGGCCTGTGCACGGTGGACGACCTCGAGTTCGGCGACTACTTCTGGTACGAGGTGTCGCCGCCGGCCGGCTACCCGACGCCGATCGACCGGACCAGTCCGCTGATCTCGATCACCGCCGACAATGCCGGCGACAGCCAGACCTACAGTTTCACCAACCCGAGGCTCGAGCTGAGCGTGCGCAAGCTGGACGCCACCAACAACGCGCCGCTGGCCGGCGGTGTGTTCGATCTTGTCCTCGATGACGGCGACGGCAGCTACCAGCCGGACGCCGACCAGGTCCTCGATTCCTGTACCACCGACGAGACCGGCGTCTGTACGGTCGACGGGCTGGACTTCGGAACCTACTTCTGGGTGGAGGTTCAGGCGCCCGGCGGTTACCAGCTGCCGAACGATCCGGTCCGCGGCCCGGTCGAGGTCAACCCGGACACGTCCGGTGACCTGACGACCATGATCGTCCGCGATCCGCAGGTGCTGAGCGCGCTCGCGATCCAGAAGGTCGGCGAGGACACCGGCGAGACGCTGCCGGGAGCGGACTTCGAGCTCTATCGCGACCACGGCGACGGGGTCGGCAACCAGCCCGATGCCGGCGACGAACGCGTGGACGCCTGCACGACGGGGTCGGACGGGTTGTGTTCCGTCGACGGCCTCCCCTTCGGCGACTACTACTGGTACGAGACGGCCGCGCCCCAGGGATACGACCTGCCCGAGGATCGCACCAGCTCGATCGTGACCATCGACGCCGGCAACGCGGGACAGACCCAGACGACCACCTTCACCGACCCGGTCTCGCCGGCACCCACGCCCGCGCCCACACCGGAGCCGAGCGCCACGTCCTCGGAAGCGGCACCGACCTCACCGCCGGCGGTCTTTCCGCCGGCCGAGGGCCAACTGCCGAACACCGGTGCGGGCGCCGGACTGACCCTCGCGGCGATCATCGGAATGCTGGCCATCGGTGCCGGTGGCGTGGTCCTCTTCGGATCGCGATTGCGGCGCCGCCCCTGACCGGATCGGCGCGACGCGTGCCGCCGGCAGGTTCAGGCCACCTGGATGGACCGGATCGAGTTGCCGAAGGTGATCCGATCGATCGCGGAGACCGCGCGGCCGGGATCGTCGGCTGCGCCGAGGGTCAGCAACAGCGGCACGAAGTGATCGGCAGTCGGGTGCGCGATCTCGGCACCCGGCGCCTTGTGGGTGTAGTCGGTGAGAGCGTCGACGTCGCCGCGGGACAGGGCGTCGGCCGCCCACTCGTCGAAGGCCTTGATGTGGCCGATCAGCGACGGTTCGCGGAAGACCGCGAAGCTGTGCGTCATGAAGCCGGAGCCGATCACCAGGATGCCCTCGTCGCGGAGCGATCGCAGCCGCTTGCCGAGCTCCAGCAGGGCTACCGGGTCGAGGCTCGGCATGCTGAGCTGAACCACCGGCACGTCGGCGGCCGGATACATCGCCATCAGCGGGATGAAAGCACCATGATCAAGTCCGCGATCGCTGAACTGATGCAGCGGGGTCTTGTCCGCCAGCATCCCGGCGACCTGATGCGCGACCGCGGTCGCGTCCGGAGTGCTGTACTGCAAGGTGTAATAGCGCGGATGGAAGCCGCCGAAGTCGTAGTAGAGCGGCGTGCCCGCGGCCGTACCGGAGATGGCCAGCGGCGCGTTCTCCCAGTGAGCCGAGACGACCACGATCGCTCGCGGCTTGGGCATCGTCTGACTCCACGCGAAGAGATCAGCCAACCACTGCGGATCATCGAGGGTGGGCGGAGCCCCGTGGCTGACGAACAGTGACGGCAACGGGCCGTCCGACGGCTCCCAGGCGCGCTGTTCGCGGGCCTGCGGCAGCACCCTCTGGACGAGTTCGTCGTAGGCACCGGCCGGGACGTCGGACCGGAACCGGAATGGATCCGAGATCATCATGGGCTCCCTGGTGGTCTAACTTGATGCTTCAAGTACACCGTACTCGCTTAACTTGAATCGTCAAGTTCACCTCGCTAGGGTCCTTTGCATGGGCGAACGGAACGATGAGACGCAGTGGCTGTCGAGCGACGAGCGGGCTGCCTGGCTTGCCGTCACCGCCCTGACCATGAAACTGCCGAACGCTCTCGACACGCAGCTGCAGGCCGATCAGGGACTGAGCTTCTTCGAGTACATGGTGCTGGCGGTGTTGTCCGAGCAGCAGGATCGGACGCTGCAGATGAGTGTGATCGCGACGGCGACCTCGGCCTCACTGTCCCGGCTCTCCCACACCGTCAAGCGACTCGAGCAAGAGGGTTTCGTCCGTCGCGGACGGCTACCCGGCGCCGGGCGGCGTACCAGTGCCACGCTGACCGATGCCGGTTATCGGAAGGTGGCCGAGGCCGCGCCGGGTCATGTGGCCCGGGTCCGCGAGCTCGTCATCGACGCGATTTCTCCTGCCCAGTTGAAAGTCCTGCGCAAGATCGGTATTCAAGTGATGGCCCGGATCGACCCGGATCACCCCGGCAATTCGGGCGAGATCGCCTGGGTCTGACTGCGGCTCCCTTGATCTGACAAGATCAACCATGGACTTCGCCGGCTCGGCCCTTCTCTTCGACTTCTTCGGCACTCTGGTCGACTACGACGCCAGCACCACCGAACAGGACTACTCCAGCTCACACCAGTTGATCAAAGACTTCGGCGGCATGATCAACTACGAAGACTTCCTGGTGATCGCCGAGAAGTCCTTCGGTGAGCTGGATCGGCATTGCGCACAGACGCTGGACGAGTTCTCCATGCACG
>DATCVL010000291.1:0-3639 GCA_036566865.1 Microlunatus sp.
ATGATCACCGGCGCTCAGGGACGCCTGGGCCGGGCCGTCAGCCGGCTCTCGATCGAGCGTGGGCACCAGGTGCTGGCCTGTGACCGGTCGGCTGCTGAACAGGGCAGTGATCTGCCCGCCGGCTCGTTCGAGTCCGTACGGCTCGACGTCGGTGACTTCGACGCCGTCCGGGATGCGATCAGCGGAGTCGACGCGGTCTTGCACTGCGCTGCCTTGGTCCAGCCGATCAGTCATCCCTGGCACCAGGTGCACAACCAGAACGTCACCGGCTCGTACAACGTGCTGTTGGCGGCAGCCGACTCCGGCGTCCAACGAGTCTGTGCCATGTCCAGCGTCAATGCCATCGGCGGTGTCTTCAGTCAGCAGCCGCGTTATAACTACTTCCCTGTGGACACAGCACATCCGAGCTATGCCGAGGACCCGTACAGCCTCTCGAAGCACGTCCTGGAGGAGCAGGCACGATCGATCGTGCGGCGATTCCCCCAGACCACAATCGTCTGCCTGCGGCTGCACGCTCTGCAGGATCGCGAGCCGCGGATGGCGGCCTGCCGGGCGAAGCCCGAGCGAGCGGCGGCCGATCTCTGGGGCTACACCCCGATCGACGATGCTGCCCGGTTGTGTCTGTCGGTGATCACGTCCGAGATCGCCGGCGCCGAGGTCTTCTACGCCGTTGCCCGGCGTACCGCCAGCGAGGTGCCGACCGAAGAACTGGCTCGGCGCCACTTTCCGCAGGTTCCGTTGCGACGCCCGCTGCGCGGGCATGATTCCTTCTACGACTCGTCGGCGGCCAGCGAACGGTTCGGCTGGGATGCCTGATGTGGGGAAGGACGTATGGCGAACACGAAGCTCGGCGGCCATGATGCTGCGAACAGCTCCGACGGCAGGCAGACCTCATCGCTGAGACGCGGGCTGGCTGCCTTGGAACTGGTCGCCCAGGCCGGCGAGCAGGGCGTCACCGTGGGAGAGGTCGCGGCCCAGCTCAAGCTCGACAAGTCAACCGGGTCGAGGATCCTGGCCACTCTGCGGGAAGCCGGCTACGTCCGCCAGGATGTCAACCGCCGCTATCTGACGACGCCGCGGTTGGCCAAGCTGGCGCACCGACGCCCCGGTGCGCAGGACGTTGCCGCCCTTGCCCGGGAGCGCCTGGAGCGGCTCCATGCGCAGCACGACGAGGCCATTCACCTCGCGGTGGTGAACGGCGGCGAGATGCTCTTCCTGGACTATCTGCAAACCACCAAGGCAGTACGCACCGAGATCCCGATGGTCCCGCGGCCGATTCACAAGGTGGCGGTGGGCATCGCCGTACTGGCCGCAGTTGATCATGACGAACGAGCCCAGTTGATGCGCGAGTCGATCGCCGCCGACGGCGCCCGGCTGAATCGCACCGAGCGGGTCCAACTCTCCGCACAGATCGAGCAGGCCCAGGAACGCGGCTGGGCGACGATCGAGCACGGCGACGACATCACCCGCGTCGCGGTCGCGCTGGCCGATGCGGACAACCGCCCGATCGGTGCCATCTGCATGTCCGGGCCGAGCTACCGGATCGACACCGTCCTCGATTCCATCGTCGCCGACACGATCGCCGCGGCCGACGAAATCAGCGCGATCCTCCCGCACTGACGTAGCGCAACGAGTCCGTCAGCGGTCACCGAGTCCCAACGCAGCCAGCACGTCGGTCAACGTGCTCGGGCCGCCGACGTTGCCCGGCACCACGACGTACAACACCCGACGACCATTGCTGGTCTTCAACTGCCAGACCGACACCCCGGTGAGGACCTGACCGAGCACCAGCGCCGACCGGGCGCCCAGCCCGGTCCTGGCGACCTCTGCGGACGTGATGCCGCCCTTGGCGATCACGACTCCGACCCGATCAGCAAGATCATCAACGGCGGTGGTGAGCGCGGCCATCACCCGTTCACCATGATCAAGAGTCGAGTCGGTGGTGCGTCGGACCCGATCGCTGGCGATGATCGCCAACGACTGCTGCTCCAGTTGCCGGGCAGCGATCTCGGCCACCGCATGCCCCGCCGCCACGGGTTCATCGAGCGCCTGGTCCGTGTCCACCACCGCAGCTGCACCCCAGGTCTTGATCACCGGCTCGAGCTGGGCGGTCGCACCGGCTGTGTGCGACCCGCAGACCAGCAGCGTCGGCACCGGCTGGTCGACCAACGGCCGGTCCAGCAGCCCCTGGCTGGTGACGCCGGCCAACGCCGCGGCGAGCGGCGCGGCCGATCTGATCACCACCGTCCGACCCTGCGCCTCGGCCTCGTCGATGGCTCGGGCGATCGCCTCGACGTCGTGCTGATCAACAACGTCCGGCAGAATCACCGAGCCCGGCTCGGCCTTGATCATGATCGCGGCCAGCTGATCGTCTCGTACCGCCGACAACTCGACCGGGACCGGAGTCCGTTCCGACTTCTCGCGTACGTAGTCGGCCAGATTCCCCGTGGAGAAAGGAAAGACCGGGTCCTCGGCATACTCGGTGCGGTCGGCCGGCAGCTCCCGGTCACCGATCCGCACGTAGTGCACGCCGTCCCGGGTGGTCCGGCCGCCGTCCGGAAAGGCCGGCACGAAGATCATCACCGCGTCGCCGTCCAGGAATTGCTCGGTCTCGGCGAAGACGTGTCCGCGCAGCGTCGAGTCACCCCTGAGCACGAACCGCACCGTGTCGCCGAGTCGTCGGCCGGCTTCCTCACCGTCGTTACGAATCCGGCGTACCAAGTCGATCGCGGCCGGCTCATGCAGCGCCCGGCTGTTGGTCTGCACGTACACACTGTCGGCGTCGGTCAGCGCGGCAGTGAGCAGATCAGCATCGCTGTCCAGCAGCACCTTCACGCCGGTTGCCGACTGTGTGCCGGTCGGGTCATCATCCAGAACGATCGTCTTCACCGGGTCAGCTAATCATGCGGCCGGCGTCCGTCGCCCATCGTCCTTCACACAGCCGTGGTCAGCGCAGGTCGACGATCTCGTGGACGAGGCCGGCCGAGTCGGGCTCACCTGGGACCGGCTGCGCGGCCCACTCGAGAGCGTCGAAGGGACACTCCTCGACGCAGATCCCGCAATACATGCACAGCGACCAGTCGATGGCGAAGCGATCCAGCACATTCGTCGTCCGCTCCCGGGCGCCGGCCGGCAGGTCCGCAATGGGTTCGGTGTGGGAGTCGATGGTGATGCACCAGCTGGGACACTCCCGTGCGCAGATCATGCAGGAGGTGCAGTTCGCCTCGATCAGCTTGATCGCACCATGATCAACATTGTTGATCATGGTCGAGTCGATCTCGGCCCGCTGTGGAGGTCGCTCGGTCATCGACGCCTCCTCCGCACGCGCCCGCCGACGGCGGACTCGGCGACGTCGGCCGGATCGGGGTCCGGCGCGGAGGGATCGCGGTCACCCCAGATCTCCGGTTCCGGCACCCCGGGCGGGACCATCCGGCGCCGGCTCGGTGCTCCACCGGGCTCCTTGGCTCCCGGCCAATCGACGCCGGCCCGGGCCGCCAGCACGGCGTCCTTGCGCAGCGGCGCGCCGACGTAGTCCGGCGGCAACAGCAGCCGCCGCGGGTCACCTCCGCCGAACGTGATCGCGAACAGCTCGGCCGACTCCCGCTCGTGCCAGCCGGCGCCGGCGAAGATGTCGGCGAT
>DATCVL010000292.1:0-6360 GCA_036566865.1 Microlunatus sp.
ACCGCACCGACCACCGAACCCCAGATCAGCCGCTTCCGGTTGCGTCGCGTCGGCCCGCCCTTGGGTGGCAGGTTGGTGGCCGCTAGGTCCTGGTTGTCGTCCTCGACCAGGGTGACCGACGTCGGTCGGCCGGCGACCGCAGACTCCGACAGCGATTCGGTCAGGGTGACCTTCGACGGATCCTGCCGCGACAACGGGGCCGGGTTCGGCCGGGATCCGTTCCGGCTTTTCGGGGTCGCGTACTGAATGGCCGTCTTGACCCCGGCCCGGGTGCGCTTGATGCCGGACACGTACAACGAGCCGGCGATGCTGGCGACCACACTGGCCACCGCGGCACCGATGATCGTCCCGGCGACGCCGAGACGGGAGCCGATCGCAGCCGCGGTCATCGCCGCCAAGGCGCCACCGACCACCTGGCTGAAGGAGACGTCCAGCCGCCGTTCGGGCTTCTGCTCGGTGCCCTCGCGGGGGCCATCCTGCTCGTCCTGCGCGGGCTCGGGTCGTTCGATCGTGGTGGGTGAGGAATTTCGATTCAGGTCAGACATCAACTTCGCTGGGGGATCGAGGTATCGGTCGGGGCGCTGATCAGCCATTCTCCGAACAGCCCACGCACCACTGTCAAGCCCCAACGCGTCCAGATCGGGAATCATCCCGAAACCTGGGGAAGGTGACCAAACGCACAGGGCCGAGCACGAAACACAAAGGGCGGGCGGAGACCGAAGTCTCCGCCCGCCCTTGAACCGGCCGCCCTGGATCTGGCGGGACCGGTGTTGCTCAGTGCCGGCTGCCCTCCAGCTCGTCACGCTCTTCCGAGCCCAACTCGCCCGTCACTTCGCCGTTGCCTTCATGACCGTGGTCGTCGGAGCCGTGGTGGTGTGCCGCGTCTTCGATTTCCTGTCGGGTGGGTTTGGCGATGTTGTGGCCGTAGAACCAGCGGGTGAAGGGCGCCCGGGCCCGTTCCTTGCGTGATCCCTTGCGGGCCACACCGTTCTGGTCGGCCGACGGACCGGGCTGGATCGGTAGTTGTTCCTCGTGCTGGGTGATCATGTACGCCTCACCGCGGGTGATTTCCTTGTGCGGTTCGGAGTAGCCGCCGCTGGGTGCCCGGTGGATGACGCCGCTTTCGGAGCCGTGGAGGACTCGTTCGTAGGCGGCGCGTTGAAGCCCGATGCAGATCCGCTTGGTGATCATGAAGGTGATGATCGGCAGCAGGAAGAACATCACCCGCATGGCGATGGTGATCGAGTTCAGCGACAGGTGGAAGTGGGTGGCGATGATGTCGTTGGCTCCACCGATCATCAAGACCACGTACACGCTGATCGCGGCGACGCCGATCGCGGTCCGGTTCGGGGCGTTGCGGGGCCGGTCCAGGATGTGGTGCTCACGGTCGTCGCCGGTGACCCACTTCTCCAGGAACGGGTAGACACCGATCGCCAGCGGCAACGCGACGAAGCCGATGATGGCCGGGATGAAGATGTTCCAGGACCAGGTGGTGCCGCCGATGTGCCACTCCCAGTTGGGCATGATCCGTAGCGCGCCCTCGAGGTAGCCGATGTACCAGTCCGGCTGGGAGCCGGCGCTGACCTCGGCCGGGTTGTACGGGCCGACCTCCCAGACCGGGTTGATCTGCATCAGTGCGGCCATCAGGGTGATCACGCCGAAGACGATGAAGAAGAAGCCACCGGCCTTGGCGGTGTAGACGGGGAAGAACGGGTAGCCGACCACGTTCTTCTCGTTGCGGCCCGGGCCGGGGAACTGGGTGTGCTTGTGGTAGAAGATCAAGATCAAGTGGACCCCGACCAGGGCGAGGATCACCGCCGGGATCAACAGGATGTGCAGCATGTACATCCTGGGCACCAGCAGGTCACCCGGATAGGCGCCACCCAGGAACCAGGTCTCCAGGTAGGTGCCGATCAGCGGGATCGATTCGATCGCGCCGAAGATGATCCGGACCCCGACACCGGACAACAGGTCGTCGGGGATCGAGTACCCCAGGAAGCCCTCGGTCATGCCGAGGAACAGCAGGGTGGCGCCGATCACCCAGTTGATCTCCCGCGGCTTGCGGAAGCCGCCGGTGAAGAAGATCCGCATGCAGTGGGTCAGCATCGCGGCCACGAACAACAACGCTGCCCAGTGGTGGATCTGCCGCATCAACAAGCCGCCACGGACATCGAAGGAGATTCCGATGGTGGACGCGTACGCCTCCGACATCGGCAACCCGCGCAACAGCTGGTAGCTGCCGTTGTACTCGATCTCACCCATCGACGGCTTGAACCACAGGGTCAGGAAGACACCGGTCAACAACAACACGATGAACGAGTACAACGCGATCTCGCCCAGCATGAACGACCAGTGATCGGGGAAGACCTTGCGCAGATTGAACAGGTTCGGGATCCGGCCGGCGGTGATGCCACCGATCCCGGTGCGATCGTCGGCCCACTTCGCCGGACCGGCCAGGAACTTCATCACCGGACCACGCTGCTGCGCCGGCTGCACCGACTCCTCGGGTGCCGCGGTGGGGGTCTGAGCTGGCTTGGCCATCAGCGGTACTCCTCGCTTTCGCCAAGATCGTTCCGCGAGTCACGTTCGAAGAAACTCGGTCCGACCGGCACGGTGAAATCACTGCGAGCAACCAAGTAACCCTGGTCGTCGAGCTTGATCGGCAGCTGCGGCAGCGCACGGGCGGCGGGCCCGAAGACGACCTTGCCGGAGTCGGCCAGATCGAAGGTCGACTGGTGGCAGGGGCACAGCAGATGGTGGGTCTGTTGTTCCCACAGGCTGATCGGGCAGCCGACGTGGGTGCAGATCTTGGAATAAGCCAGGATGCCGGACACCTGCCAGTCCTCGCGGTTCGGCGGGATGTTGATGTCGGCCGGATTCATCCGAACGACCACGATCGGGGACTTGGCCTTCTCGTTGTTGAACTCGGTGCCGTGCAGATCCTTCAGGTTCTCCGGGGCGCCGTTGACGAGTTGGCCGATGACCAGGTCGGAGGCCTTGATCGGGGCGTAGGTGATGTCGTTGACCAGCCGGACGCCATCGGACCACAGCGTGGTCTCGTACACGCGCCGGCGGTAGTTCGGCCCGGCGACCGGGCCGAGGTCGGTCAGCAGCACGATTGCGGGTGCGGCCAGGATGCCGACCGCACCGAGCGCGGTGATCAACAGCATCTTGCGTCGCGGTACGCCGGACTCGGCGATGCCGTCGTCGAGCTGCCGCAGAACCTCCTGCTGGTCCGCCTCGGGGGAGTGGGCCGGATGCCGCTCCTCGACGATCTCGTGATTGCTCATCAGCTGCCGGGCCCACTGCTGGGTGCCGAGGCCGATCAGCAGGATGCCGATGCCGAGGGTGAGGCCCATCGCAACGTGCTTGGCCGAGGAATGCAACGGTCCGAAGTCGACCGCCATGTCCCGGGGGATCAGGTAGTAGGCGAGGACGAACAGCACCGCCATCACCGGCACCAGGGCGAACATGAAGACGACCTGGCGGGCGGCCCGATCGGCCGCCGCGGTGTCCACATCGGCCAGCCGGGGAATGTGCTCCTCGACTCCCGGGTCCGGGACCGGGAATCGGCCGTCGGTCTCGACGAGGTCCGTGTCCTTGGTGGACGAGGGCTCGAGCTGGCTGTGCACCGAATGCTCCTCTGAAGTCATCGCGCCCGTGCTCCTCGTGCCGTGATCCAGACGGCGAACCCGATCAGGACGCCGATCCCGATGGTCCAGATCGCCACACCTTCGGAGACCGGGCCGAGACCGCCGAGCGCCAAGCCGCCCTCGTTGGGGCGCTCGTGCAGGGCATTCAGGTAGGCGATGATCTGGGCCTTGTCCTGGCTGGTCAGAACATCGTCGGAGAAGACCGGCATCTGCTGCGGGCCGGTGAGCATGGCCTCGTACAGGTGCTTGTTGCTGACGCCGACCAGGGACGGAGCGTGCTTGCCCCCAGGCAGCGCGCCACCCTGACCGGTGAAGTTGTGGCAGGCCGAGCAGTTGGTCCGGAAGAGCTCGCCACCCTTGGCGATCTGCTCATCGGTCAAACCCTCACCCGAGTACTGGGATGAGTCCGGCACGGCCGGTCCGGGGCCGAGGGTGGCGACGTACGCGGCCAGCGCGGCGATCTCGTCGTCGGTGAACTCGCCCGGCTTGACCGGGGCCTGCTGGCCGGGCTGGGCCAGCGGCATCCGACCGGTGGAGACCTGGAAGTCGACGGCGGCTGCGCCGACGCCCTGCAACGTCGGGCCCTGGCTGGTGCCTTCGCCGTTCAGTCCGTGGCAGGACGAGCAGTTGACGCTGAAGAGCTGCTTGCCCTCGGTGACCTGCTGGCTGGTGGTCGGTTCGGCCGAGGACTGCTCCGTTGGAGCAACGGCCGCGTACAGCGCCCCAACGGCGAAGAGCGCAGCCACCAGAAGCAGCACCTTTGCTGCCGGGTGCCGTCTTCTGGAAGACAGGAATCGCACGGACTTCCCTCTCAATCGGCGGAACTACTACGTAACGTCGGAGGCTATCGGTTCGAGGTTATCTCATCGCCCCGGGACCGATACCGACTTCATTGCAGGATGTAGATGACTCCGAACAAGGCGATCCAGACGACGTCGACGAAGTGCCAGTAGTACGACACCGCGATCGCGCTGACCGCTTGCTCATGAGTGAAGGTGCGGGCCAGATAGGTGCGGCCCAACAGGAGGACGAAGGCCACCAGGCCGCCGGTCACGTGCAGGCCGTGGAAGCCGGTGGCCAGATAGAAGATCGAACCGTACGGATCGCTGGACAGGGTGAGTCCCTCGTGGACCAGGGACGCGTACTCGTAGACCTGCCCGCCGATGAAGAACGCGCCCATCGCGAAGGTCAGCACGTACCACTCACGCATGCCCCAGTTCATCGGGTTGAGGATCGTGCCGACTCGGCCGACCCGCCCCTTCTCTGCGCAGAACACGCCCCACTGGCAGGCAACCGAGCTGAGCACCAGGACGGTCGTGTTGGCGATCGCGAACTTCACGTTCAGCATGCCGGCGCCCTGTTCCCACAGCGGGGTCAGCCCGGCCTTGAGTGCCTCGGACGTGGTCACGTTCTTGATCGTGAAGTAGGCAGCGAACAAGCCGGCGAAGAACATCAGTTCGCTCGCCAGCCAGATGATCGTGCCCACCGCGACTGCATCGGGTCGCCCAGGTCGCCCCTGCAGCCGGGACGCCGGCAGATCGTGAAGCGCCGAATGAGGCTTCGGGGCAGGGGTCGTCGATGCGTGAGTGTGAATCGCCACGAGGGTCATTATTGCCTTACTACACGCTGTAGGTCATCCCGGGGCGGGGCGAGTTTTGACAACGGTGGTACGCGATACGATGTCGACCGCCTCATATCTTCAAGTCAGCACGCTCTGGGATCGTCGTGTCGCGACGTTCCGACCCAAACGGTGCGAACCCGAGAAGGCGCCCGGCGCCGGATCTGTGACCTCATCCGGGGCGGGCGCGGCGAGATGATCGTGGATGCGGCGACGCCTGGGGTCCCAGAGTCGTCGGTCGCGTGAGCGAAGCGAACAGGTACAAGAGAGTGGGATTTGAGATGACCGAGGAGACGCCCAACCGGGTGGCGACCGTGCTGGTGTACGCCAGCGACCGGACGATCCGGGCCCAGGTTCGGGCCGCGCTCGGGCGCCGCGTTGCCGCCGACCTGCCGGAGATCCGGATCGTGGAAGCCGCCACCCAGCCTGCCGTGATCAAGGCGGCCGACGCCGGCGGCGTCGACCTGTTCGTGCTGGACGGGGAGGCGCGTCCGGGAGGCATGGGCGTCTGCCGCCAGTTGAAGGACGAGATCTACAACTGCCCGCCGGTGTTGATCCTGGCCGGTCGCGCGGACGACGCCTGGCCGGCCACCTGGTCCCGCGCCGAGGCGGTCGCTCCGCATCCGGTCGAGCCGATCAGCCTGCCGGGCGTCGTGGCCGACCTGCTGCGGCAGCGGCTCGGCCAGCCACACTCGGTCGCGTGAGCGGCCGCCATGGCAACCGCTGACGAGACACTGCCGGGGCGGAGCGACGCGGGCAATCAGTCGGAGCGGAGCGCCGCGGGCAACAAGTCGGAGCAGATCAAACCGCCGAACACCTCGGCACACACCTGGCCCGAGGTGCTGTCCACGCTGATCGCCGGCAGCGACCTGTCGCAGGAGACCACCGGCTGGGCGATGGGGCAGATCCTGGCCGGTGAGGCCAGCGACGTCCAGATCGCCGGCTTCGCGGTGGGGCTGCGGAGCAAGGGCGAAACGGTCGAGGAGATCGGCGGACTGGCGGAGGCGATGCTGGCGCACGCGGTGCCGATCACCGCGCCCAGCCCGGCCGTCGACATCGTCGGTTCCGGTGGCGACCGCGCCAATACCG
>DATCVL010000293.1:0-5740 GCA_036566865.1 Microlunatus sp.
TGATGTGCACCTGCACCCCGCCGCAGACCTCGTTCGCGTTCTTGGAGAAGGTCGGCGTGAAGTAGGCCTCGCGGAAGAAGACCCCGGCCAGATCGCGCTTGTTCAGCTGCTCGGCCCAGTGATAGTCGACGTACGGCGCGCCGATGATCTCGAACGGTCGAGTGGTGCCCCGACCCTCGGACAGGTTGGTGGCCTCGAACAGGCAAGTGCTGGGATAGAGCAGTGCAGTGTCGGACGTCGGCATGTTCGGGCTCGGCAGCACCCACCGCAGGTTGGTGTCGGCGAACAACTGATCCGGCTTCCAACCCTCGACCTTGATCACCGAGAGCCGATCCGCCAGCCGCCCGCCGGCCAGGCCGGGCATGAACTCGCCGTCGAAGAAGCGGGCCAGCTCACCGACCGTCATGCCGTGCTGCTGGACGATCCGATCCTTGCCCACCCCGGAGGTGAACCCCTCGGTCATGATCGGTCCGTTTGCCTTGCCACCAACGGGATTCGGCCGGTCCAGGACGACGAAGTCGAGGCCGGAGCGGACCGCGGCGATCATCGCCTCGTACATGGTCCAGATGTAGGTGTAGAAGCGGGCGCCGACGTCCTGGATGTCGAAGACGACTGTCTCCACATCCGCATCGGCGAAGAAACCGGCGAACTTGTCCGCGGTCGCGCCGTACGCGTCGTAGACGGTGACCCCGGTTCGTTCGTCGACGTAGGTCTCCTCCGATTCGCCGGCCTGGGCGGTGCCGCGAAACCCATGCTCCGGACCGAACACGGCGACCACGTTCACCGCACCGGACTCGACCATCTCGTCGACAATGCTGCGCATGCTGGCCGCGAGAATGCCGGTCGGGTTGGTGATGATGCCGAGTCGTCGGCCCGCCAGCGGCTTCCAGTCCGCGGCTGCCGCAGCGTCGGCGCCGGGGATCACCCGACGACCACCGCCCTGGCCATGACCGGGTTGGTCTGCGGCCGCGACCCCGCCGAAGAATGGCGTTGCGGCCACGCCGGCGCCGACGCCGGCGATCAAGCCGCGGCGCGTCACTGCGCCGGGTGAACGGCGACCGTCTGCGGTCGATGAATGATCTTGATGGCGTCCCACGGGCTGCCCCTTTGCATCGTCACTGATGTACGCCGAGGCCGCAGGCTCCGACCGGATCAGCTCGCCTTGCGGGCCTCACGTTCCTGGTAGAGATCAACACTCTCATGCAGGGCCTTCAGGATGTACGGCGGAACGTCCATGCCCTGCTTGTCGGCCCACAGCAGCCGGGCCTCCACCCGGCCGATCTCACGGGCGTACTCCTCCAACTCGTCCTTCATGCCGAGGTTCATGATCACCGCACCCATGTCCGCCTTGTAGCGGTCCATGCCATTGGTGCCGACCAACCCGTACGACTTCTCCCGAAGCACCCGGGCCAGGAACATCTGCCAGGGCTTCAGCTCGCCGGCCTGGACCATCGCGGTGGCCGACATCTGGTAGAAGGCGAAGTGGCCGGGTTCCTGCTGCTTGATCGGATGGATGATCGTTTCCGCGATCGCCCGCTCACCCATCTCGTTCAGGCCGGTGTTCAGCTGGTTGTAGGCGAGGACGGCCTGCCGCTCGGTGCTCGCACCGGTCAGGTAGTAGAGCAGCTTGGCCACGCTCTGGATCGGCTCGAAATGGGCCAGTGCCCCGAGCAGTTTGATCTTGGCCGACACGTCCAGGTGCGGCTCGGAGGCCGGCATGTCCAGATCCTGCTGCAATCGGTCCAAGATCAATCCGTGCTGGATCTCCTGCGGTTGCCAGACATCGGCATAGAACATCCGGTTGGTCTCGTCCACGTCCGGCAGCAATACCAGCAACTCGAGCACGTTCCGGTCGACCTCGAGCTCGACCCGCGCCAGGTAGTCCAGCACGTGCCCGTATCGCTGTTTGACCTGATCGGGATTGCGGACCGTCCGATCCACAGTGTCGAGCGGGATCGGCGGGTACAGGTCACCCAGCCTCTTGACATGGTCAGCAATCTTCTGACCGGTGATGATCTGCCGGGGCACAAGCCTCACCCTAACCACGGCTGAGAGAATCCGGCGACTCGAACGGTGTGGGGTTGACCACAAAGAAAGTTAGGTTGCACTAACTTGAGATTCGAGGTCACAAGATGATGGCCAACAAGATCGCAACGATGATCACCACCAGGGCGATCGCGACGATCACCCCGAGGGTCAGCCGGCTCCCGGAGCGGGCCGCGGTGAGCTCACCCGGAGCGGTCGCAGTCGACTGCCGGACCGCATCGGGCTCGGCATAGGTCTGTTCCTCGGGGAGTCCCTCGACCACCGGGATCAACTCACCCAGCCGATGCGCTGCGTACAGCCGATCCAGCTTGGCCGAGTAGTCGTCCTGATCAAGCCGGCCGGCCGCAAAGGCATCGTTCAGCCGGCGGGTGAGCTGCTCGCGCTCGTCGGCCGACACCGCCGCGTCCGGGGTGCTCCGATATTTCGACGAGATGGGCAGCTCCTTCACACCGGTCAGGCTACCCGGCGTTCGGGCGTCCCCGAACCGGTTCGGGGATGCCCGCGATCACTCCTGATCGAGCCGTGATCGGCCGTCTCCTAGGCTCGGGTCATGCGGATCGTGTCGCTGCTCCCGTCAGCCACCGAGATCACGTACGCGTTGGGGCTGGAGGATCAGCTGCTCGGCGTGACGTTCGAGTGCGACGAGCCTCCGCGAGCACGGCAGGACAAGGAGATCATCGTCGGCGGCATGAGCACCGCAGGGATGCCGCCGTCGGAGATCGACACCGTGGTCCGCCGACGGTTGGCGGCCGGAGAAGATCTCTACACCCTCGACGCCGGGGCGCTGTCCGAGCTCCGACCTGAGCTGATCTTGACCCAGGACCTCTGTCGGGTTTGCGCGGTACCCACCAGCACCGTCCGCGACGCCGCCGAACAACTCGGCTGCAACGCCGATGTGGTCACCCTCGACCCGTACTCACTGGACGAAGTGCTGGACTCGATCGCCACCGTCGGTCACGCCGCCGGCGTGCCTGAGCGGGCGGCTGAGTTGATCATCGAGTTGCGTCGGCGGATCGGCCTGGTTCAGCAGCAGGTACGCGGTCTGCCGCGACCGCGGGTGGCGGTCCTGGAGTGGATCGATCCGCCGTTCGGTGCCGGCCACTGGATGCCGGACATGATCACCGCCGCCGGCGGCTCACCGGTGGCCTGTCGGCCACGGCAGCGATCGGTCCCGATCAGCTGGGACGACATCGCTGACGCCAAGCCCCAGATCATGATCATCGCGCCGTGCGGCTACGGCCTGGACGGTGCCGCCGATCACGCGACCAAGATCATCAATGATGAGTTGATCATGAAACACTTCCCGGAGGCCCAGGTATGGGCGATCGACGGCGACGGCCTGATGGTTCGTCCCGGGCCACGGCTGGTGGACGGTATCGAGGCACTGGCCGAGATCATCCACCCCGGCGCGGGTGCACAGCCTGACACCCCGACCATCAGGCGCCTGCGCTGACCCACGGCCCGGCTAGCCCTGGCGGACCTCGAGACCGGTGTAATGAGCGGCAAAGGCCAGCATGTCGGCGAGCTCGGCCGCGACCATGGCAGCCGGTTTGCCCATCCCGTGGCCGGTCTGGGTCTCGATCCGGGTCAGGATCGGCGCCCGACCCTGTTGCGCCTGCTGCATCGCTGCGGTGAATTTGTGGCTGTGCAGCGGCACCACCCGATCGTCATGATCACCGGTCATGATCAAGGTCGCCGGATAATCGGCTTCGGCCACGTTGTGCACCGGTGAGTAGGCCAGCGCGATCTCGAAGTCGGCCTTGTCCTCCGGGTTGCCGTAGTCGGAGGTCCAGGCCGCACCCGCGGTGAACCGATGGAAGCGCAACAGGTCCAGGACGCCGACGCCGGGCAGCGCGACTGCGGCCAGGTCGGGCCGTTGGGTCATCGTCGCACCGACCAGCAGGCCGCCGTTGCTGCGCCCGTGAATGGCGAGTTGATCATGACGCGTGACGCCGGTCTGCACCAGCTGATCACCGACCGCGATGAAGTCGTCGAAGACGTTCTGCTTGGCCGCCAGGCGGCCGGCGTCGTACCAGGACTTGCCGTACTCGCCACCACCACGCAGGTTGGCGATGGCGATCACCCCGCCGGCGGCCAGCCAGCCCGGCCACATCGGCCGATAGTCGGCCTCGACCGGGATGTTGAAACCGCCGTAGCCGTAAAGCAGGGTGGGTCGCGGTCCTTCGACCGGCTCAGGTCCGGATGGCGTGATCAGGAAGTACGGGATCAGGGCGCCGTCCTTGCTGGTCGCTCGCCGCCGTTCGATGGTGTACGCCGGCGGGTCGAAGCCGGCGCCGGCCGGGACAAGATCATCCAGCGGCTCGGCCGTACCGCTGCCGGTCTCGACCCGGTAGGCACGGGTCGGCGAGGTGACGGTGGACAGGCCGATGAACCATTCGTCCGAGTCCGGTTGTGCCCACAGGCCGGTGACCGCGCCACCACTGAGCTCGACCTCCCCGAGCAGCGTCCCGTCCAGTCGGTAGCGGGTGACCGCCGGTTGCGCGTCGACCAGCCGGACCATGATCAACTCCTCGCCGGCAGCGGTCACCGCCAGCACCGCATCGTCGGTCTCGGTGATCAGTTCGTCCAACTGCAGCTCGCCGGTCTGCCGGAACGCGGCCAGATCGACCTGCACGACGCGGCCCCGGTCAGCCTCGTGATCGGTGAACAAGATGATCTTGTCGCCATCGCTGCGGACGAACTCGAACCAGGCGTACGCGGTGTCGATCAGCTTGATCGGTTCCGACAAGGTGCTGTGACCGTCCTGCTCGTCGATCGGGAAGATCCACAGCCGGTTCACGTTCTCGGTGCCCTCGATCAGGTAGACCGCGACGTAGCTGCCGTCCACCGACACCTGCTTGTCCACGATGCCCTGGGTGTAGTCGTCGCGGATGTCGACGATCACCTGATCACGGTCCTCCGACTCCCCGACTCGGTGCAGTTTCAACATCCCGGTCTTCACCTGACCGGCCCGGGAGCCGTCCGCCCGACCCTCGTGCGGGACCGCCTCGTACAGGTAGCTCGCATGGTCGGGCAGCCAACTGGGAGCGCCGAACTTGGTCTGGATCCTGGCCTCGCCGACCGGCTGACCCGTGCCCAGCTCGAGCAACTCGAAGTCGACCCAGTCGCTGCCGCCCTCGCTGACCTGGTAGCTGAAGTAGCGGCCGTCCTTGCTGGCTTGGAACCCCCGTACCGAAGTCGTGCCGTCGTCCGACAGCGTGTTCGGGTCCAAGATCATCCGGCCGCCGGCGCGGAGTTCGTCCAGCGTGTCGGCGACGAAGATCTGGTCTTGGTTCAGGGTGCCGTCGTTGCGGCTGACGAAATACTTGCCGCCACGTTTGGCCGGAACTCCGGCCCGCGGACGGCGGATGATCTTGTTCATCAGCTCGGTGAACCAGGCGCGTTCGCCGATCTCGGCAAACGCGTCTTCGGTGTACGCGTTCTGCCGCCGCACCCAGTCCGTGGTCTCCGCGGAGTCGGGATCCTCCAGCCAGCGGTACGGATCGGCGATCCGATGGCCATGCAGATCCTCGACCAGGTCACCGGCTCGGCTCTGCGGGTAGCTACGTACGGTTCGATCTGCCATGGGCACAGCCTGCCATCTCGCTGTCGTCCGCTTCGCTGCCGCTCCACGGTCTGAGTGCTGAAAGTCGCGCTCCGGGGGACGACCCCCGTACCCCGATCTGGTCACCAC
>DATCVL010000294.1:0-4526 GCA_036566865.1 Microlunatus sp.
TGCCGTGTAGAGCATGATGCGCAGGTCGTCTCCGGCGACGATGAGGGTGTCGCAGTCGAGCCCGACCCGTCCGACGCCAGGGTGATCGAAGTACTTGTGTCGCGAGCGTTCCTGATGCGGCTCGAGGTTGCCGCCGTCCCAGAGCTCGGCAAATCGCGGGCTCGCCCGGCGGAGGTCTGCGATCAGCCGCCGAATGCGTGGGTCGGTCGGGTACTTCGCTGCGGTCAGGTGCAGATCTGCGACGAGTCCCGCCTGCTGTTCGGCGAGCTCTTCGGGGGTGTGCATAGCGGCCGGACCGGGTCCGACGAGGTTTCGCCACAGCGCGTTGCGTTCGATGCCGTGCCAGCCGGCTGCACCGGTCAATGCGTCGTACGGTGCGTTGGATTCGATCAGATTCCAGATCGCGTCGTACACCGCGACCGGAGTGGCCGAGAGCCGATCAAGCAGGCGCTGCACGTTGGGTGGAATGCGTTGGGACACCAGCTCCGGTCCTGGCGCCTGATGACCGCCGAGTCGGAAGAGGAGCTCCCGCTCGGGGTCGGAGAGTCGCAGCGCTCGGCAGAGCGCCTCCACCACCTGAATGGACGGGGAGACGGCCCGGCCTTGCTCGAGGCGGGTGAGGTAGTCGACGGAGATGCCGGCGAGGTTGGCGAGTTCCTCGCGTCGCAGCCCGGTCGCTCTGCGATGGCCGCCGATCGGCAGGCCGACGGCTGCCGGGGAGACTCGGTCACGCCAGCGGCGGATCGTCTGTCCGAACTCTCGATGCTCCACCCAGGTAGTGTCTCGCGGCTTTCCGGGACCATCCTGGCCCTGGCAGTCCTACGACAGCTGGACGACTGTTTGACTGTCGGCCGGCAGCCCACTCTGGGGTCATGACAACGACACTCATCACCGGTGCCAATACCGGGATCGGTAAGGAAACTGCTCGCCAGCTCGCGGCTGCGGGACACACCGTCTACCTCGGCGCCCGCGATGAAGCCCGGGGCCGAGCGGCGGCCGAGGAGCTCGGCACCCGGTTCGTCCAACTCGACGTCACCGACGACACCTCCGTCGCCGCAGCGCTCGCCCAGATCGAGGCTGACGGAGGGCTGGATGTCCTGGTCAACAATGCCGGGATTGCCCGGCGCAGTCCGGACGGCCGGAGCGAGGCGCTGGACGGGCCCAGTGCATTGGAGGTGTTCGACACCAATGCGGTGGGCATCATCCGCGTCACCGAAGCCGCGCTGCCCTTGCTGCGTCGATCGGCCAATCCCGTGGTGGTCAACGTTTCCAGCGCGCTCGGCTCCTTCTGGGCCACCCACGAGCCATCGCGACCGGCATCGCAGTATCCAGCGATCGTTTATGGGTCGAGCAAGGCGGCTGTCTCGATGCTGACCGTCCAGTACGCCAAGGCAGTCCCCGGTGTGAAGTTCAACGCCGTCGAGCCAGGCATCACGGCGACCCGTCTGGGCGGCGGCGATCCCGGCAGCCACCCCGGCCGGCCGTCAGAGGTGAGCGCGAAGATCGTCGTGGACCTGGCGACCGTCGACAAGAACGGCCCGACCGGGACCTTCCAAGAAGATGTCGGCGAATTGGGCTGGTGACTCGATGCCCGTCCGAGGCGCTTGCGTTCCACGGAGCTCTTCGGCCGGCCACCCACCGGGTATCAGCCTTACCGATCCGGTCGGGTCGGTCACCGGACCACGCGGTACGACATATGGGTCGCCGCGGGTGTTGAAAAGGCGTCGATGCGCTCGAGCGTGACGGCTGCGTCAAGTGCTCCGAAGAGCGACGTACCGGCACCGAGCAGTACCGGGACCACGTGCACGCGGATCTCGTCGACGAGACCGAGAGGCAGGGCCTGCTGCATGACGGTGGCTCCGTGCAGGCCGACGACCTTGTCGCCGGCGGCGACCTTCGCCTGCTCGATCGCACTGGCTACGCCGTCGGTGACGAAGGTGAAGACGTCGGGGTGGCGCTGGGTCGGCGCGGTATGGGTGACGACGAAGCACGGGATGTCGCCGACCGGACCACCGTCGCCCCACCCGCCGTCGCCCTCGTTCTTGTTGAAGGACCGTCGACCCATAACGACGGCTCCACAGGCGTCGAGCAGTTCCTGTAGCAACTCCCGCTCCTGATCGGTGGCCGCATCGAACATCCAGTCGTGCAGCATTCCGGCGCCGTCGCCGAACGGATTCTCGCGACTGTCGTTCGGGCCGGTGACGTAACCATCGAGCGACATCGACATGTCGCAGCACACGATTGCCATCTCAGATCTCCTCTTATCCTTCGCGACTTCACGATTCGTTGGCCGCAGCAGCGTGCAGCGTGGGCCGATAGATCAATTCCTGGGTACGGCCGTCGAGCAGTCGACTCTCGATCAGTTCGAGATCGAAGTCGGCGGCGCCGCGGAAGATCGGGTCCGCCCCGGTCCGCCCGGTGATCACCGGGAACAGCGACACCTGGACGAAGTCGACCAGCCCGGCGGCCATCAACGCCCGGTTCATGGAGAGGCTGCCGTGCGATCGCAACGGCACCTCGGACTTCTGCTTGAGCTCTCGGACGACGTCAACCGCGTCGCCACTGATGACGGTCGCATCCGGCCAGTCCAGCGGCTCCTTGAGCGTGGTCGACACCACAACTGCCGGCGTATTCACCATGCTGGTGACCCATGGGTCCCGGACGGCCTCATCGGCGTTCGAGGACAGCAGTTGGGTGAACGCCCGATAGGTGTTCGCGCCGAAGACCATCCGTTGGTCCTGGTCGTACAAGGCCAGCCGGCGATCCAGCAACTCGGGCCCCTGCTTGCCCCAGTAGCCCGTCCAGTCGCCGCCGGCGGCGCCGTAACCGTCGAGACTGGAGAACACGTCGAAGGTGTAGGTAGCAGTCACGATCTTCACTCCCTTGTCTTGGCACTGTTCAACCTTCACGTCGAACGGCCCGCCCCGCAATCGACAGCGACCCGGTGCTTCGCTGCGACCTCGCGGCCGGCCCGACGCTGAAGCTGCAGCCCAGGACCTGCCCTGCGGCCGTGGGGAAGCCTGCTGATGTGAACCGGCTCAGCCCGTGATCGCCAGCGCCACGCAGATCGCACCAACGGTCAGATCGAGACCGATGCACCAGACCGCGAAAGACCGCACGACGACCCGGTTCCGCCGGTAGTGGATCAGGTCCCAGCCGGCATGGGCCGCCAGCACCACGCCGGCCAGCACCAGTCCGGCCCGCGGGGCCAGTGCGAGCGCCAACACCGCCAGACCGAAGTAGGCGACCATCGCAACGGTCTGCGGGAGGGACCGCGTCGGTGACCTGATCACACCGACCACGGCGAGGACCAGACCGACCAGCGCCACGATCAGCCACCAGGGCACGGGACCGACCAGTCCGACGAACGGCAGCACGCTGGCCAGCGGGACAGCGACCCAGCTCATCCACCGCAACCCGGTCACCGCCGCCGTGAGATAGCAGAGCGCCGCCACCCCGACTGCAGTCGCCGGTGTCATGGCGGTCGTCGAGGACAACGGTGGACCGTGCATCGCACCGAGCCCGAAGACGATGCCCGCCCCGGACACAACTCCGAGTAGTACCCAGAGCGCGTTCCGGATCCAGCCACTCGAGGCTGCCGATCGGTGATCGGCTCGGTCGTTCATGATCGCATCGTTCATGATCATTCCCTTCTCCCTTTCGGCTCAGCGACGAGCCTGCCCGGTAACGGTGGGTTCGTACCGGGCGAGGTCTGTGAGCGGCAGAAATTCTGGGATACCTGGCCGACTACTCCGATCCGCCGTACGCTGCCGTGGTGGCTTCACCCAGCGTGCTGGTCATCGGCTACGACGGATCGGAGCTGGTCGACATCGCGTGCGTGACGTCTGCCCTCGGCCTGGCCAATCGGCTGGGGGCGGCGCCGAACTATCGGGTCGAGCTGGCGTCGCTCGGTGGTCAACCGATCACTTCCGACTCCGGTCTGCGGCTGGAGCCGCAGCGCTGCTTGGAAGAGATCGGCGCGGTCGACACCATGATCGTTTCCGGTGGCCTCGGCCACATCGCCGCGGCCGCGGACCGCGAATTCATCCGCCAGGTGGTCCGGCTGGCCGGCCGGGCCCGCCGGATCGCCTCGGTCTGTACGGGGACCACCGTGCTCGCCGAGGCGGGGCTGCTGGACGGGCACCGGGCAACGACGCATTGGTTCTACGCAGGAGGGCTTGCTTCCCGCTATCCGGCCGTGCAGGTGGATGCCGCACCGATCTTCGTCCGGGACGGCAACGTCTCGACCTCCGGAGGAGTGACCGCATCGCTGGATCTGACCCTGGCGTTCATCGAGGAGGACCACGGGGTCGAACTCTCCCGCCGGGTGGCCGTCGGCATGGTCACCTACCTGCAGCGGCCCGGCAGCCAAGCCCAGATGAGCATCTTCACCGCCGCGGCGCGACCGGATGATGCGACCGTCCGTCGGGTGCTGGAGCATGTGATGGCGCATCCGGAAGCGGATCTGCACACCACTGCGCTGGCGGCGACGGCCGGGGTCAGCCCGCGGCAGTTGCACCGGCTCT
>DATCVL010000295.1:0-10738 GCA_036566865.1 Microlunatus sp.
GTCTTCATCACCCATGACCTGAACGAGGCGATGTACGTCGGTGATCGGATTGCCGTGATGCGATCGGGCAAGATCGTCCAGATCGGTACTGCAGAACAGATCCTGACCGATCCGGCCAACGACTACGTGGCCAAGTTCATCGCGGATGTCGATCGTTCCCGCGTGCTCACCGCGTCGTCGGTGATGGAACCGGCATCGGCCGTGGTCAGCGTTTCGGCGGGGCCGCGAGCGGCCGTACACGAGATGCGAGAGCGGCAGTCCGCCGGTGTGCTGGTGATCGACCGGAATCGGCACCTGCTCGGCTACATCACCGACCAGGATGCGATTGCCGCTGTCAAGGCAGGGAAATCCGATCTTCGCCCGCTGCTGCGCGCCGAGCAGTTGATCAAGGTACGGCTGGACACGCCGATCTCCGAACTCTTCGCACCGGCAGCGGATTCCCCGATTCCGCTGGCTGTCGTCGATGATCATGATCGGTTGCGTGGCGTGGTGCCGCGGGTCGCCCTGCTGGCGTCGATGGCCGACACCACCGCAGAAGCGAGCGACGGCGTACAGCAGGTGTCCGCGTCGCCGTCCGAGCTGCCGGCTGATCCGGAGCCCGTTGCCGGCGAAGGCGATGTCACGGCCGGAGGGGGTGCACTGTGAACATCTTCCAGTGGATCCTGAATCCCAACGTTCCACTCGGCGACTGGGCCGAGAGCCTGTTCGACTGGCTGCTGGCCAATGTGTCCGGCTTCTTCGATGTGATCAAGGCGATCGTCGGGTCGCTCTACTCGGCGCTCGACTTCGTGCTGGCATCGCCGCCGTACTGGATCATGATCTTGATCTTCGCCGCGATCGCCTTCTTCGCCAGCGGTTGGAAGCTGTCGGTCTTCACGGTGATCGGCTTCTGGCTGATCAGATCCTTCGATCTGTGGCCGCATGCGATGGACACCCTCGCGCTGGTGATCGTCGCGGTGGTGATCGCACTGGTGATCTCGATCCCGCTGGGCATCCTGGCGGCTCGCTACAAATGCGTGTCGAGCGTGGTCCGGCCGATCATGGACCTGATGCAGACGACGCCGACGATGGTCTATCTGATCCCGGCGATCATCTTCTTCGGTATCGGTTCGGTGCCGGGCGCGGTCGCTACCGTGGTCTTCTCGCTGCCGCCCGGTGTGCGGTTGACCGAGCTGGCGATCCGCCAAGTTGATCAAGAGGTGGTCGAGGCTGGGCAGGCCTTCGGTTCCAGCTCGGGTCGGATCCTGCGTCAGATCCAGATCCCGCTGGCGATGCCGACGATCATGGCCGGCGTCAATCAGGTGATCATGCTCGCGCTGTCGATGGTGGTGATCGCCGGTATGGCCGGGGCCGAGGGACTCGGCAAGGACGTCAACGAATCCCTTCAGCAGCTGGACACACCGCTGGGTGTGGAGGCTGGTTTGAGTGTTGTGATCATCGCGGTCTTCCTGGATCGGGTGACGTCGGCCGCCGGTCAACGTCGCCGGATCGGACAGGCGGACTCGCACTGAGGTGATCCAAGGCGGTGCCGAAAGAGCGATCGGCTCCGTAGCTACGTCGGGTAGATAAGAAGAGAGAGTCAGGTAACTAGTGATGAAGAAGACGAAGCTCGGAATAGTCGCAGCAGTGGCGGCAAGCGCATTGGCTATGGCAGCCTGTGGCGCGTCGAACACCGGGGGTACGCCGGCCGGCGGCAGCGACAGTGGTGACGCGAAGGACGACATCGCCAGCAAGTACGCGAAGTGCGATGTCAACGACGGCGTCAAGGACGCATCGTCGGACAAGATCGGTTCCGGCGAGGACAAGAAGGTCACCATCACCGCATTCAGCGGTTGGGCCGAGTCGGCGGCGACCGCGTACGTGATGAAGGACGTGCTGAACAAGCAGGGCTACCAGGCCGAGGTCAAGACCCTTGATGCCGCGCCGGCCTTCACCGCTGTCGCGCAGGGTGACTACGACATCGTCAGCGATGTCTGGCTGCCGAGCACGCACAAGTCCTACATCGACAAGTACGGCGACAAGATGGAGCCCCAGGGTTGCTGGTTCGACAGCGCCACCATCGAGGTCGCGGTGCCGAGTTACTCGCCGGCCAAGTCGATCGGTGACCTGAAGACGATGGCCGACCAGTACAACAACGAGATCGTCGGCATCGAGCCGGGTGCAGGCGAGACCAAGACCATGCAGGACAAGACGATCCCGATGTACGGCCTGGATGGTCTGGACTTCAAGACCTCCTCGACCTCGGCGATGCTGCAGGCCCTGGACACCTCGTACAAGTCCAAGAAGGACATCGCGGTCACCTTGTGGTCCCCGCATTGGGCCTACTCGAAGTACGACCTGCGCAAGCTCAAGGATCCGAAGGACGCGATGAGCGGTTCCGAGGGCATCTGGAACTTCTCCCGGACCGGCTTCGGAAGTGATCATCCGCTGGCCTCCCAGCTGTTCAAGAACCTGACCTGGCCGGAGGAGGACCTCAACTCGCTGGAGAACGTGATGGTCGGCAAGTACGACAACAAGAACCCCGACCAGGCGGTCCAGGAGTGGTTGAAGTCCAACCCGGACTTCGAGCAGCAGTTGATCTCGGGGCAGCTGAAGAAGTAAGCGCTGCGCCTGTCGAACTGAAGTCTCAGGGGGACCGCACCGGCAACAGCTGGTGCGGTCCCTCTGTTTGTCGTCGATGCATGACCACGGGGTGATGATCCGGCCGGCAGCCGATGGATCACAGCAAGTTTCATGATCAACAACGAGGGAGTGATGTGATGAAGAAGACGAAGCTGGGCATGGTTGCTGCGGTCGCGGTCGGCGCACTGGCGCTGGCTGCCTGCGGTGCGTCGAACACCGGCGGTGCCGCACCCGGCGGTTCCGCTGACGGCGGCAACACAGAGGACATCGCCAGCAAGTACGCCGATTGCAAGGTCACCGACGGAGTCGAGGATGCGTCCTCGACCAAGATCGGATCGGGCGAGGACAAGAAGATCACCATCACCAAGTTCGCCGGCTGGGCGGACGATGCCGCCAATGCGCATCTGATGAAGTACGTGCTGGACAAGGCCGGCTACCAAACCCAGGTCAAGACCCTCGACGCGGCGCCGGGATACACCGCCGTCGCCCAAGGCGACTATGACGTGCTCACCGACGTTGAGCTGCCGAGCACCCACAAGGCCTACATCGACAAGTACGGCAACGACATGGAGCCGCACGGCTGCTGGTACGACAATCCCACGATCGAGGTATCGGTCCCGTCGTATTCGCCCGCGAAGTCGATCGGTGATCTGAAGACGATGGCGAGCCAGTACAACAACGAGATCATCGGCATCGAGGACGGTGCCGGCGAGACCAAGACGATGCAGGAAAGCACGATTCCCGCGTACGGCCTGCAGGATCTGGACTTCAAGACCTCGTCGAGCGCGGCCATGGTGCAGGCGTTGGACTCTGCGTACAAGCAACACAAGAACATCGCCGTCACCCTGTGGACGCCGCACTGGGCGTACGAGAAGTACGACCTGCGGAAGCTGAAGGATCCGAAGAAGGCGATGAGCGCCAAGGAAGGCCTGTGGGACTTCACCCGCAAGGGCTTCGGTGATGATCACCCGCTGGCGGCGCAGCTGATGCAGAACATGATCTTGGACGAGGACGAGATGGTCGAGCTGGAGAACCTGATGGTCCAGAAGTACGGCGACAAGAATCCCGACAAGGCCGTTCAGGAGTGGGTCGGCAAGCATCCCGACTTCGAGCAGAAGGTGGTTTCGGGTCAGCTGACAGGCTGATCCGACAGCACGCACCGCGGGCTTATCGGTGGGTCCCTGCCTGCGTCGAAGCGCGCAGGCAGGGGCTCTTCTTTGGTCTCGGCTTGAGACAGGAGTGTCGCATTTGCTACTGTTACGTCTCATGGGCGAGGTTCAGGACATCAAGCGTGAGGCGAGTCTGCGGGCTGCGGCCGACCTGCTGTCGCGGCGGGCGAGCGCGACCATGGACGACATCGCCAAGGCCGCCGGGATCAGCCGGGCAACCCTGCACCGGCAGTTCGCCGGCCGGGACGGGCTGATCGATGCCCTGGAGGAGCTGGGCATCCGCGAGGTCGAGGCCGCGCTGGATGCGGCGGAGCTGGACCGAGGCAAGGCCGCGGACGCGCTGCGCCGGTTGGCGGACCGGATCGAGCCGTCGGCCGGGCTGCTCGCCTTCCTGATGTCCCAGGCTCAGCTTTTCGAGGGGGCAAACACCAACCCTGGCTGGGATCGGATCGACCAACGCATCACCGAGCTGTTCCGTCGCGGTCAGCAGGACGGCGACTTCCGGATCGACCAGCAGCCCGCCTGGCTGGCCGAGGCGATCTACGGCCTGGTCAGTGCCGCGGTCTGGTCGATCCAAGCCGGTCTGGCCGGCAAGACCCAGTTCCAGAACATGATCATCGATCTGATGCTCGATGGCGTCCGGAGGAAGAAGTGAGCACGACACAGCTGGCGCCGGCTGCGCTGAGCAAGACTCAACGCTGGTTGGCATTGGGAGTGTTGACGCTCGCCGTCCTGCTTGTCGCTGTGGACTCCACGGTGCTCGGCCTGGCAACCCCGTTCTTGAGCGAGGAGCTGCAACCGACCGGTGTGCAACTGTTGTGGATCGGTGATGCCTACGGCTTCATGATCGCGGGCCTGCTGGTGTCGATGGGTAGTCTCGGCGACCGGATTGGCCGCAAGCGGCTGCTGCTGATCGGCGCGGTCGCCTTCGGGCTGATCTCGGTGCTCAATGCGTACGCTCCGACGGCCGAGGTGATGATCGGCGCCCGGGCCCTGCTGGGGATTGCCGGCGCCACCCTGATGCCGTCCACCTTGGCGTTGATCAGGAACATCTTCATCGACCCGCGCGAACGCACCGTGGCCATCGGCATCTGGGGTGCGATGTCGTCGGCAGGGATGGCGATCGGGCCGATCCTCGGCGGTTTCCTGCTGGAGCACTTCTGGTGGGGTTCGGTGTTCCTGATCAATCTGCCGGTGATGGTGATCTTGGTCGTGGTCGGCGCGAAGCTGCTGCCGGAGTCGAAGAGCAGCACTGCCGGTGCCTGGGATCTGCCCAGCGTCGGACTGTCCATGATCGGCATGTTCGGGATCGTGTACGCGATCAAGGAGGTCTTTGCGGTCGGCTTGCGGTTCGATGTGGTGATCGCTGCTCTGATCGGCGTACCCGCGATCATCCTGTACCTCCGCCGGCAGCGTCGGTTGACCACTCCGTTGCTGGATCTGTCGTTGTTCAAGAACCGAGGTTTCGGGCCGGCGGTGCTGGCCGATCTGCTGGCGATCTTCGCGATGTCCGGCCTGGTCTTCTTCCTGTCCCAGTATTTCCAACTGGTACAGGGATATCGGCCGCTGATCGCCGGGCTGGCGGAGCTGCCGGCGGTGATCGGGGCGATCGTGTTCGGCCTGCTGGCCGGGCGGATCGGGCAATGGATCGGCATCCGGACAGCGTTGCTGATCGGCATGCTCGGGCTCAGCCTGCCGCTCGCCGCGTTGGTGTTCGTCCATCCTTCCACGCCGTACCCCGCGCTGGCGCTGATCCTGCTGGTGGTGGGTTCGGGCGCCGGCCTGACCTTCACCCTGACCGCCGACTTGATCTTGAGCAGCGCACCGGCGGAGCAGGCCGGCGCGGCCAGTGGGGTGTCCGAGACCGCGTACGAACTCGGTGGTGCCCTCGGGATCGCTGTGATCGGCTCGGTGGTCACCTCCGTGTACCGCGGATTCGCTGCCCCGGCAGGGATCCCGGGCAGCGCCGTCGACGCCGCCCGGCAGTCGCTCGGCGGTGCCGTCCATGCGGCGGAAGGCCTGTCGGCCGACGCCGGGCAGGCCCTCGTCAGCGCGGCTCAGACCGCCTTCACCGACGGCCTCCGGCTGGCGGGCCTGATCGCCGGGATCGTCCTGCTGGTCGCCACCGTGGTGATCAACCGGGCCATGCGCTCGGTGACCCGACCCTGACCGCGAGGTCAGAATCTGAGGTCGCGGTGGTGACCCCAGATTCTGAACCGGCACAGAGCTCAGGTCTTCGGGCTGATGTAGCCCCGTTGGGCGGCCAGTGAGAGCCCGGAGTTGAAGTCGTCACTGAAGATGTCCCAGATCTGGCTGCTGTTGTTGGCATCCATCGGCGGCCAGTTCTCGAAGTTCTTGGTGGAGAAGGAGAACTGGTAGACCTTGGTCGCATACCAGATGTAGGGCACCTCCTCGTTGACCAATCGGGCCCAGTCCCAGGTGTACTCCTTCATCTTCGGGCCGGGATCGACCGTGGTCACCTGTCGTTGCAGCGTGGACGGTACGGCGACCGTACCCAGTCCGGGGACGTCCATCTTCGGCCCGAAGCCGATGCCGCGCTTGCCGGCGTAGTTGCCGGACTTGCTGAAGTTCTGTCCCGGGCCCATGATCGCGTTGTACATACCGAGCGGATTGCTGCCGCCGATGAAGTACATCCCTGCTTGGAAGTCGCCGTTGTGCTGGTCCGCGTCCTGCTGGGCTCCGGAGGTCGCATTCACGTCGGACTTGATGCCGAAGGCGGTCAGTGCCTTGGCCGCCGAGTTGTACGAGGTGACGATGTCGGAGGTGTCTGCATTCACCGTGAAGGTCATGGTGAAGCGCTTGCCGTTCGGCATCATCCACTGACCGCCCTTCTTGGTGAAGCCCTTGGACTCCAGCAATTGGCTGGCCTTGTCGGGATCGAGTGGGTACTTGTTCAGCTGGTTCAGTTGATCTTCGGTCAGGTAGAGCTTCTCCAGCGTCGGCGAGATGCCGGTGCTGATCTCCTTCCAGGACCCACCACCGCCGGACCGGGTGCCGTACGCCGCCTCGGTCATCTGCTGTCGCGGGATGACGTAGGCCAGTGCCTGCCGCACTTCCTTCAGGTTCAGCGGGTAGCGGTTGTTGTTGAATCCGAGGACGAAGCCGAAGGAGAGTGGCAGCGCCATCTTGGCCTCAGGGGTGTTCTGCCACTGCTTCTGCACCGGCGGCGGCATGTAGACGGTGGAAAGATCAACACCTCCGGACAGCAGCTGCGGATAGGCGGCCTGATTGGAGCCGTTGAAGTAGTTGATGCCGCCGAACTTGATCTTGTCGGCACCCCAGAATCCGTCCCACTTGTCCAGCTTGGCTTCCTTGATCGTGATGTTCCTGAGCCGGAAGGGCCCATTGCCGATGTACTGGGACACCTTGTACGCGGCCAGCTTCTTGAACGCCGCGCCCATCCGCTGGAACTCGGGCAGCTTGGCGGCCTTGTCCGGATCCTGCTGGGCCGTGCGGAAGTAGGTCTTCACGTCGGTGGCCAGCTTGTCGGTGACGAACCTTCCGTACACGCTGGACGGGATCACGATCATGCCCAGGATGTCGTTCTTCGCCAGCTGGATCGGCTGGTCCTTCTTCAAGGTGAAGGTCACCGTGTGTTCGTCGGTCGCGGTGACATCGGTGATGTCGTTCCAGAATCCGTCGCCACGGGTGCCGTTCAAGATCACCGTGTCGTAGAAGTCCTTGCTGGTAACGGGTTTGCCGTCCTGCCAGGTGGCATCCTCGCGCAGGTGCACGGCAAGCTTGCCGTCGGATGCAGTCCAACGATCGGCCAACTGTGGCGTGTAGCTGGTCAGGCTGGGCACGTTGCGGATGGCCAGGCGCAAGGACGCCAGGCTGGTGGTGAATCCGATGGCGTTGACGTTGTACGGGTTGTAGGACCAGGTGTTGCCCCATGAGCAGCAGGGGAAGAAATTCAGGTAGCGGGACGAGTCGGACGGCTGACCGGATGTGCCGCTGTCTTGATGGCCCACCGTCCCTGCTGTGCCGGCCGTGCACGCTGCGAGCAGTGCGAGTGCGGCACAGACGACAGCGACGATGCTCGTGCGGACGACGTTCCGCAGGGGGCGTGGGAGAGGGCGTTCGGCTGAACGCGGCATAGAGATCCTCCTTGATCCGTGAGGTGGTGCCGGCCGTTGATGATCTTGGTTTGGCCGGCGGGATGGCGGTGCTGGGGGAGAGTGATCAGGGTCAGGACCTGGGCGTGCGACCGCCCGGCCGCGCGATCAGCAGTCGGCTGAGCGCGGGAATGCTAGCTGAGCGGCTGAGGCTGCCAGGCGAAGATGATCTTGGGGCGCTACCGGAGCACGACTGGGTGCCGGCTCGCCTCGGGCCGGGCATACGAGCGAAGCACGTGAATCCTCCTGATCCCCGAGACCATGACGTTCTCGACGATCCTGGACGGCCCGACCCGGATTAGTAAAGATAGTTTATGAAACCGTTTCGCCCCTCGGGACGGCATTGACCCAGACCACTCCAGAAGCGCCGTCGACGGTCACGGTCTGGCCGGTGATCAGCCGCGTGGTCGCCTCCGGCACGCAGATCACCGCCGGGATGCCGTACTCACGGGCGACGGTTGGACCATGTGCCATCGGCGATCCGGTCTCGGTGACCAGCCCGCCGGCAGTCAGGAACAACGGCGTCCAGCCGGGATCGGTGGTCGGCGCGACCAGGATGTCGCCGGGCTCGACGCGCGCCGTGGACGGGTCCTGCACCACGCGCACGGTGCCGGTGGCGCGGCCGGCAGCGGCAGGCATCCCGACCAACCGGTCGGGATCGGAGTCGACGATCGCATCGGGGTCCGGCAGCGCTTGCGGCATGGTGCCGTCGGAGAGCAACAACCCGGGGACCTGCTGCCGATTCCACTCCCGGACATGCTCGGCGCGGCGCCGTCCGACGACCTCACGGTGATCCGTACCGGCTGCCGCCAGTGCGGCCTCATCGAGGGTGAGGAACATGATGTCCTCGGCCCGATCGAGCCTGCCCAGCCTGGCCAGGTCGCTGCCGGCCAGTAACAACTCCTGGCGAACGTCCCGCAGCGGATACAGCCAAATGAACTTGGGCAGCTCGCGCAGACCGGCCAGGTCTCGCCAGCGGCGCAACAGCAGCCCGGCCAGCAGGGCGCGCAGTGGGCGTCGGCGAACGGCTCGGCCGATCAGCCGATCAAGCGTTTCCTCCGCCTCGGCCCTGGCCTGCTCGAAGCGGGCGTCCGGAGCGGCATGGCGATCCGTGACCCGCAGATACCCCGACAGTGCGGCGAACACCGGCGCCGGATCTTCGGCCCAGCGGGGCACTCCGACGTCGACCTCTGCGGCACTGCGATGGCCGTACTCGGCGAGAAATTCGCTCAGGCCGATGTCGGGCAGTCCGCCGTCCCGATACAGCTCTGCCAGCCTCTCCGCCGGTGTGTCCAGGAACAACGACCGATACTCGACGGCGCGGGTGGCCACCGCCCATAGAGCCAGATCCATTGCAGTGGTGACGTTGTACGGCATGCCGCGGCCGATACCGTCCAGCTCACCAGGCTCGGAGACGCCGGTCAGCAACCGTTCCGCAATCGCCCGAGAGCCGAGCCCGACCCACAGTTGCGGCAGGATCTCGGTCATGTCCTGGGTCAGGACCTGCTTCTGCAGGGTCGTGGCCCGAGCGATCCGGTCCGCGGCATCCGACTCGACGGTGCTGCCGTAGCGATCTCGGACTTGATCACGGATTCGGAACGCCTTGGTCCGGGCCGCTGCCGGGTGGGCAGCGGTCGTCATCACACCCATGATCATCTTCGGCAGAATGCGCGCGCCTGCACCGATCGCTGTCCGGACAGGGATCCTGGTGGCCTTGCGCGGAGCCAGCCGCGGGTCATCGATCACTACCTGCAAGGCCCGCTTCACCGACGGGCCGTAGATGTCCATTGCGTCGACCATCCGGTCCCGCATCCGCGGATTGCGGACGAAGGTGGTCAGATCGAGGAACATCCGGCCGGCGATCTCGGCGACGAGACGTCCGCCACCGGGCAGGCCGTAGTCCTCGAACCACTGATCGGCGGCCGCCACCAGCACCGACATCCCCATGGGTGTTGTCGGCTGTCGGAGCCCCTGCAGGTGACCGACCTCCAGATACACCCGAAGATCATCGGGATCACTGTCGGCGGGTACCGGGAAGAGGGTGGTGATCGGTCGGGATTGCAACAGCCAAAGGACATCGTCCGCGTCGATCGCCCACTCGATGTCCTGCGGCCACTCGTTGTGCCGCTCGACCCGGCGACCGGTCCGGCGGAGCCGCTCAAGATCATCTGCGGTGAGGCAACCGGTCGTTGGCACTCGCTCGCCGTCGGGCAGGACGTAATGATCACTGGCGGCCGAGCCGTCGACGACCACGTCACCGAGTCTGGTGATCGCGTCGACGACCACCTCGGTTCGGGTGCCGGTGATCGGGTTCGCAGTGAACATCACCCCGGCCACTCTTGGCTCGATCATCCGCTGCACGACGACAGCCATGGCGACGTCCTGGTCGGCGTGGTGCTCGGCTCGATAGGCAACGGCTCGCTCGTTGTCCAACGATGCCCAGCACCGTCGGATCGCATCGATCAGGGCCTCGTCGCCACGCACATTCAGATAACTGTCCTGCTGGCCGGCGAAACTCGCATCAGCCAGATCCTCGGCGGTGGCGCTGGACCGCACCGCAACCGGTCCGCCGCCGAGCCTGCGGTACGCCGCAAGCACATCGTCCTGCGGAATCATCCCGCTCCGATGAGCGGCCGTGGTCAGACAGAAACCGTCCGGTACGCGTTCACCCGCCGCAAGCAGCCGACCGAGACCTGCCGCCTTACCGCCGACCCGATCGATCATGCTCGGTTCGACGTCGTGGAGATCGATGATGTTGGTGGTCGTGTGCACG
Organism: Microlunatus sp.; assembly: GCA_036566865.1. GTDB lineage: Bacteria > Actinomycetota > Actinomycetes > Propionibacteriales > Propionibacteriaceae > Microlunatus. Next base: position 10,701 of record DATCVL010000295.1, read on the forward strand.
TCGCTGTGCGCGATCATGGCAGCCCTTCGTCGATGGAC
>DATCVL010000296.1:0-6739 GCA_036566865.1 Microlunatus sp.
GACACTCGGGCGATCGGCCGTGACATCGCAGCGAGCGAGCTGAGCCGCAGCGGCCTGTGGACCGCCGATGTCGCCGAGGCGTATGCGAACGCTCTCGGCGTCGCGATGGTCGAGCCGATCATGTGGCAGCTGCGTCAACTGGCTCCCGCTTTCCAGCACTGATTGGGATTCCTGGTCCTGACCTGCTTCGCCTGTCCGGACTGACCCGTCGGCTACACGACCTCATAGACCAAGTGCACGAGGCTCGTACCGATCGTCCCAGCGCTGACCATGCGTAGGGATGCTCGCTGGGCCACGCCGTCGAAGACGTGTTCGCCCCCGCCCAGCACGAACGGGTGCACGGTCAGCCGGACCTCGTCGACCAAGCCGTGATCGACCAAGGTACGGGCCAATTGGGTGCTGCCGTAGACGACAATGTCGCGCTCGTACTGCCTCTTGAGTCGGGCAGCCTCCTCGACGACGTCACCGCGAAGTACAGTCCCGCCGATCCACTCGGTCTCGTCCAGCGTTGAGGAGACGACGTATTTCGGGAGTTCGCGCAGTCGCTGTGCCCACTCACCTTCGCGGGTGTTCCAACTGCGGGCGAAGAAGTGATCGGTACGCCGACCGAGCAGCAGCGTGTCCGCGCCGAGCGCTTCGTCGTACTCGACCTTGCCCCAGGCCTGGTAGTCCTCGGGAGTCAGTTGGGTGAACCAGCCGCCGCGGTCCGAGCCGTCCTCGCCGATCGGATCCTGGACGCCGCCGTCCAGGCAGACGTTCTCGCTCACCACGAGCTTGCCCATGATCTGTCTCCTTCTGGTAGTCCTTTGTGTTCGGTGACTGCAGTGGTGGAGACACCGCCGATCCGGCAGATTGGGCGGCGACGAGCGCCCAGTTCACGGCTTCGGTGGTGTCCAACCGGTGACGGAGCCAAACCAGGAGGCGAAGTAGTGACCGAGGACCTGATATCGCGGGCGCAGGCGGGCGACGAGGACGCGTTCCGCTCGCTCACCGAACCGCACCGGCGCGAACTGTACGTGCACTGCTACCGAATGCTCGGCTCGGTGCAGGATGCCGAGGACGTCCTCCAGGAGACGCTGCTGGCCGCCTGGCGCGGACTTGCTGCCTACGAGGAACGCGCGTCGATCCGCACCTGGCTCTACCGGATCGCCACCAACCACTGCCTGAACGCGCTGCGGACGGCCAAGCGACGGCCGGCCAAGGCCTGGGACGTCGCGGCGTTCGATCCGCCCCAGCCGACCCGGTTCGGCGAGGTCCTGTGGCTGGAGCCGCTGCCGGATGTGCTGATCGAGGGCGCTTACGACGTGCCGCTGGGGCCGCAGGCGCGCTACGAGCAGCGGGAGTCGATCTGCTTGGCGTTCGTGACCGCGCTGCAACTGCTGCCACCGCGGCAAATCGCCGTGCTGGTGCTGCGTGACGTACTGGGCTTCCCGGCTGTCGAGGTGGCCGAGATGCTGGACGTGACCGTCGACTCGGTGACCAGCGCACTGAAGCGGGCCCGGGCCACCCTGAGTGTGCGTCGGCCGTCGCGTGCGGATCCGCGTCCGGCCGCGGGTTCGAAGGCCGAGCGGGTGCTGGTCGAACAGTTCGTGACAGCGTACGAAGCTTCGGACGTCGCGGCGGTCGTGGCGCTGTTGTCGGACGACGTGTTTGTGTCGATGCCGCCGCTGCCACACGAGTACGTCGGACGCGGGCCGGCGGCGCGTTTCTGCGAGCTGGCCATCAACGGGCGCAGCTTCGCGCTGCTGCCGACGCGGGCCAACGGGCAGCCGGCCGTCGGGTTGTATCTGCGACTCCCAGACGGTTCCACTCGCGGCACCGGGCTGATGGTCCTCGAGCTCGCGGGCGACCGGATCACCGCGCTGACCCGGTTCGAGCCGGAAGTCTTCGAGCGCTTCGGCCTCCCGAAGGCGTGGCCAGGGTGACGACGTCTGGATTATCTGGGCCGCTCCACGCCATCGGGAAGGGCGGGCGACCAGGCGTGATGCCCGGTCCTCCTCGTGTTCCAACGGCGATACCAGGTATCGATCCAACGCGAGCGCGGCTGAGGCGCGGGCCCAATGACCGGGGCGACTGTCCTCGTGGTACTGCACGCGGGCTTCTCTGCCCACCAGTTCGCGATAGCGCTGCCGGATGGCGTCGATGCAGGTCGACTTGACGCAGCCAACCTGTCCGCAGTCGCACGGGTAGCTGGATCCCGGGACGACGATGTGGGACACCAGACCCCCGGCACCCGGACCATCCCAGATCAGGTCGCCGCCGCGCATCTGGGCGACTCTGACCGATCGTCCGACGAGCACCGTCAATACGTCGTCGCCGCCGTCACGTTGACCACAGTCTCGAAAAGCTCCAGCAGGGGTTCGGGCTTCCTGGTCCCGCCGCCGATGATCACGCAGTCGTGCGGCCGCTCCTCAGACTGTGCGACAGCTGTGCCTGATCTCTGCCGTGATCATGACGGCTGGGCCCCCAACGCTATGCCTGGGTGAGTCGGGACAGCAGGCTGATGAGCTGACGGCGCTGGGTGGCCGTCAGGGGAGCGAGGAGCTCGCCTTGAATACCGTCGATCACCTCGTCCAGCTCGAGGAGCCGGTCGACGCCGGCTGTCGTGATCTTGACGATCTTCCGGCGTTTGTGGTCGGGATCGACCGAACGCTTGACCAGCTTGTGCGACTCGAGTTCGGCCAGGGCAGCGGTCACATCGCTGCGATCAATTCCGGTCGTCCTGCTGAGATCGGCCTGACTCGTCGGTCCCCACTCCTCGAGTGCGGCCAGAAGCCGGTAGTGGTAGCTGCGCAAGCCGCTGCCCTGAGTCTCGAAGCCGGCGTTGAGCAGTGCTGATGCGCGCGCATGTGCCCGACTGATCAGCCACGTCGCGCGCCCTTCGAGCCGTGTCGGGGTCCGGGCCGCATCGTGGTGGGTTGTGGGCACAGTCGGAGCGTAACAGTTGTGGGGTGTGCCAACACTCGCTATGTTGGGTCTACCAATATTGGTGTGACCAACAATGACGGAATGCCGCCCGGAGAGTCTCCGCGGCGGCGGTCTGAATCGCGACCGAGGAGACCGACTGTGAACACGCCACCAAACCATCGGCACCGAATCCTCGTCGTCGGCCGCAGTCCCGGTGTGCTCGTCGAGGCAGTCGAGATCCTGCGGGCCAAGGGTTACTCCGCGGATGCGACGAATCAATTCGATCAGGTCTTGGACGACTACGACGTAACCGACCTCGATCTGCTGGTCTTCGGCGGCATGATTCCCGCGGATACCAAACAGCAGTTGCGCGAGGCCATCTCCGAACGCAACCCGCGGGTGACCTTCGTCCAGGGGCTCGCCGGCATCGCTGGACTCATTGCCGCCCAGGTGGAGTCCGAGACCTCGGCCGGAGCTGACACCGCGGAGGTGAGCTATCAGGTCATCGACCGGTCAGTTCATCTGAGCCTCGACCAGACCTCCGAGGTCACGATCACGGCCTGGTGGGCAACCTCGTTCGTGCCGCCGGAGCCCAAGAGCACGTCGATGCTGGTCTGGGAAGGCGAACTTTCTGCCGGCAGCCACGCCATCCCCTTGCCCGAACGGATCCCGTCCCAGGCCTCCTTCGTTGCTGTGACTGTCGGCTCCTCGGTGCACGTCCTGACCGTCGGTCCGATGCCGAAGGCGGTCATGCGGATGGTCCCCAAGTCGGCGACCGACCAGCGACTTCCCGAAGTCAGCAAGGTCACCACGACCGGCGTGGATCGGTAACGCCGGCAGGGTACTGCGCCGGCTTTCCGACATCGAGTTGGGCCTACCAAGTCACAACACGCGCTTGTGACCTTCGACCCGATACATCGGTGTCAGGATGACTCTGATGTCTTCTTTGGCGTGCGGCGCGGTCGACGTTTGGCCGTGTGGGTGTCGGAATCTGCGGTCAGTGACAGGACGCAGGGGCGCAGCAACTCGATGATCTGTGCGGTGTCCGCGGCGGCGAGTTCGTCGGACTTGATCAGATGCCGGGATACCACCAGGCCGAGAATCAGGGCATCGATGATCGCGGCCCGGAGGCCTGCGTCATCGGCCGGGATGCCTTCGGCGATCTGCTGTCGGTACTGGGTTCCCGTGGCTGCGACGGCGTCGGCCGCCTCGGGGTTGGTCAGCATGGAGCGCAGGATGGTCAACGAGGCCGACGGCTCGGATTCGAGTCGGTTGGCCAACGACGTGAGGATCTGCTCCGCCCCGCTGATGTCGGGAGTGGGGGCCGCCTCGATCACGCGCTGGAAGAGTTGTTGCTTGGATGTGAAGTAGTGCATCACCAGGCCCGGCTGTACTGCTGCTGCCGCGGCCACGGCTCGGATGGTCGTCCGCTCGTATCCGGAGTCGAGGAAGAGTTCTGCGGCGGCTTCCAGGATTCGCGCTTCGGTGCGGCGGCGCTGTTCGGCGCGAGAACCGTCTGGGGTGTCCGTCATCGGTTCATTGTACGAACGTTCACCGACTGGGTGATCGTACGGTTCCGAGATTTGCCGATCCTCGGATCCGGGAAGGGCTGGCTGCCGCGGCCCACGGCTGGTTCTGTGGCTCGTCCGAACCGAGAGCAGGCTGGTGGATCAGATCGCCCACGGTGTTGAAGCACCTACGCCCCGAGCGAGACTCCGGCCCGGTGTCGATTCCCGCTGTTCCCGTTCGACGCGTGAGTGAGTCAGGTTGAATCGGTCACGAGGGCTGATCCCGGCCAACGCGAAGGAGCACAGCGATGAAGGTCTTGGTTCTGGGTAAGGCGACGAAGCAGTCCGAATCGGGTGAGTTCGGCACCCCCGAGGAGTTCGCGGCGATGGAACAGTTCAACGAGAAACTCGTCGAGGCGGGCGTGGTGCTGGCTGCGGACGGGCTGCAGCCAACCAGTAAGGGCAAGCGGGTCGCCTTCGACACTGACGGTAACGCCACGGTGATCGATGGTCCGTTCACCGAGACAAAGGAACTGGTGGCCGGCTTCTCGATCTGGGAGGTCGCCTCGATGGAGGATGCCGTCGAGTGGCTCAAGCGCTCGCCGGTGCGCGACGCCGAGGTCGAACTCAGGAAGATTCTCGACGCTGATGACTTCGGCGAGTCGTTCGCCGCCGAGATCGCGGCTGCCGAGGAAGGCGGTCGCGCGGAGCCCACAGCCCAGGCGGGGTGATCGCGGCAACCCGGCACTCAATTGACGCTCCGGCGGATCGAATCCGCCGCCGTGGGGCACCGTCGACCAATGTTTATGTGTTGATGGCGCTGTACGGAGCATGCACTTGGTGCCCGGTTGAATCCGATCGTCTGCCTGCCGTGTTTGTGGCACGGTGAGCGACATGAGTGATCACTCCGCCGTGAACCAGGCGTTCTGGGACGAGATAGCACCACATCACGCAGCCTCGGACTTCTACGCTGTGGAGCACTTCGCTGCTACCCGCGACAGTCTGGGCGAGATCGAGAACGCCGAAGTCGGTCCGCTCGCCGGCTTGTCGATTTGCCATCTGCAATGCCATATAGGCCTGGACACGTTGTCGTTGGCCGGCCGCGGGGCGACGGTCACCGGCCTCGACTTCTCGGCCGAGTCGCTACGAGTCGCCCGCGACCTGGCAGCTCGCACCGAGATCCCAGCAAGCTTTGTCCAGGCAGATGTTCTCGACGCTGCCGCGGTCCTGGGCACTCGTTACGACATGGTGTTCACCACCCGCGGGGTGCTGATGTGGATTGCCGACCTGGCTCGTTGGGCAGACAACTGCGTCAAGTTGCTCAGATCGGGTGGCACCTTTTATCTGTTGGACATCCATCCGCTCGCGATGGTGTTGTCCCCGAGTGGGGACGGACTGAGGTTGACATCGAGCTACTTCGGTGGTCAGCAGCCCACGGTCACATCGGCGGACTCCTCCTACGCGGTCCGCGACGTCGGCTTGCAACATCGCGAAACCCACGAGTGGGTCCATCCCGTCGGCGACGTTGTGAGTGCCTTGGCCGGCGCTGGGCTTGTTGTCGACTTCCTGCACGAACATGCCGGCGATTCACACTCGCCGACGACTCTGTCGGCTGACCTTGCCGATCCGGGTGTGCCGCGGTTGCCGGCGTTGTTCTCGATTCGTGCCCATCTGCCCGATGATCGCAAGGACGCAAGCGCCTGATCGTGCCGGACAGTGATCGACAACTGCCCGGCACGACTTGGTCCGAGATCTCCTTGCTGTGCTCCCATTCTCGCGATCGGCCTCAGCTGATCTTGCGCCGGTAGATGGCGATCGCGGCGGCGTAGGCGACGATCAGGATTCCGACGAGCCAGCCGAGGGCGATCCAGATGTCGTTGCCGATCGGTTGCTGTGCGAACAGTGCTCGGATCGTGTTCACGATGGAGGTCACCGGCTGGTTCTCGGCGAACCAGGCGACCGGGCCGGGCATCGAGTCGGTCGGCACGAAGGCAGAACTGATGAAGGGCAGAAAGATCAACGGATAGCTGAATGCACTCGCACCGTCCACGGTCTTGGCGGACAGGCCGGCGATCACGGCAATCCAGGTCAGCGCGAGCGTGAACAAGATCAGGATGCCGGCTACGGCGAGCCAGTCCCCGACGGAGGCTCCGGTCCGGAATCCCATGATCAGCGCGACGCCGATGACGAGGGCAACCGAGACCAGGTTCGAGACCAGGGAGGTCAGTACGTGACCCCACAGCACGCTCGATCTGGCAATCGGCATGGACTGGAAGCGTTCGAAGATGCCGCCCTGCATGTCGAGAAAGAGTCGATATGCGGTG
>DATCVL010000297.1:0-7366 GCA_036566865.1 Microlunatus sp.
CGACCGTGCCCATGGTGGCCGGTCGAAGGCGGCCGCCGACAACGATCACATCATGATCAGTTTGGCGACCCAGTTCGGCAGCAACGGTCAATGATCTGGTCACCACGGTCAGCCGCGGAAGTCTGATCATCGGTGCGACCAGGTCCTCCGGCAGCGCTCCCTCGTCGAGGAACACGGTGCCGACATCGGACATCAGCGAGACAGCCGCCTCGGCGATCGCGAGGCGTTCCTCGGTCCGCGCCTTGTGCCGATACACCACTGGTGTCTCGTAGCGGCCGATGTCGGTCGGATAGAACACGCCGTACGACCGGACGATCAGCCGTTGCCCCTCCAGCGTTCGAAGATCACGACGCAGGGTTGCCGGCGAGATCGAGAACAGGTCGGCGATCTCCGAGACGACTGCTCGCCCTTCGTTGCGTACGTAGGTGAGGATCCGCTGCTGCCGGTCGAATGCGCGGCCCCGAAACGTGCTGGACATGTGTCGGGAATCTTTGCACAGTCGACGCAAACGTGCGTGAAACGATCACTGATTGGCCACCGGCTGACGACTTCAGGAGCCGGGATCGAACCTAGATTGTTCCCGGTCCTCGTCATCGTCGATGCAGATGGGTGGTAGTCGGTGAGCAGTGGAGCAACCGACCTCGGTTCGAGAACAGCTGCGCCAGGCAGCAGCACGACCGGTGCGGTCAAGATCGCCGGCAGCACCGTGGAGCGGCGCCCCGGCGCCATCCGCCGGCGTCGCCGTGGATACCTGCTGTTCGCTGCGTTCGCGCTGCCGAATCTGATCCTGATCGCCGTCTTCGCCTATTGGCCGATCATCGAGAACATCTATCTGAGCTTCACCAGTTGGGACTTCATCTCGCCCAAGGCCGAGTTCGTCGGCCTGCTCAACTACACCGGCCTCTTCAGCAGTTGGTCCTTCCCGGCCACCTTGCTGCGAACGCTGATCTGGGTGGTCGCGGTTGTGGTGGTCACGATGGTGATCGGGCTGGCGTTGGCATTGCTGTTCTCATTGCGGATCCGGGGGACCACCGCGGTCCAGACCCTGGCATTCTCGCCACATGTGCTCTCCGGAGCGGCGATCGCAACCATCTGGTTGTTGATCTTCGATCCCAACCACGGGCTCAGTCGGATGGTGTTCAACGCCTTCGGTGCCGACTCGCCGGCCTGGACGACCGATGCTTCGTGGGCGCTGCCGGCGCTGATCATCGTCTCGATCTGGAAGGGACTCGGATTCGTCGCCATCGTCTATCTGGTCGGGCTCCAGCAGATCCCGAGCGAAATCCTGGAAGCCGCCCGGATCGACGGCGCCGGTCGCTGGTCGATGCTGACCCAGATGATCTTCCCGCTGTTGTCGCCGACGACCTTCTTCTTGATCATCACCCAGACCATCTCGGCCTTCCAGGCATTCGACGTGATCGCGATGATGACCGGCGGTGGACCGGCCGGTGCGACCACCACCCTCAGCTGGTTCATCTACGACGAGGCGTTCAACCGAACCAATGTCGGGGTGTCCAGCGCCGCCTCCATGATCATGTTCGTGGTGTTGATGGCGATCACCGCGCTGCAATTCCGATTCGTCGAGCGGAGGGTGCACTACTGATGACCGCGATGCCAACGGGAACTCGGGCCCCGACCGGAACCCCGAACACGACCGCGACGCAGGTCGCGCCCGCGCAGCTGACCACCCGCCGGCGTACCCCGTGGTGGGGCGTGATCGCCCTGGTGGTTGGAGCCCTGGTGTTCCTGATTCCGCTGTACCTCTTCGTCAGCACCGCGTTCAAGACCAACACCGACATCAACAGCTGGCCGCTCCGTCTGATCCCGAGATCGCTGACCCTGGAGAATTTCGTCAATGCCTGGGAGCTGGCCCCGTTCGGCCAGTTCTTGATCAACTCGGTCGTGGTCGCGGTGATCGGGATGGCGCTCAAGGTGGTGCTGGCGGTCTTCACGGCGTACGCCTTCGCCTACCTGCCGTTCCCCAAGAAGAACTGGCTGTTCCTGTTCATGCTGGGTGCCCTGATGGTCCCGGGACACGTCACCCTGCTGGTCAACTACATCACCGTCGGCCACCTGCATCTGGTGAACACGTACGCGGGCCTGATCCTGCCCGGCATCGCGTCCGCCTTCGGCACCTTCCTGCTCCGGCAGTATTTCCTGTCCATCCCACCGGAGGTGTTGGAGGCGGCGCAGCTCGACGGCGCCGGGCACCTTCGGACGATCGGCTCGTTCATCGTGCCGATGGCTCGTCCGGCCATCATCACCGTCGGCCTGATCGCACTGATCGACGAGTGGAACGGATTCGTCTGGCCGCTGATCGTGACCAACTCCGTCAACATGCGAACGCTGCCGATCGGGCTGCTGTATCTGAAGGAGAACGACGGCATCAACGACTGGGGCGCACTGATGGCCGGCACGCTCTTCGTGGTGCTGCCGATGGCGATCGTCTTCCTGCTGGCACAGCGTTACATCGTGGCCGGACTGGCCGGAAGTGCGGTCCGTCGATGATCATCACCCGCCGAGCAACCGTTCCGAGCAGAAGGGGATCCGTGTGAGCGGGACAAGTTTGAGCCGCCGTCGACTGCTGACCGGGGCAGCCGCGGCCGCGGCGGCGCTGGCGTTGTCGGGCTGCGTCGGCCGCAGTCAGGGCGACTACTCCCAGGTGAGTGGTCAGGTGCCCCCCAAATTCACCCAGCGCGATCGGGTCGTGCTGTGGAGTGCTTTCACCTCGCACAACGCGGAGATCCTGCAGTCGATCATCGACGGATTCAACACCTCACAACAGGACATCTTCTGCGAGATCCAGCTCTTCCCCGGCTACGACGCGCTCGACTCGAAGCTCGCGGCGAGCCTCACCTCGGAGCAGATCCCGGACATCGTCACGCTGAGCGATGTCTCCTGGAATCGCTACTTCCTGGCCGAGACGTTGGAACCGTTGACCGGCTACTTCGATGCCGACTTCGGAACCGACGAGTTCCACCCGAGGTTCCTCACCGAGGGCACGGTCCGAGATGAGATCTACTGGCTGCCGTGGGCCCGCTCGACGCCGCTCTTCTATTACAACAAAGAGATCTTCGAGGCGGCAGGGCTGCCGGATCGCGGCCCGAAGACCTTCACCGAGCTGCGGGACTGGGGCCGGCAGCTGAAGGGACTGGAGTATCACGGCTCCAAGGTGAAGATGCGTGGCTACACCGGAGCCGACGACTGGTACTTCCAGGGATCCTCGTGGGCCTTCGGCGGCGGCTACTCCGACGGCATGACGCCGAAACTCGACTCCGAGCAGACGATCGCCTCGCTCGAGTTCGACCGGGCCTTCATCCACGATGATCAGATGGCCTATCTCGCCAGCGACATCAACGCGGACTTCGCGGCCGGTGTGACAGCAACGATCTGCAACTCCACCGGGGCGCTGACCTCGCTGCTCACGGCCGTCGACTTCGAGGTCGGCGCCGCCTTCCTGCCCGTACAGGAAGAGCCGGGGGTGCCGACCGGAGGCAGCGGACTGGCGCTGCTGCGCAACGCGACTCGTGATCGTAAGCAGTCGGCCTGGGAGGTGATCAAGTACCTGGCCGAAATCGGCGCACCCGAATGGAGCCTGGGCACCGGCTACCTCCCGGTGACGAAGAGTGCACTCACCTCGCCGAAGATCAAGGCGCGCAACGCCAAGACACCGGCCTACCAAGTCGCCCAAGATCAACTCGACCGGGCGCGTACGCCGGACATCATGCGACGGTACGTGAACGAGACCATTGCCGAGATGCAGATCGCGCTGCAGAAGGTCTACGCCTCCGACGCAGATCCCGGCGACGTGCTGCGAGAAGTCGTCCGCGTGCTGGAGCCTGCCATCAAACAGACTCTGCCCAAGTACCAGCGGCTCGTTGCCAGCTGACGAGTCGATCGAAGACCGACTTCACCGACCAGCACAACCCCATCAGGGAAGGAAGATCGTGACGTTTACCGTCGTCGGGCACCGAGGCGCCATGGCCGAAGCACCCGAGAACACCGTGGCCTCGTTTCGCCGTGCCGAGGAGATCGGCGTCGAGGAGGTGGAGACCGACGTACGGATCAGCGCCGATGGGCAACTGTTCATGCTGCACGACGCGACGCTGGACCGGGTCGCCGCCGAGCCGGCCGGTCGTGATCTTGGTCCGGTCGCGGAGCTGCCCTGGTCGGTGATCAGCGCGGTCGACGTCGGCAACGGCGAGCGTGTGCCCACCCTGGAGCAGATGTATCAGGCCACCACCAAGCTGATCCAATTGGAGATCAAGGATCCGGCGACGATCGACAGCCTGCCCGCCTACTTTGCTGATCACCCGGACCATGCCACCCGGACCATCCTCACCGGCTTTTCGATCGAGGCCATTGCGGCCGTTGCCGACAAGCTGCCGGACATCCCTCGCGGCATCATCACCCCCAGCTGGCTGGAGGCGGATCAGTACCCCGGCGGCTACCAGATGTTGATCAAGGAAACCGGTTCGAGCCGGATCCACACCGGCTTCGACGGACTGACCGCCGACATCGTGCAGCAGCTGCAGGACGAGGGCTACCCGGTGCATGTGTGGCCGACCCGGGACGAGGCCGATCTGCGTCGGGCACTGGAGCTGGGCGCTGATGGTACGACCAGTGATGATCCCCGTACGCTGCTGAGCTGGCTCGATGCTGCCCTGCAAGAGCGCTGACGTGGATCACGTCCAACTCCGGCCGACGCAGCAGACCCCAACCCTGGAAGCAGTCCTGTTCGACATGGACGGGACGCTGTTCGACAGCGAACGGCTCTGGGATGTCAGCCTCAGTGATCTGGCGATCATGCTCGGCGGTGCCTTGTCCGGCGACACCCGTCGGCGGGTGATCGGCGGTGACCTCAAGGACACCGCGAGGATCATCCACCGGGATCTGGGGGTCGAGGCGGACGAGGATCACTCCGCCCGATGGCTGCTGGAGCGTACCCGGCAACTGTTCGCCGAGGGAGTGCCGTGGCGGCCGGGTGCGCGGGCCGTGGTCGAGGCTGTTCGCGCACAGGGGATTCCGCGGGCGCTGGTGACGTCGAGTTACCGAGCGCTGGTGGACACGGTGCTGGCCCAGTTGGAGCCCGGCCTCTTCGACGTCGTGGTGTGTGGCGACGAGGTGTCCCGGCCGAAGCCCGCGCCGGAGGGATACCTGACCGCGGCGAGGCGGCTCGGTGTCGAGGTCGCCAACTGTGTGGTGCTGGAGGACTCGCCGCGTGGCATTGCCGCTGCCCGGGCGGCGGGGTGCCTGGTGGTCGCCGTACCCGAGGAGCACCTCGATCCGGCGGATCATCACCCAGTGATCATCTCCTCGATCGATGCGATCACTGTTGATCAACTGAGGTGCTGGCTGATCTCCCGATGATCACGGGGCGCCGGCCGTCGGGAGGTCCCGGATCGATGGCGTACGGTCTTCTCTGTGTACCCACCGTTGCCGGCACAGAGCGGCCGCCACGGTGCCTTGATCGTTTCGCGTTCGGGCAGCGACCGCTGCGCGAGGGCCGACTACAGGGAGTGACCAGTGACAACGACGCCAGCCGCCGACCCCACCTTCCCCCGGCTTCATCCTCGCCCCGGACGCGGCTGGCTGAATGATCCCAACGGGGTGTGCAAGATCGATGATCGCTGGCATCTGTTCTTCCAGTGGAACCCGGAGTCGACCCGTCACGAAATGATCCACTGGGGTCACGTGTCCTCAGCCGACCTGCTGACCTGGCAGATCGAGCCGGTGGCGCTGGTGCCCAGGGAAGGCCGTCCGGACTCGAAGGGTTGCTGGACCGGCTGCGTGGTCGACGACGCCGGTACGCCGACCGCGGTCTATTCGGCGGTTACCGATCACTCCGGGCGAGCCGACGTCCTGCTCGCGCGCAGCGATCGGCGGCTACAGGACTGGAAACAAGATGATCATGCGGTGTTGCCGATGCCGGACGATCCTCGTTTCACCGACGTACGGGATCCGTACGTCATCGAGCACGGCGGGCATCGGTGGGCGGTGATCGGTGCCGGTGATCACGATGGCCATCCGGCCGTCCTGTCCTACCGGGTGGACGATCTCACCGATTGGGTGCCGGCCGGGACGTTGCTTGATCACACCGACCCCGTCGTCGGCCGGCTCGAACCGGCCAACATCTGGGAATGTCCCAATCTGGTGCAGGTCGGCGATCGCTGGGTCTTGATCATTTCCTACTGGTCCCTGGACGACGGTGAGACGAAGGGGCACGCCGACGTCAGCTACCTCGTCGGTGATCTTGACGTGACCGAAGATCTGCAGCTGCGATTCCGACCGCAGGCCACCGGAAGCTTGGACGCCAGCACCGCCTTCTATGCCCCGCAGGCGATCCGGGATGGCGATCGAACCCTGCTGTGGGGGTGGGTCGGTGAGCGACGTGATCAAGATCAGTTCGCCGCTGCCGGCTGGGCCGGCTGTCTGACCCTGCCCCGCGAGCTGGAGCTGCGCGGGGATCTGCTGGTCAGTCGCCCGGCCGGAGAGTTGTCCGCCCTGATCGGCTCCGAAGTCGCTGCCGATACACCGATCACCGAACCTGCCTTCATGATTCGTCATGATCAGTCCGGGTCACTGTCACTCGACGGCCGGCAGGTGATCAGCTGGGACGGTCCCGGAGAGATCTGGGTGGACGCGTCGGTGATCGAGGCCTATCCCGCGGGCGGAGTCCCGTACACCGGTCGGGCCTATCCGGACCACAACTCCGGCTGGACCGTGACCGGGCCCGCGACGGCGTACACCCTGAACCTGCCGCAGTAGGGCAGTTGGGCGAGACGTGGCGCCGAGCCCGGTGCGGTTTCGAACTCAGCCGATCCGGAGCAGCACGCCGCCTCCCGGCGGCAGTCGGTGTCGGGTGTCCGAGGCAACCCGCCGAAACGACCCGTGGTCGGGGTCGAACGCCGAGATCTGACCGACACCCGGCTGCCAGGTCAGCTTGACTCGTGCGGTGCTGGTGGCCGAGTAGTTGGCCAGTAGCAGGTAGTCACGCTCGTCGTCGCTGAATCGGCCGACCACGACAGCGTCACCGACGGCGCCGGCCACCACCGGATCGTCGGCCAGCTTGGGCAATCCGGTCGGCGGGCTGTCAATATGTTGCAGCCAGCTGCCGGACCAACGACGGCTCTCCCCGATCAGCGCTTCCGCGATCGCTGATCCGGTACGTCGCTCACCGGAGCCGTCCACAATCCGTACAGAGCATCGACCAGCCCGGTCGCCGCGTCACTCCAACTCCGGCGCGGAGTGGACGTTCCGGATGCCAGGGCGCGCTCGCGGTCCGCGCAGGTCTGCAAGATCACGTTGCGGGTGATTTCGCTCCGCTCGGCGAACACGTCCGACGGCAGATCCGGCAGGCAGCGAT
>DATCVL010000298.1:0-13384 GCA_036566865.1 Microlunatus sp.
GAAGCCGACCCGGTCGGCGACCTGCTCCACCGTCAGGTCACTCTCCTCGAGCAACCGCCGCGCCTCCAGCACCCTGTGCTGGTTGATCCATTTGTGGGGTGTGGTCCCGGTCTCGGCGACGAATCGACGGGCGAAGGTGCGCTCGCTCATGTTCAGCCGGCGCGCCAGGGAGCTCGACGAGTGCGGTTCGGCGAGGTTGTCGGAGATCCAGGAGAGCAGACCGCCGAGCGCATCCGTGTCGTCGACCGGCAGCGGTAGATCGACGAATTGCTGCTGCCCGCCGTCCCGATGCGGTGGCACCACCATCCTGCGGGCGATCCGGATCGCGATCTCCTGCCCCAGTTCGCGCCGGATCAGATGCAGTGCAGCATCGATTCCTGCCGCCGTGCCGGCACTGGTGATCACGTCCCCGTCGTCCACGTACAACACACCCGGATCGACCCGGGTCTGCGGATAGTCCTGCTGCAGTCTGTCGGTGTACATCCAATGCGTGGTCGACGCTCGGCCGTCGAGCAGCCCGGCCTCGGCCAGCAGGAATGCGCCCGAACAGAGGCTGAGCACGACGGCACCGTCCTGATGAGCTTGCTGGATCGCGCTGATGATCTCGGGCGGATAGCCGTTCTCGCCGCGGGGCGGAGTGGCGGACACGATCACCAGCTTGCTGCCCCTGACGGCGTCCAGTCCGTGCGAGGCGATGATCTGGAACGGTGTCACCGTCTTGGTCATCAGCGGCCGCTCCGGATGGAGCGCGCAGATCCGGAAGTCGAAGGGCTCGTAGCCCTCCTCGCGCCGATCGATGCCGAAGATCTCGCACGCCATTGCAAACTCGAAGATCGACACCGGTTCGGTCAGGATGACGCTGACCTGTCTGAGCGCCGCGACCGACTTCAACCCACCCGGCGCTTGATCGGCGGACCTCGCTGTGTTGCTCATCCGATGGCTCCCTCGCTGCTGGGCCGGGGGCCGCGGACGGCTCCGACGGACGCTGGCGGAATTCTTACGACCAGGGTCCATTTTGCCACTGTCTGTCGGGAATCGCCAGTCGCAGAATCGGGCACATGACTGAGTTGATCATGATCCTGCTGCTGACAGCGTCCTTGCTTCCGGCGTTCGTGACGCGCGGCCCGGGTCGCCGCACCGCAGTCCGGCTCGGCCGCGCGATCGCCAGCATTGCTGAGGCAGTTGGTCAAATGAATTACGCCGCGCAGCGCCAACGCGAGCTACTGATCGAGACGCCGAACGCCCGCGAAGACCGGGTATCCCGGTCGTCCTGAGGACCGCGTACAGCTCCGCGACAGAGCTTGGCAGTAATCATACGGATAGTGTCATTTCCGCCACTGTCCGTGCCGGACCAGCCGACGCAGACTGAGCTTCATGGGAATGTTGATCTTGATCGCGATGGTGCTCGCGGCGGTGCTCGTGCTCCAGCTCACCCACCGGCGGACGCGTCAGTCCGGACGGATCACGCGTGCCGTGGCGGACGACGCCGACTACCGCCGGACCCGCTCCGAGTTGCAGACGGCGGCCCAGGATGATTCCCGGGCCGGGCAGCAACGGTCCGTCAGGACTCCGAGTGCAGCAGACCGACGTACGTCTCGAGTTGCTGATAGCTCGTATCGCCGGACACCACGGTGGTCACCGCCGGCGTCGCCAGCACCAGGGACCGGGTCCGGTCATCATCGGTGACCAGCCGCTTCCAGGTCTGTCCGTCGAGCTGGCTGACGCCGTCCCGTTGACCCTCCCGGGTGATGTCGTCGACGAACTGCCCTGCCTGCTTGTCGACCTGATTGAGCTCGATGTAGACGTCCTGATTGGTGAGAACGCCCAGCCGCCAGCGATTGCGCGGCGACTCGTTTCCGGTCGGATCGGCTTGGCCGATCTTGGTCCAGGACACCTGGCTGGCACGCCAGCCGGCCGGCAGTTCAACCGGAGTGAGCACCTCGAACGGGGCCTGCTGTCGGGCCTGAGCGGCCACCGGCTGCCAATCCACCGTCTTGGCCTCCGGCTCGCCCTGCCCGCGGGTCAGCAGGAACGCCAGGATCGCCACCGGAATCATGATCACCAACAACGAGATGACCATGTCCCGACTGGTCGGTGCTCTGCGTGCGCGTGCCACCCGGCCATCCTCACATGCAGTAACCGCCCACACCCAACCAGTGCCGAACCGGTAAGAATGACCCCATGAGCTCTGAGGACTACCGGATCGAACACGACACCATGGGCGAGGTACGGGTCCCCGCCGCCGCACTGTGGAAGGCCCAGACCCAGCGGGCCGTGGAGAACTTCCCGATCTCCCACCAGCCGATCGATCCGGCGCTGATCTCCGCGCTCGCCCGGGTCAAGGGTGCCGCGGCGACCACCAACGCCCGACTCGGCGTGATCGACGGCACCATGGCCGAGGCGATCAGCAAGGCCGCCGAACAGGTCGCCGACGGCCGGCACAACGACGAATTCCCGATCGACGTCTTCCAGACCGGCTCCGGAACCTCGAGCAACATGAACACCAACGAGGTGATCTCCTCGCTCGCCTCCGACATCCTCGGCGACACCGTTCACCCGAATGATCATGTGAACGCGTCCCAATCGAGCAATGACGTCTTTCCCAGCGCGATTCACATCGCCGCCACCGACGGCTTGATCAACACGCTGATCCCGGCCCTGGAGCACCTGCGCGACGCGCTGTCGGCCAAGGCCGAAGAATTCGACGAGGTGGTCAAGAACGGTCGTACGCATTTGATGGACGCCACCCCGGTCACCCTGGGACAGGAGTTCGGCGGCTACGCCGCGCAGCTCACGGCAGGCATCGAACGGATTCAGGCCGCGCTCCCCCGGGTTGCCGAATTGCCGCTGGGCGGCACCGCGGTCGGTACCGGTATCAACACCCCGGCCGGCTTCGCCGACTCGGTGATCAAGATCATCGCCGAGCAGACCGGGCTGCCGCTGACCGAGGCCCGCAACCACTTCGAGGCTCAGGGCAGCCAGGACAGCTTGGTCGAGGCATCGGGTGCCTGCAAGGTGATCGCGGTCAGCCTGACCAAGATCGCCAACGACATCCGCTGGATGGGCTCCGGCCCGCGCTCCGGACTCGGCGAGATCTCCTTGCCGGACCTGCAACCAGGTTCGTCGATCATGCCGGGCAAGGTCAATCCGGTCCTGTGCGAAGCCACCATCATGGTCTCCGCGCAGGTGATCGGCAACGACGCCACGATCACCACCGCCGGCCTGCAGGGCAACTTCGAGCTCAATGTGATGCTGCCGGTGATCGCCCGCAACGTGCTGGAGTCGATCCGGTTGCTGGCCAATGTGTCCCGGCTGTTCGCCGATCGCTGCATCGCCGGCATCACCGCCAATGTTGATCATGATCGACAGCTGGCCGAATCATCCCCGTCGATCGTCACCCCCTTGAACCGCTACATCGGCTACGAGAATGCCGCCGCAGTCGCCAAGCAGGCGCTGAAGGAGGGCAAGACCATCCGCCAGGTGGTGATCGAGAAGGGATTCGTCGCCGACGGCAAGCTGACCGAGGAGCAGCTGGACGCTGCCTTGGACGTGCTCTCGATGACCCGTCCGGCGCAGCCCTCACAGTAGGAAGGATGGGCTGACCGACCAGACCTACGACATCCTGCGGGCACGCCGGTGAACCCGGCGTGCCCGTTTGCACGTCCGGCCGAGATTCGACGTCACCTTCCGGCCCCGGCGATCCGGTCGTACAGTGAGCGGGAGAGACAACGCCACTGCAACGACGCTGTATCCGGAGATCGCCACCAGAAAGGAAGTCTCCGATGTCTGTCTCACATGTCGCACCACCGCATCTCGGCCTGCATCGCCGCCGTACCCACCGGGTCAGCGGAAGTGTCGATTACCACGGCCGGGCGCGGATCATCTTCGGCTTGATCGGCGCGGTGCTCGTCGGCTTCCTGATCCTGGCTGTCATCGGCTTGGTCAGCACCACCCAGTACACGGGCCCCAGCGGGACCGTGCAGGCCATGCAGCTGTCCGGGATGGCGATCTTCTGGCTCTGGGTGCTGCTGATGGATGTCGTCGCGGTCCTGGCCTACTTGATCAGCTGGGCCTACCGGGCCTAGTCGCACGCTGCGAAGGATTCCCTTCCAGACAAGCAAGAACCCGCCGTCCGGATGGTCCGGACAGCGGGTTCTCGGTGCGCTTGCCGCGCTCAGGATTGCGTCATCATCGGGCCCGGACGATGTCCACGTCGGCCGCCTTCACATACATGATCCGGTGACCGAAGGAGATCTGCAGGTACTTCGTCTGGCCACGGACGTCGACGTGATCGGCCGGTGGCGGGGTGTCGTAGGTGACCGCCCGGTAGTAGTCGGTCGACACGGTCCGGTCGGTGAGCACTGCGCTCTGGCCGGCCAGCAACGGGTAACCCAGCGGCGCCGTGCCCTGATCAGGAATACCGGCTGGATACGCCGATGACTCCGGGTAGGCACGACCGTAGGTCGAGACCCTGTCGACTCCTGGCTTCGGCTTCACCAGCCAGCCGCCGATGTTCTTGGCGGTCCGATCGGCCTTCGGGTTGTAGAACCAGCCCTTCTGGCCGAGATACCAGACTGCGGTCCAGTCCCCCTGCTGATCGGCCACCGCGAACGACTGCCCGGCCACCGCCCGGGCGCCGATGTCGGCCACCTCGGTGGTGCTGTTCGATCCGTCGGTGTGCAACCCGATGTCCTTAACCAACGGCGAATCTGCATTCGGCTCGGTGTGCAGATAGACGAAGTCGGTTCCTTGATCATCACAGGGTTGACCGGCCGTCGTACATCCGGTCACCGGCTGCCGGTTGTCGTCGAAGCCGGGCACGATTCGGACGATTTCCTTGCTGGGCTTGCCTTGTACGGCGGTCAGCGGCGCACCGAGCAGCTTGAAGTAGTGCTCCCAGTCCCAGTACGGCCCCGGATCCCAGTGCATGCCCTTCACCGTTGCCGCGGTCGTCCCGGGCACGTTGTCGTGGCCGAGGATGTGGGCGCGGTCCAACGGGATCTGCCACTTCGCGGCCAGGTAGCGGACCAGCCGGGCCGAATTGCGGTACAGCGACTCGGTGTACCAGGTCGCACCCTCGGCGGCGAAACCTTCCTGCTCGATCCCGACCGAGTGCTGGTTGATGTACCAGTTGCCGGCATGCCAGCCGACGTCCTTGGTCGGGATGTGCTGGGCGATGTGCCCGTCGGACGACCGGATCGTGTAGTGCCAGCCGAGGTAGGTCGGGTCCTGGACCAGCTTCAGGGTGGTGTCCCAGCTGCCCTCGGTGTCGTGCAGCACGATGTAGTCCACGGTCGGACCGGCCGGGGTGTCCCGTGGCGCCTTGTCGTAGTTGCCGTAGTCACCGGCGCCATCGCCGTACTTCTCGTACGGGGCCGGGATCGACTCGCAGTCCAGGCCGGCCGGGCATTCGACGCCGGCCTTGTTGGTGTCCTTCCTCAACCCGAGCAGGCTCAGCTGGCTGGTCTGCGGATCGGCCGTTGCGGCCGCCATCGACACCCGTTGGTCGTCGTCGGTGACGCGTTGGGCACCGGCCGCGAGGGCGGCGTACACGTCGTCGGCGAAGGTCTTGGCGCTCGACTCAACTGTCGCGCCGCTGGTTGCCGCCACGGCGGCGTACCACTGTCCTGGTGCTGTCGACTCACCGACCGGCTGCTTCAGGGATCGCTGTTCGGCGGCCAGCAGTGCCGCACCGCCGCGGATGTTCGCGGTCGGGTCGGCACGCAGCTGTTGCCGATCGACGCCGAGCAGTTTCGCCGCCCGGCCCAGCGAGTCGATCTTGGTCGGCGCAGCGCCGTCGGCGGCGCCGTCCTTGGCCTCGCCCTGATCACCGGCGAACAGCGAACCGTCGATCAGGTTCATCGGGCCGTACCCGCCGTCGGTGTTGTGCTGACCGACGTGGGCGTCCCACCGCGTTTGCGAGTAGGACAGGGCTTCCAGCAACGACTCCGGTACGCCGAATTCCTGAGCGGCCTGGTCGAAGGCCTGGTCCCGGCCGACGTCGGGAGTTGCGACTGCTGATGGGGTCGAATTCAGTGCCAGGGCACCGAGGACGGCGAGGGTCGAAACCCCGCCGACGATGCCGCGGAGTCTTCTGCGGGATCGTGCGGTCAGATACATCGGTGCCTCCGAGACGGATGGAACGACAGATCAGCGGTAGTCAAGCACTTCCGCACGGATTGTGGAATAGGTAGTTTTGTTACGACCCGGAATCGGGCCCGGCCTCCATCCTTGCCCGGGCCGATCGCAGCTCGACCTGACTCCGATCGAGTTCATGATCACTGAGCCGCGGAATCGGGACTGATCATGGTCACCGGCGACATCCTCGACCACCTCGGATGCCACCGGGCGAGCTCGGTCGATGCTGAGAATCCACCGTGCCGCTGGCCGAAAAGATCAGTCGACAAACACGATCGAAACACCTACGTTACAAGGATCCTGCATGATCAACTCCCAGACTCGATGACCCGCAGCTCGTCGGTGTCCGGAGATGATCATGAACCCAATCGCCTTCTCGTTCGCTGCGGTGATCACGAACTCGTGCGGCCGCGTGCCGGCGAAGGGAGCGTTATGAAGCGCAGGTTGATCACAGCCCTGGCGGCAGCCGTCACGCTGTCGCTGACGCTGGCCGGATGCGGCGGAGGCGGCGGCGAGTCGTCGGGATCGTCCTCCCCGCACGCCGGTGGTGACCTGGTGATGGCACGCGCCGACGAGCCGAGCAGCCTGGTCCCGACCGTACCGACCGACAACGCTTCGATCTGGGTGATCGAGGAGGTGTACGACACGCTGCTGGTGCCCTCGGCCGACGGCAAGTCGGTGGAACCGTCGCTGGCCACCTCCTGGAAGCAGTCGGCCGACAAGCTGTCCTGGACCTTCAACCTGCGCAAGGACGTGAAGTTCAGCAACGGTCGGCCGATGACGGCGGCGGATGTGAAGTTCTCCCTCGAGCAGGCCAGCAAGCCGGATGCTCCGTTCGCCTTCATCAACGAGGTGATCGACCAGGTCAGCACGCCCGATGATCACACCGTGGTGATCAAGACCAAGACACCATGGTCCCCGCTGCCCGCGGACATGGCGCTCTACGCCAACTCGGTGGTGCCCAAGGACTACGCCGGGATGACCGCGAAGCAGTTCGCTGCCAAACCGGTCGGCACCGGCCCGTTCAAGCTCGACCACTGGACCAAGGGCCAGGAGGTCAAGCTGGTCAAGAATCCCGACTACTGGAAGCCGAATCGGCCCTATCTCAACTCGGTCACCTTCACCGTGGTGACCGACAGCAACACCCGGGCCACCCAGGTGCAGAGTGGCCAGGCGCAGATCAACGAATTCCCCGCCTACTCGAGCATCCAGGGCATCGAGGGACAGACCGGGGTGAAGGTCGGCAAGTTCCAGTCCAGCCGGACCGACTACTTCACCATGAACAATCAGAAAGCGCCGTTCAACGATCCCCATGTCCGCAAGGCGATCGCGCACGCCATCGACCGCAATGCATTGATCAAGACCGTGCTCTTCGGCAACGGCAAGCCGGCCACCTCGTACCTGACGCCGGCGCTGTGGGCACACGACGATTCGATCAAGCCACCCGCCTTCGATCTGCAGGCCGCGAAGGCTGAGCTGGCCCAGTCGTCGGTGCCGGGAGGCTTCACCACGACGTTGACGATCGGCTCCGGCGACGCCGACTCCGCCAGCGCCGGCCAACTCGTACAGAACGAGCTCAGCAAGATCGGCATCACGGTCAAGATCAAGACCCTTGACCCGTCCGCGGAGTCCGAGGCACGGCACGCGGGCAACTACGACATGGGCTTCACGTACTGCACCACCGACATCATCGACCCGGATGAGATCATCCGCTTCGCCGGTCTGTACGACGGCGGATCCCACGCCGAGTACTCCTTCTACCGCAACGCGAAGCTGGACAAGCTCGCCGGCCAGGCATCCTCGATCACCGATCAGGCCAAGCGTCAGCAGTACTACGACCAGATCCAGCAGCAGGTCAACGACGACACCCCGCACATCCCGCTGTACTACACACCGGCGGTCTACTCCTACTCGGACAAGGTGCACGACTTCAAGCCGTTGCCCACCGGCAACTACGACCTGGTCAACGTCTGGCTGTCCGAGTGAGGGAGTGATCATCGGTGGTCCGCTACCTGATCAGACGCCTGCTGCTGTTGCTGATCGTCGTGCTGGGAGTGATCACGGCGGCGTTCTTCCTGCTGCACCTCAGCCCTGGCGATCCGGCCACGACCTATCTCGGCGACAAGGCGACTCCGCAGGCCGTCGCACGACTACGGCACGAGTGGGGTCTTGATCAGAGCCTGGGCCAGCAGTATCTGCGCTTCCTCGGCCAACTGTTCACCGGCCATCTGGGTGACTCGGTCTACTTCCGTACGCCGATCGTGCAGTTGTTCGCAGTCCGGCTGCCGGTGACCCTGATGTTGATGTTGCTGGGTGCCGTCGTCAGCGTGCTGGTGTCGGTGCCGTTGGCGCTGCTCAGCGCCACCCGGCCGGGCGCACCGGCCCAGGCCGTCCGGCTCTTCAACGCTGTGGTGCAAGGGATGCCGATGTTCTTCATCGGCAGCATGTTGATCGTCTTCCTCGGACTGCGGGTCAAGATCTTTCCGGCCGGCGGCTACGGTGACAGCCCGGCCACCAAGCTGTATTCGCTGATCCTGCCGGCGATCACGATCGGGATCGCCCTGGCGCCGCTGCTGATCCGCGGGATGCGGGCATCGATGGCCGAGGTGCTGTCCAGTGAATTCGTCGCGTTCGGCCGGGCCAAGGGGCTGGCGCGGAAACGGCTGATGATCGGCTACCTCCTCCGCAACAGCAGCATCTCGGGGATCAGCATCCTGGGCATCCAGGTCGGCGGCCTGGCCGGCGGTGCGCTGGTGGTCGAGCAGGTGTTTGCCCTGCCAGGCATGGGATCCCTGATGATGACCGGCATCCTGAACCGCGACTATCCGGTCGTGCAGGCCTGCACATTGATCTTCGCGGTGCTGGTCGTGCTGGTTTACCTGATCACCGATCTGGTCTATGCCGCGCTCGACCCGAGGGTGAGGCTGTCATGACCGAGCAGACACCCGCGGGCACCGACCTGGAGACCAGGATCGGCGCAACGGCCGAGCTCAGCGCGGCCGGCGGCGGGACCGTCGCAGACATCGGCGTCGTCGGCACCCGGATCCGGATGCCCCGAATCGCCCGCACCGGCAACGTCGGCTTCTGGGTCGGTGTGGTGATCATGGCGATCATGGTCGGAGCCGCGATCTTCGCGCCGCTGCTGACCAGCCATGACCCGACCCAGACCGATCCGTCGCAGGCATTGCAGCCGTTCTCGGCCGAGCATCCGCTGGGCACCGACAATCTCGGCCGGGACATGTGGTCGCGCTTGCTGTACGGAGCCCGTACCGACCTGACGTTGGCCACCATCGCGGTGTTGGTGCCGTTCGTGATCGGCGTCATCCTCGGGACGCTGACCGGCTACTTCGGTGGCTGGCTGGATGCGATCGTGATGCGGGTCGCCGACATCCTGTCGGCGTTCCCCTTCTACATCCTGGTGATCGCCCTGGTCTTCGTGCTCGGCAACGGAGCGACCAGCATCTTCATCGCGATCAGCATCGTCAGCTGGGTCGCCTACGCCCGAATCGTCCGAGCCGAGGCGTTGGTGTTACGGGACCGGGAGTTCATCCAGGCCTGCCGCGCCGGCGGCATCGGCAACGGCCGGATCGTGATCCGGCACATGGTCCCGAACGTGATCACCCAGGCGATCGTCTACTCGATGAGCGACATCGTGATGAACATCGGTGTGATCGTCACCCTCAGCTACTTCGGCCTCGGCATCGTGCCACCGACGCCGGATTGGGGTCGGATGATGTCGGACGGACAGCAGTTCCTGGCCGGCGGCTACTACAGCCTGACCCTGGTACCGGCCGCCGCCGTCGTGCTGGCAAGTCTCGGACTCTCCCTGCTCGGTGACGGTCTGGCCCATCGTTTGAGGATCAGCCGATGAACACACTCACTCAGGCCACCGGATCCCCCGCCACCGGATCCCCCGCCGCGACCGCCCGGGAGCCGTTGCTGGAGGTCGTCGATCTCAGCCTTACCGTCGATCTCGGGGACCGGCAGGAGCTGGCGCTGGATCGGGTCTCCTTCACCATCGAACAAGGACAGGCACGCGGACTGGTCGGCGAATCCGGCTCCGGCAAGAGCCTGACCCTGCGCGCGATCATGGGCCTGCTGCCGGAGAACATCGGCGTCTCCGGCGGTCGGATTCTCTTCCAGGGCAGGGATCTCCTGGCCGACGGCGGCGCCTTCCAGCGACGTGTGCGCGGCACCGGGATCACGATGATCTTCCAGGAGCCGGCCGTCGCACTCAACCCGGTGATGCGGGTCGGCGAGCAGATCTACGACGGCCTGCTGCAGCATCACCGGATGTCGAAGAGGGCGGCCCGGGCGGAAGCGATTCGGCTGATGGAGCTGGTCGGCATCCCCGAGCCGGAGCGGCGGATGAACGCCTATCCACATCAGCTGTCCGGGGGCCTGCGGCAGCGGGTGATGATCGCCGCCGGGGTTGCCTGCGAGCCGCAGTTGATCTTGTGCGACGAGCCGACCACGGCACTGGACGTCACCGTTCAAGATCAAATCCTGAAGCTGTTCGCGCATCTGCGGGACGAACTCGGCGCCGGCCTGTTGTACGTGACCCACGACCTGGCGGTTGTGGCTCAGCTCTGCGATGCGGTCACCGTCCTCTACTCCGGCGGGGTGATGGAGGATGGCGACGACCTGACCGGGGTGTTCGACAGTCCGCGCCACCCGTACACGGCAGCCCTGCTGGCCAGTACGCCGCAGATCGACGGTCCGGTTCGCCGACTGCAGGCGATCGGCGGCAGTGCCCCGGCATTGGGTGGCCGCCCCTCGGGTTGTCCGTTCCACGATCGCTGCCCGCGGGCGACCGATCAGTGTCAGGAGGCTGACATCGAGCTCGTGCAGCCGGACCCCGGGCGGCGACTGGCGTGCCTCCATCCCTTGCAGTACACGGGAGTCGAGCGATGACGGCAACGACGAAGCCGCTGCTGGCGGTCGATGATGTCTCACTGTCCTTCCACACCGGGCACGGTCGGACCGCCCACACCGTACGAGCTCTCGATCGGGTCAGCCTGCAGGTCGGCGAGGGCGAGATCGTCGGCCTGGTCGGTGAGTCCGGATCCGGCAAGTCAACGCTGGCCCGGGTGGTCTGCGGTCTGCAGCCGTACGAGCAGGGTGAGGTGCGGTTCGCGGACAGTCTGTTGACCGCGAAGCGGAGCCGGGCCCAACGACGGCAGATCCAGCTCGTCTTCCAGGACCCCTACGCCTCCTTGGATCCACGGATGACCATCCGGCAGACGTTGACCGAGATGCTGCGGGTGCATCGGATCGTGGACACCGGCCAACTTCGCAGCCGGTGCGCCGAACTGATGGAGCTGGTGCAACTGCCGGCCGCTCTGCTGGACGCGAAGCCGTCCGGGATGTCCGGCGGGCAACGGCAGCGGATCGCGATCGCTCGGGCGCTCGCGGTCAATCCCCGATTGCTGGTGGCCGACGAAGCCGTGGCCGCACTCGACGTGTCGGTGCAGGCCGGAATCGTCAACCTGTTCGCCGATCTGCGCGAGCAGCTGCAGTTGACGATCTTGTTCATCGCTCATGATCTTGCCGTGGTGCGCACCCTCTGCGACCGGGTTGCGGTGATCTATCGCGGCGAGATCGTCGAGCAGCGACCCTGCCTCGACCTCTTCGATGATCCGCATGACGCCTACACCCGGCGCTTGCTGTCGGCGATCCCCCGACTCGCCCCGCCGCGGATGCCGATCCCTCGATGACGGGTCCAGTAGGCGAGCGAGATCCGGCCATCGGCTGCCGCCGAGTGTGTGCCACGGCACCGAGTTCATCAGACTTCGACGGATCGGGGGCGGCTGATCGGGGTGGCGTTTTGGCGACCGTGCACAAACCCACCGAAGCACGGGCGACGGTTCCACGAGCGTGCGCGAAACTACCGTTTTCGGCACCGCACCCGCGGCACGACGGTGGGGTTACGCACACTCGACACCTCGCCGACGGCGGGACGGTGGCTTCACGCACACTCGCGTGACTGAGCTCGGCACCGAGCCATCGGTCAGCGGCCGATCCTCCGCAGCTCCGACTGGCTCGCCAGGCGAGCCTTGAAACTGCCCAGACCGACCCCGCCATGGATCACCAGCAGCGGTTTGCCGGGGACCGGCTCGCCGGGCACCTTGATCGACTTCGATCCCCAGGACTTGGACAGTCGGTCATGATCAACAGCCCAGCCTTCGGGCAGGATCATCAGGATCGATCCCGCGCCGCCGATCACCTCGATCTCGATCAACTGCGCGGCCGCCTTCGCCTGCAGGCAATTGAGCTTGACCGAGCCCATGCCCTGATTGATCCGGATGAACGGCGGCAGCGTCCAGACGCCGGTGCGCTTCTCGCTGCTCAGACCGCCGTCGAGGTTGAGCGGATCCTCGCGGGAGTAGCCGGGTGGCGGCGGCCCCTTGACAATAGATCCAGGAGGCACAACGGATCCAGGAGGCACCACTGATCCTGGCTGCATGATCGGTCGAGGCTGCACGGCCGACCCGGATGACTGGACCGAGCCGGCCGGGAAGATGTCCTGGCCCTCCATCAGGTCGGCGGTCAGCGGCTCCAGATCGGCGTACGTCTTGGCCCGGAATGCGGCGTCCAACCGCTCGTCCAACTCCGCCATGGTCAATCGCCCGTCCGCCGCCGCGTTCTGGAGGATCGCGGCGACGGCATCGCGTTCGCTGTGGCCGACCCGGAGATTGCGCGCGCTGGACGGATCCTCACTCATACCGAGAACCCTACTGATCCGCGTGGCAATGCTCAGCGGTCAGCGCGGCAGATCCTCCAGCAGGTCGGTGACCAGGGCGGCGATCGGCGACCGCTCGGAACGATGCAGGGTGATGTGTGCAAACAGTGGGTGGCCCTTCAGCTTCTCCACCACCGCGACCACCCCGTCGTGCCGACCGACCCGCAGGTTGTCCCGCTGGGCGATGTCGTGGGTGAGCACCACCCGCGAGTCCTGGCCGATCCGGGACAGCACGGTGAGCAGCACGTTGCGTTCCAGCGATTGCGCCTCGTCCACGATCACGAACGCGTCATGCAGGGATCGGCCGCGGATGTGGGTCAGCGGCAGTACCTCGAGCAGGCCGCGTTCCATCACCTCGTCGATCACCACCTTGGAGGTGACCGCACCCAGGGTGTCGAAGACGGCCTGGGCCCACGGCGCCATCTTCTCCCCCTCGGTACCCGGCAGATAACCCAGATCCTGGCCGCCGACGGCGTACAGGGGCCGGAAGACGACCACCTTGGA
>DATCVL010000299.1:0-2540 GCA_036566865.1 Microlunatus sp.
CCGCCCACCACACGGCGAGGCGCTCGGCGATCTTGTAGTAGCGCTGACCGATCGGACCCCACTTGGCCCGCTTCCACTCCAAACCGTCGACGTGCACCGCGACCGGTATGCCTTGCAGCCGGAGCAGCGGGAGCAGCGGCGCGTTCGCAGCATTGAAGACAATGGCGGCGTCCACGCGACGCCGGCGGACCAGCCGGGACAGCGCCAGGTGGGCCATCGACAGCGCGGTGTGACTGAGCGTCTCCACCGACTTCTTCGGCACGGCCGGAAGGTGCACCAATTCCATGCCCTGGTAGCTCTGCAGTCGCTCCCCCTCGGCACCCCGACAGAAGACGATCACCTGGTGGCCGTTGGCCACCAGGCGCCGGCCGATCTCCTCGACCGCCGTTTCGAATCCGCCGTAGCGTGCCGGCACACCGCGGGTGCCGATCAGTGCGATTCGCATGTCAACCAGTCCGATCCATCGCTGTCAGTTCGCGCCCCCACTTGATCAACGCGGCGGCCAGGGCCAGCAGGTTGACCACAAACATGGCTGAGTAGCCGAGGAAGAACAGCAGCGGCCAACCCAGCAGGATGAACATCCAGCAGAAGACGCCGTAGTCGGTCGGCAGCAGGATCCAGCGACGCAGCGGATGTTCGCGCTGCGTCGGATCGGTCGCCCGCTGATCCCCGTGCACCCGGCGAAGCAGCGGAATGGTGACCAGTCCGAAGAAGCTCAGCACGTCGACCACCAAGAAGGCGATCGGAATCAGCAACACCCAGTTTCCGTCCAACGGCGGGAACCGGAAGAGGTGGACGAGTACGGCCAGATGCAAGCAGACGGTCTTCACACAGTCGACGGTGTGGTCGAGCATCTCCCCGCTGAGTGACCCGCCACCGCGCAGCCTCGCCAATTGGCCGTCGACCGAATCGAAGAGATACCCCGCTGCCAGCAGCACGCTGACCAACAGGCCGGCGATGGGGCTCGGCGGTAGCAGGACGAGGATCGCCAGCCCGCCGGCCGACAGCGTCGCACTGATTGCGGTGGCGCCGTTGGGGGACAACCCGATCATGTGCCCCCAGGCTGCGACCTGACGCGCCAGCGGCCGATTCACCATCCGCGAGTACGCCGCCGTATTGCGCGGAGATTTCTGTGCACGCTTGAGTTCAGCGGCTATACGCCGATGATCATTCAGTCCGATATGGGAGGAATACTCCGCTCCCGTGCCTCTGGTCAATTCGCCCCCCGACGATATTTTGCAATCCACATTGCGCCGTTCGACGCCGCTGTGGCGGTGCTGCAAATCCTGGTTCGCGCTGTTGGCGCGGCGTTCATCCTGTCCGTGTCAACTCCGAGAGCGCGGCCTCGATGTCGGTCCGGTATCGCTGGGAGCTGAACTGCGCCAGCGCCCTGTCATGTCCGCGGCGTGCCATCCGCCGCGCAGCCTGCGGATCATCGATCAGTCGACCGATCGCATCGGCGAGCGCAGCCGGGTCCTCGCACGGCACCAGCAGACCGGTTTCCTGATCACTCACCGTCTCCAGATGCCCCTGAACAGCGGTTGCCACGACCGGTCGGCAGGCCATCTGCCCTTCTACGACAGCGTTTCCGAACGATTCGCCCAACGACGGCGCAATCACGATGTCCGCTGCGGCGAGCGCCGGCCAGACGGGCGCGGTGTAGCCCAGGAACCGAACCGCGCCGGCCAGGTCCGATTCGGTCGCTCGCTGCAGAAGCTGATCTTCGAACCACTCCTTGCCGTCGGCCGCCGAACCGCACAGGTCGAGCCGGACGTCGCGACCTTGTGCACGCAGGATTGCGGTGGCCTCCAGCGCAACTTGTGGCGCCTTACGCGGCGAGATCCGCCCGATCGTCACCAGCCGAACCGGCTCCGCCAGATCCGGCAGCTCGGAGTCGTGCTCCGGGGGCTCGACGCCGTTGTAGATGAGTCGAGTCCGACGGCGGAGCCCCGGCACCAGACCGGCGGTGGCCCGCCAGGTCGTGTTGCTGTTGACCACGACCAACCGCGCCAGCAGCAGCGGCGCGGCCAGGCACCAGCGCACCGGCAGCGGATCGCGTTCCTCGGCTTCATGCACATGACAGACGGTCCGCACACCGGCGATTCGACCTGCCAGCAGCCACCAGGGCATGGTCAAGGTGTTGACATAGACGACGTCGGGATCGTAGCCGGAGATCATCTTGATCATGCCCGGCAGTCCCGAGACCGCGCCCGCCAGCATCCGTACGAGTCCGGCCGGTGAGGCCGAAGACCTAACCAGGACAGGAAAATCGCACACCCTCAACTCGATACCGGAGGCGGTCAGTTCCTCGGCCAGCCGCCCGGCTCGTGGCGCCAGGACCACGACCCGCCAACCCGCCTTGTGCAGTGCGATGGCGGTTTGCATCATCTGCAGATCCGAGCCGTAGGCATCCAGCGCGGCCGTCACCACCACCGCTACCGGCGTCCGGGATGAGCGGCCCGACTTCCTGCTCAGCAGACCACCACGCAGGCCGGGTGATCTCATCGCAGCGGCCGATCCGGGATGGCTGTGCGAGCCAG
>DATCVL010000300.1:0-16317 GCA_036566865.1 Microlunatus sp.
GGCGAGAAGAAGTGCACTGATAACCGACGATCGCTGCGCGGCGCAGCTTTCGGGAGGAGATGGCCGATGGGGCTAGTTCCGAACTGGCCGGCTCGCGCGGCACGAGCTGTCGCCGATCTGCGGACCGGGCGATTCGAACAGACGATGTGCGCAGCGATGGCTGCCGGCGCGGCCGTGACCACAGCGGAGATCTACTTCGAGCACGATGCCGCGAGTTTCGGCAACCGGATGATGTGGCTGCCCATCGCGATCGGTCCGGTCGGGGCGGCCGCCGGAGTGGCCGGTGTGTTCAGCGAGAAGGCGGCCCACACGATACTCCCGATCGTCTCGGTGATCATTGTGGCGAACGGGGTGCAGGGTACCTACCTGCATGTCCGCGGGATCGCGCAGAAGCCGGGCGGCTGGTCCAATCCCCGATACAACATCGAGACCGGTCCACCTCTGTTGGCGCCGTTGCTGGTCACCATGGTTGGCGGGATGGGCCTGCTGGCCTCGATCCTGCGCAGGGAGAAGCGCCGGTGACGCCCTTGCGGAAGCGAGCCGAAGGTTTGACCCCTGGAGGTCAGCAAGATCGATTCGCCGGCTTCGATGTGCTGGGGCAGAGTCCACATTGGGATCCGGTGACGACAGGGGTGGTCCTGTCCCGGCTGTCGCTGCCGGGACCTTTGCGCTTCTTCGACCTCGCCGAGGAAGCCGTCGCCCGGCCGTTGTTGGATGCTTTGCTCGACCAACGTGATGGGCCACGGGTACCGGTCCTGGAAATGATCGATCTCCGACTTGCCGGCGGGGAAGGCGATGGTTGGCGTTATGCCGAGTTGCCGGAGGACGGGGAGGCGTGGAAGAAGTCCTTACGGGCTTTGGATGACGATGCCCGATCGGCGTCCGGGTCCGGCTTCGCCGCGTGCAGCCGGGACGGTCAGCTCAAGATCATCCAGTCGGTTCAGGATCTCGGTCGCCAGGATTGGCACCGACTTCGTGCCGATCGGATCTGGTCGCTGTGGACGCGCTATGCCTGCACGGCGTTCTACTCCCACCCCTGGGCCTGGAACGAAATCGGATTCGGCGGTCCGGCGTATCCGCGTGGTTACAAGAATGCGCGGGTCGATGGACGGGAACCGTTCGAGGTCGCCGATGCCGGCCCATCGCAAATCGATCATGATCGGGGCGGGGGCTGGCGTTGATCATGGACGCTGCCGATCGTCACCGGATGGTTCGCCGGAATCCGGTCCGGGAGTGGTTCACCGCCCATGACGGTGCAGCCGACCGGGTCCGGGACCGGAATGCATCGGCGTGGTTGCTGCCCGATGATCAAGAGCGGGTCAACCGGAGCCTGCGGGCTGGGATGCAACGTTATCGACCCTCAGACGTGGTCGACGCGGTGATCGTCGGCTGCGGTGCGGGCGGCAGCACCGCGGCTCAACGATTGGCCCGTGCCGGCTGGCGTGTGGTGGCGCTGGACGCCGGCCCGTTCTGGGATCCGGACCGGGACTGGGTTTCCGACGAAGCCGGCTCACATCACCTGTACTGGAACGAACCCCGGGTGATCACCGGCGACGATCCGGTCCCGTTGGGATCCAACAACTCCGGCCGAGGCGTCGGCGGCTCGATGGTCCATTTCGCCGGTTTCGTTCCCAGATTTCATCCCAGCGACTTCCGTACGCACAGTGACGATGGGGTCGGCGCGGACTGGCCGATCGACTATGCCGACCTGGAGCCGTACTACCAGCAGTTGGAGGGTGAGTTGCCGGTGGCCGGCGAGGACTGGCCCTGGGGTGTGCCGCATCGCTATCCGCACAGACCCCATCCGGTTGGTGGCAACGGCGAGATCTTCCTCCGCGGCGCGGAGCGGATCGGGCTGCCGGCGTTGGTCGGCCCGGTGGCGATCACCAACGGCCGCTTCGGGCATCGACCGCATTGCATCTATCGCGGATTTTGCTTGCAGGGTTGCAAGGTCAACGCCAAGGCATCCCCGTTGATCACCCATATTCCAGACGCGATCGCGCACGGGGTCGAGGTCCGCAGTGACGCGATGGTGACCCGGGTCGAAATCGATCAACACACCGGCCGGGCATCAGGGGTGCGCTATCTGAAGGACGGAGTGGAGGAACTGCAGCGCGCCGCTGTCGTGATCATCGCCGGCTACTCGATCGAGACGCCTCGGCTGCTGCTCAATTCGGCGTCCCGGCGATTCCCCGACGGGCTGTGCAATGACCATGATCAGGTCGGCCGCTACCTGATGGTGCAGGGGGCTCCGCAGACCGCCGGCCGGTTCGCCGAGGAGATCCGGATGTACAAGGCGCCGCCGCCGGAGGTGTCCAGCGAAGCGTTCTACGAAACAGATCCGGGCAAGCCGTACAAGCGTGGCTTCTCGATCCAGACGGTTTCCCCGCTGCCGATCACCTGGGCCGAGCATGTTGCGGGTCAGGGGCACTGGGGCTCTGACCTGCGGGAACGGATGCGCGACTACGTGCACTGGGCCGTCCTCGGTGCTCTGTGCGAGTTCTTGCCGCTTCCGGACAACCGGGTAACCCTCGATCAGGAGACCGACCGGTATGGGCTGCCGGTGGCGCGATTCTCCTACAGCCAGTGCGAGAACGATCGGCAACTGCTGAAGGCGGCCCAGGACGTGATGGAGGAGATCCTGAGCGCCGCCGGTGCCGAGGAGCTCGTCACCTTCACCCGTAATGCGCACTTGGTCGGCGGCGCCCGGATGGCCGTTGACGAGCGCCATGGCGTTGTCGATCGCAACTGCGCGACCTTCGCCGTACCAAATCTCTACGTTGTCGACGGCAGCGTGTTGCCCACCCAGGGCTCGGCCAACCCGGCCCTGACGATCATGGCGAACGCTGCACGTGCGGCCGATCTGCTCAGTGGCCGGAGGGCCCGTTCGTGATCACTGTCGGTGATCATGATGGTGGATCGGAGTCGATCGGTGCGAACTCAAGAAGAACGCCTCTTCGGTGTCCGGCCGGACCGCCTGCTCGCCTCCTGCACTGCACCTGAGTTGACCGATCAGAGGTAGCGCGCGTGGGGTGTTGGCCGGTCGATGAGGCTGCCGAGGACCGTTGATCAGTCCTGGAAGAATTCGCGGAGGACGGTAGCGATCTTGCTCGGGTGATCAACGGCGGCTTGGTGGCCCAGGCGTGGGAGTGTTTCGCGATGCTGATGAGGTCGCACGGTCTGGAGGGCGTCGAGTGCTGTACCGAGAAATGCTGGGCTCTTCGTGCCGCCGAGAAGCAGGACGTCGCTAGCGGCGGTTCGTAGAGGGCCAGCTTGCGCACGGTAGCTGTTCTGATCGGTTCTCATCGGCCGCGGGCGACCGGTATGGCTGCTGCGATGATCATGATGAATCGTTCGACCTGTGCGCGCCCCGCTGATTGAACGCGACAACCGCCCGCCGGGCTGGCGCAGTGGCCCGTTCGAACAGAGACGAGTTGACTCCGGTGGCAGCTCGGTAGCCGGGCTCATGATCATCACCGGGTGATGGCAGCATCCGGCCGGCGATGCCGAGCAGCCGGGTGATCACTGCGGGGGAGAGGCGGTACAGCAGGTCGCCGACCAGCGCCGGCAGGGTGAAGATGATCTTGCCGCGACCGCGCAGAACGCCGCGGACGATGACTGCCGCGGCCCGATCGGCATCGATGGAGATCACTGGTAGCGCCGACAGGACGGTGAACCATGCGTACTCCCGATCCGGCCGTCCGCTGTAGTCGGCGTGCCAATGCCCGCCGGTCCGCATCAGGCCGGGAATGATGGCGCTGACCGAGATGCCGCTGCCACTCAGCTCCTCCGACAGGCCGCGAGTGAAGCCGAGCGCGCCGAACTTCGCGGCGGTGTACGGGACCAGGTGTGGGACGGGGATCAACGCGGCGATCGAGGTGACCACACCGATCCGGCCGCGCCCGCGCTGCCGCATCGTGGGCAATACCGCGTGTACGACATTGATCGGACCGCGCAGCATGATGTCGATCGATTCGTCGTACTCCTCGGCACGCTCCGGCAGTGGGCCGACCTTCATCACCCCGGCAACCGCGATCACGGTGTCAATCGGTCCCCAGGTGGCCTCGGTGTCGGCCACGATTTCCCGAGCTGTGGCTGGGTCTGTCGCATCATGCACGCGGGCACGGACGGTGATCCCGTCGGCGACCAGCAGATCCCGAGCGCGATCCAGATCGGAGCTGGTCCGGGCGGTGATCAGGACCCGAAATCCGGACCGGCCCAACGCACGGGCAAGCGCCAGGCCAAGCCCGCGCGAGGCCCCGGCGACCCAGGCGACCGCGGCCTCGTTGCCCGGCCTCGGGCTTTGCTCGGTCATCGCAGGGCCGCGGATCCAGCCAACGCGTACGGCTGTTCCAGGTCTCGGGGTCCGCTCTGTTCGGTCATCAGGGTGTATCCGAAGCGTGCCATGGAACTGAAATACCCGTACCCGAATGTGCTGAAACCCCGGGCTCGGTCACGAGCCGGACAACAGCGCCATGGGTACCGGGATCAACTGGCGTGGGCTGCGGCTGCGTCGGGGCGCAAGCTGAGACCGTGTCCGGGCCGCTGCGACAGCGTCACGGCTCCACCAGCGGGGTCGAGGCATCCGTCGAAGAGCTCGGACTCGATTCGATCATGGTCGACGAACCACTCGAGATGGCGGAAGTTGGCTGTGGCGGCCGCTGCTTGAGCCGACAGATTGGGCGCGCAGTGGGCCGACACCTGCAGACCGGCGGCGGCCGCAACCGCGGCGATCCGCCGCCATTCGGTGTAGCCGCCACAGCGGGTGAGGTCGACCTGCAGGCAGTCGACAGACGGCAC
The DNA here is from genome assembly GCA_036566865.1 of Microlunatus sp. Lineage (GTDB taxonomy): Bacteria > Actinomycetota > Actinomycetes > Propionibacteriales > Propionibacteriaceae > Microlunatus. Next base: position 4,801 of record DATCVL010000300.1, read on the forward strand.
CATCCGGGAGAAATATGGCAAGTCGTAGCCGTACTCCCCGGCCGCGATGTCGGCCCGGCACCAGCTGCGGAGCAAGGACAAGCCAGCAAGATCATCACTACTCACCGGCTCCTCGAACCAGCTCACGCCGAGGTCATCGAGCCGGGTACCGACCCGCTTGGCCTGGCCGATCGTGTAGCCGCCGTTGGCGTCGACGAACACCTCCACATCGTCGCCGACTGTCTCTCGCGCCAGCCGGATCCGCTCCAGGTCGCGGTCGATCCGGTCGCCCCAGTCTTCGCCGATCTTGATCTTGACCCTCGGAATCCGTTGCTCGACGGTCCAGTGCTGGAGCTGTTCGACGAGCTCCTCCACGGTCTGGCTGGTGAAGCCGCCGCTCCCGTACAGCTCGACCTGGTCACGGCAGCGGCCGAGCAGCCGGGCGATCGGCAGTCCGAGCCAGCGTGCCGCAGCGTCCCAGAGGGCGATGTCGACCGCAGACAGTGCGCATGACACCAGGCCAGGGCGGCCGAGGTTGCGGATCTGCTGCTGCATCGCCGACCAGGCGGCCGGCACATCCAACAGCGGATGATCATGAACGGTCGCAGCCAGCAGGTCGTTGATCAGTGGCACGCAGCCTGGACCGGCATAGGTCCAGCCGAGCCCTTCGAGATCGCTGCCGTTGATTCCGACCCGGACGATGATCATGGTGGTTGCATCCCAGCTGAGCGTGCCGTCTGCCTCGGGCTGCGGAGTGGGGATCCGGTACGCGGTCGCCTCGACGGTGCGAATCGTTGGTCCGATGCCGGCCGGCGTGCGATGGTCCATCAGTCGTTGTCGCCGCCGGGGCGCAGTTCCTGAAGCTTTGTTTTCGCGCCCTGTACCAGCACGTGCAGCGCGTTCGGGTCCCCCTTGAGCAGAGACTTGGCGGTCGACGTCATCTGCTCGAGGGTCGAGTGCGGCGGGATCGGGGGCACTTCGGGATCGCAGCGGATGTCAAGCACGACCGGGCCGGGGCCGGCGATGGCCCGTCCCCAGGCAGGTCCGATCTCGTTCGGGTCGTCGATTGCTTCGGCTTGCAGGCCGAGGGATCGGGCGAACGCGGCGTAGTCGACGTCGGGCAAGGATTGCGACTCTTCGAACTTCGGTGCGCCGCCCATGGCTCGAAGTTCCCAGGTGACCTGGTTGAGGTCGTTGTTGTGGAAGATGCAGATCACGCAGCGTGGATCCTGCCAGTCCTTCTGGTAACGGGCGATCGTGATCAACTCGGCCATTCCGTTCATCTGCATCGCGCCATCGCCGACCAGCGCAATGACCGGTCGGTCGGGGTGGGCGAACTTGGCCCCGATGGCGTACGGGACAGCGGGGCCCATGGTGGCGAGGGTCCCGGACAGGGACGAGCGGACACCATCGATGATCTTGAGGTTGCGCGCATACCAGTTCGTTGACGAGCCGGAGTCGGCGGTGACGATGGCATTGGCGGGCAGTCGCTGGGACAGTTCGGACACGATGCGCATCGGGTTGATGGGGTTGGCCGCGACCGCGGCTTCCTTGCCCACCGTGTCCCACCAGTCGGTGACGTTGCTCTCCACCGTCTTGCGCCAGGTCCGGTCCGACTTCTCCTCGATCAGCGGCAACAAAGCTTGCAGCGTTGCCCGGCTGTCGCCGACGAGGTTGACCTCCGTGGGGTAGCGCATCCCGATCAGGCGGCCATCGAGATCGATCTGGACCGCCCGAGCTTGATCGAGTTCGGGCAGGAACTGGCTGTAGGGAAAGTTGCTGCCGACCATGATCAGCGTGTCGCAGTCGCGCATCATTTCGTAACTCGGCCGGGTGCCGAGAAGGCCGATCGATCCGGTCACATACGGCAGCGTGTCGGGCAGGACATCCTTGCCCAGCAGGGCCTTCGCGACTCCGGCGCCGGTGAGATCGGCCAGCCGCCGCACTTCTTCGGCTGCTTGGGAGGCGCCTTGACCGGCCAGGATCGCGACGCGTTCACCGGCGTTGATCACCGAGGCCGCGGATTCGAGGTCGGACGCTGCAGGGACTGACGTCCCCCAGGCGGTGCCGGGTGGGCTGGACGGGACCTGCTTGAAGGCATGCTGCGGAGGTGTGTATTCCTCTTCCTGCAGGTCGGCCGGGATGATCAACGCGGTCGGCGAGTGGGTGGCTTCAGCGATCCTGATCGCTCGGTCCAACGCGTTCGGCAGTTGGTTGGCGAGGTTGACCTCGACGAGGTATTCCGAGGCCACATCCTTGAACAGCGATTGCAGGTCGACTTCCTGCTGATAGCTGCCACCCATCGCGCTGCGGGCGGTTTGACCGACGATCGCGACCACCGGAGCGTGGTCGAGTTTGGCGTCGTACAGCCCGTTCAGCAGATGGATCGCGCCCGGACCCGACGTCGCCAGGCAGACCCCGACCCTGCCGGAGAACTTCGCGTACCCCACGGCCGAGAAAGCGGCCATCTCCTCGTGGCGGGCCTGGACGAACTTCGGCTGATTGTCTGCCTTTCCCAACGAGGCGATGATGCCGTTGATGCCGTCACCGGGATAGCCGAAGATCTGCCGGACATCCCAATCCCTGAGTCGTTGCAGCAGGTAATCACCGACCGTCTGAGCCATCGTGTCCTCTTCCATGATCGTTGCTGGTCCGGCGCCGCGTCCAAACCGGCGTCGGCATCATGCTGCGGATTCCGTACCCGCGACGACCCTGCTCACACATGGCGTCGCCGACGGCGAGTGGTGTGATCGACCTCCCGCGGGTAATGAAGAACAGCCATGGAAATGGCTGGCCCGGCGTCTGGTGTGCCGGCGCCCGGCTGCGAGAGGAGACGACATGAGCCAGGTCGTTGCGATCACCGGTGCCTCCGCCGGCGTTGGCAGGGCTACCGCCCGGCGATTCGCCGAGCGTGGGGCGCGGATCGCCCTGATCGCGCGTGGGGAGACGGGGTTGGCGGCGGCGGCGCGGGAGGTGACCGAACGCGGCGGTGAGCCGATGGTGCTCCCGCTCGACATCTCTGACGCCGACGCGGTCCAGACTGCGGTGGATCGGATCGAGGCTGCCTGGGGACCGATCGACGTCTGGGTGAACGCTGCGTTCAGCGGTGCCTTCGCCCGGTTCACCGACATCCGACCAGAGGAGTATCGACGAGTCACAGAGGTGACCTACCTGGGGTACGTGTACGGGACGATGGCCGCGTTGCGGTCGATGCAACAGCGCAATCGGGGCACGATCGTGCAAGTGGGCTCGGCTCTTGCCTACCGCGGGATTCCCTTGCAGACGGCCTATTGCGGCGCCAAACACGCGATTCAAGGCTTCACTGAATCCTTGCGCTGCGAGCTGATTCATGATCACCGCGGGATCCGGCTGACGATGGTCCAGTTGCCTGCTCTGAACACTCCACAGTTCTCTTGGCTGTTGTCCAGGCTGCCCAGGCAAGCGCAGCCCGTGCCACCCATCTACCAACCGGAAGTCGCCGCCCGGGCAATCACCTATGCCGCCGACCATCCCCGCCGCCGTGAATACTGGGTCGGGCGGAGCACGCTGCTCGCCCTGGTCGCCAACCGGATCGCACCGGGCGCCCTGGACCGCTACCTGGCCCGGACCGGACTCTCCGCGCAGCAGACCAGCCAGGACCGGGATCCCGATCAGCCGGTCAACTTGTGGCAGCCGGCCGATGGTTCCGACGGACACGATTTCGGTGCCCATGGCGCCTTCGACGATCGGGCCCGGAGCACCGAGCCTCAGGCGTGGCTTGGTCGGCACCGTGTCTTGGTCGCCGGTGTCGCGGGAACTGCCGCCGCAGCCGGCGCTGCGGTCACGCGCCTGACCAGGACCCGCCGCTGAGCCCAGGTCGGATGGAAGGGCGCTGACCGGCGGCACGCGGTGCACTCGTACTCGACGGCTGGCGGCCAGGAATCATGCCGACCCGGCCGCGGCAACGCGAAGCACGGGCACATCGGCATTCGCGCGAGCAGTCAGTCCTCAGGACGTCGGGTTGCCTGCCAGATGCGTTCCAGCGTCTCAGACTCAGCGCCGTCGAGCGCTTTGGCGTAGACGGTCGGCAACACATTGACGCTATGGCCGGCCCATTGGACAACGAGGGCCGGTGGGGCCGCAGACGCGGGAGTTCTTGAGGCGCTCGCAAGTCCGACGCGGCAACCGATCATGATGCTGTTCCGCAAAGGCGCGGAGTTGTCCGTGAACGAGGTCGCCGAGCAAGCGGGAGTCAGGCAGTCGACGGCATCGCAGCATCAGGCGATCCTGCGTGCAGGCGGGATCGTGCGGTGCCTCGGACGGGATCTGGCCGGTTCCACGATCAATTCCGGATCTGATGCATGGTCGTGATTCTTGGTGGCCCCAGAGGATGGCTGATCGGGAGCTGGCGTAACGGCCGTCGACAGCGTAAGAAGGGGAGTTATGACAGCCGACTACTCACAGCCGACAGCGCACCTCGCGACCGGCCGGGCGATGCCACTACTCGGATTTGGCACCTGGCAGATTCCCGACGATGAGGTGGCTGCGGCGACCACGGCGGCGCTGGAGGCCGGCTATCGGCACATCGACACGGCGACCGGATACGGCAACGAGGCAGGCATCGGCAGGGCGCTGGCTTCGGCCGGGTTGCCGCGGGAGTCGGTGTTCGTGACCACCAAGATGCCGCCGGACCATGTCGGACGGGAGCGGCAGACGCTGGAGGAGAGCCTGACCAAGCTCGGGCTCGACCATGTCGACCTGTGGCTGGTGCACTGGCCGCCGAACAAGCAGGCCACCCCGCAGGCCTGGGAGCAGTTCATCGCAGCGCAGCAGGACGGGTTGGCGACCTCGATCGGGGTCAGCAACTACTCGTTGGACCAGATCGACGAGCTGATCAAGGCCACCGACGTGGCCCCGGCGGTCGACCAGATCAAGTGGAGCCCGCCGATCTATGACGCCGAGGTGGCTGCCGGACTTGATGAGCGCGGCGTCGTCCTGGAGGGTTACAGCCCGTTCCGGGCAGCCAATCTTGAGGATCCGACGCTGCTGTCGATCGCTGAGAAGCACGGTGTGAACAGCGCCCAGGTGATCGTCGGCTGGCATGTCAAACACGGTTTCGTGGTGATCCCGAAGTCGACCAAACCGGAGCGGATCATCAGCAATGCCGCCGGGGCAGGTGTGGACCTGACCGACGATGAGGTCGCGGCTATCGACGCTCTGGGTAACTAGTTCAAGCTGGGAGTGCGTCGACAGTCACCGCGGGCGGCTCAACGTACCAGGCTTGTACCCGAGAAGATCACCGGGCGGCGTTCCCGGTGGCCAACGAGCAGCCTCGGTTACGCTGAATCGTCGAGCGGCCCGTTCGCGAAGACGCCGGCCCGCATTGCGCGTACGTGTTGGGTGACGCGGTCTTCAAGCTGCTGCGGATAGCGGTAGCCGAGTGCATCGCCGACTTCACGAGCGGCAGTTCCGAAGGTCTTCATCATCAGGAACATCGCGTCCCAGTTCTGGTCGATGTCGGCTCCGACGTAGGTGGCTTTGACGTCGTGCCACAGAGCGGCAGGCAGCACCTTCTGGATGCCCTTGCCGAGGGTGCCGGGTTTGTGGTTCCAACCATGATCGATTTCGACCCGCCAGTCCAGCATCGGCTGCAGGTAGACATGCCGCATGTCGGTGTCCAGGATCCACTTGGCGATCACGAGGTCACCGCGGATCAGGCACTTCGCGATGTGTGGTGGACCGATGTAGAAATCGGTGATCAACCGGAGATAGGTCGCCTCATCCGGTGGCTTCGGGATATAGCCGCGGTAGGTCGGGGAACCGAGCTGCGCAGCGACACCGTCCTTGTCGACCAGGACTCTGTAGCCGGCGTCCAGCTCCTCGGTCAGTTCTTGGTTCTGAACGATCTTCGCCAGGCTGGACTCCGGCCACAGACCGAAGTCGATGTCGAGGCCGCTGGCGTACTGGACGATGTTGCTGGAGCTGGGCTCACCCGTGGTTTCATCGGCCTCGATCGGATCCCAGTAGGCGATCACCACGTCGCCGAACGCTTCCAGCCATTCCGTCTCTTCGGCGTAGGCCATCACGTCCCGGACGATCAGGATCACGTCGTAATCGGAATAGGCGTCGACCGGTGCACCCGGGACCGTGCGACTACTGGTGATCAACACCGCGCGGACATCGTCCCTGGCCCTCGCCCAGCTCTTGATCTTGTCGTACACCTGCTGCTCGGTCTGCGCCACCAGGTCACCCTAAGCCTGGCCAGGCGAAGTCCGGGCTGGGCGAAGTCCGGGCTGGGCGTGTTGCCGTCCCGTCTGACGTGCGCGCGACCTGCGGCGCAGCAGGCCGACCATTTCGGCGGCTCAGGCCGACGAGGCTCATGGTCTTGGTCATGCCGTCGGTGCTGTCGGACGGATCCGTGGAGGAGGAGACCGGTGGAACAGGCCTCGCTTCTCTGGTTCCCCGTCCTGGATGGCGCAATCAAGCCGAACGGCAGCGGTACCGCCCGTGGTCGTCAAGCGACGATGTCGCGCCATCCTGACTGGCACTGAGACTGGGCCGTGCGGACGTTGGGGCCCCAATGAAGGTGCCCGATGGTCTGCATTGGTCCCGACGCTACTGGTGGGCCCGTCCGAGCAGGGGATATTGGGTAGGGTCCGTGTGGCGAAGCGTGGACTCGAAGGCATCAGGGAGTGGCGAACTAAACCAGCGAACTCCAGTCCAGCAGTGGCGAACACAGCGCCGCCGCTCACCGGATCAGCCCATCAGCGCCGTAGCCGGTAGAACCGGAAGAAGCTGAAGTCTTCGATCGGCAACACCTCCACCGATTCGAAACCGGCCCTGGTTGCGTACGACTCGAGTACGGGGCGGCGCATCACGGTCCCGGTGCCAGCTGAATCCGGTGCCGACATCCCGTCGGGTAGGCAGACCAAGAGGCTAGCCCCGTACATGAAGCGATCGATCTCGTCGCTCGGCGCGGTGAACGTGTCGGCGACCGCCTCGTCCATGATCACCACTTGACCGTCCGGCTCGGTGGCGTTCCGCATCGCGTTCAGCACCTGAACCGGGTACGGCATATCGTGCAGGCACTCGAAGGCGAACACGGCGTCATAGCGCGCGCCACCAGCAAGATCACGAGCGTCACCGCTGCGGATCTTGACCCGGTCGGTGAGACCCGCGTCAACCACGTTGTTGCGGGCCATTTCTACGGTCGGTTCGTCGATGTCGATGCCGGTGAGTACCGCGTCCGGATAGGTCCGGGCGAGTGCGATCGTCGACCAGCCGCCGCCGCAGCCGACGTCGGCGATCCGGGCACCGGGCCAGGTGAGACGTTGATCGAGGTCGGCGATCCCGTGTAGTGCGTCCGGCAGTGCTGACTCGAACCACGGACGGTTCAGCGCCGCCTGTCCTTCACGAGCGGAGTCGCCGAGGTCGGCCCAGCTGACCCCACCGCCGTCACGGTATGCGGTGACCAGCCGGTCCAGTTGCCGGGCCGTGGTGGCGAAGAGCGCCGGGAGTGGTCCGATGAAGCCCAGGCTGTGCTCGTCGAGCATGGCTTCGGCCAGTCCGGGCTGGATCGAGAAGCGCCGATCAGGCTCGACCTGGAGTAACCCGCTGGCGGCCTGTTGCTCCAGCCACTCCCGGGCGTACCGCTCCTGGCTGCCGGTCCGGGACGCTAGCTCGGCGGCGGTAGCGGGCCCGTCGTCGGACAGTGAGCGATACCAGCCGAGCCGGTCGCCGAGGTAGATGCTGAAGGTCTCGACGGTGCCGAGTGCGGCGGCGAAGATGCGCTCGGCTGCGGCCTCGACCGTGAGCATCGAGGATTGCGGTTCGGGGCCCTGGTCGATGTCGGACGGGCGGTCCAGCGGTTGCGTGGCTGATTGAGCTGTGGGCATCGTCCCGGGCCCTTCTGAGGCATCGGGCGTGCCGTGCGTCGTGGTCATGGGAGTCGGACTCCAACTGGTACCGCAGGGGTACCGGATCGCGGACTGACGTCGGTGGCAGCGGATCGGAGGCTCCGTCGCAAGGACCTCGACTGAGGTCATGCAAAGCCCTTTATTCTAACGCCGTTCCCCGACCACATTGGCTGCCGCTGGTCGGTGACCGGGTGGACGTTTGGGACATGGCGGAGTTCTTTGTAGTGAATCGGTGGCGTCGAGCCGGGGTCGGCCGTTCGGCGGCCCGGCTGCTGTTCGCCGAGTTCCCCGGTGACTGGGAAATGCGCGTTTCCCGGCTACGCCGGCGGGGCTTCTGTGCGTCGGTGTGTGCGGCAGATCCTTCGTCCGGCGTCGTCATTGAGGCAGATGGTCACCCCTCGGGCTCAGATCCTCCGTTTCTCGACCCGTTGGCGCCCGGTCACCGATCCTCTGCGGACATCGCTGGCACGCTTAGCCGGTTCAACGAGGAGAACTCTCGGCCGAGCCCTGCGAGCTGAACGCGTTCAACACGGCCGTGGTCAAGCCTGCGATCGCCTCGACGGGACCCGGGACAGAGTCTTCGACGACCCGCAGCAGAGCTGCACCGGGGATCCGCGGCGGCTGATCGGACCTGGGCCAACCGCTGTGGCGTGAAGCAGCGGACGGCTGTGTTGGCAGCTACCGGGCGACCACCCCGTCGACCGGCACGAGGTTATCTGTCCAGCCGACCACGTCGGCAATCCGATATCCCGGCTGGCTGGTCCATCAGCTAGTCCCCTCCTCGAACGACCGGCCGACTGCGAGACCGCCGCCCCAAACACCGTTGTCCGGACAGTCGCGTCGGAATCTATGCGCCGTTCCTTTGGACGGTCAGAGTGACCTGGCGACGTCAGGGTCGGAGCCGGGATCAGTCGGCTGGGACGACCAAGTCTGCTCTCGGTGGTGGAACTGGTCCGTGCAGGAGTGGGTCGTCGGTGTCGATCATCCAGTGGTTCAGCCGTTGTGCGAGTTCGTTCTGGATTGTCGTCGTGCTCGGAGTGCCGGCCAGATTACGCAGCTCGTGTGGATCGAAGGTCAGGTCGTGCAAACGTGTGGCCGGTATCGGGTGCTCGGCCCACCCGGCATTGACCCACAGTGTCTTGCTGGGGGAGGCATCCACGTTCGGCAGTGTGGGGCGGTCTCGCCCGTCGAAGTCTTGGATGTACAACCAGTTTTCGGTGCGGATGGCGCGTTGGGGCTGGTAGGCGACGTGATATGTGACCTCGGCGAACGTCTCATTCCGGATCTGGCGACCGTCCAGCGTTGGCAGCAGGGAGTGTCCCTGCAGCCACGGTGGAGCCTCGATCCCGAGCAGAGCACACACGGTTGGGAAGACGTCGACCTGGCTGGCCAGCGAATCGACGGCGAGACCGGCCGGCAGGCCGGGGCCACGCAACATCATCATGACCCCGGTTCCGGTTGCCCCGAGGGTGCATTTCATCTCTGGCATCGCCATACCGTGGTCGGTCGTGACCAGGACAAGGGTGTTGTCGGCCAATCCCTGCTCTTGGAGTGTGTCCAGCACCGCACCCAAGGTCTGGTCCACCTGCTGTGCTGCCGCGTGGAAGGAAGCCATGTCGCTCCGGGTGATGGGCGCATCCGGCATCGTCGGCGCCGGAGCCGTCCACCGGTCGTCGACTCCGGGGTGTCCGAAGAGCCAACCGGTGTCTGGCATGGTGTGAGTCTCGTTCAGTCCGATTGAAAGGAAGAACGGCCGGTCGTGCTTGCGTCGCAAGTACTTGATGGCCGCGTCGCGTCGCCCCGGCGCCAGCCGATTGTCGACGGGAAGCTCTTCGTGGTAGCCGATGATCTGGGTGGCTGCGCCTTTGCCGGTGGCGACGTGTTGGACGCCGGCCAGTGCTGAGGTGTAGCCGTGGTCGTGCAGGGTGTGGATCAGGTGGCGGTCGTAGTGGTTGAGACTGTGCCCGCGGTGTGCCAGGCCGAGCATGCCGGTGGTATGTGCCCACTGGCCGGTCAGCAGGCCCGCGCGACTTGGGGAGCAGGTGGGGGCGACGCAGTGAGCATTGCGAAACACCACCGACTCTTCGGCGAACTGCTGCAACCTTGGAGTGCGGATCGGTGCACCGTAGGGCTCGATGTACCGCCCGGTGTCGTGGGTGTGGAAGTAGATGATGTTCGGCCGGTTCATGCAGCCACTCCTTCGGATTCCAGCTCGGTTCGGGACTTCGCAAGCCGCGTGGTCAGCGGGATGCCTTGTAGGCGACGTACAGTTCGTCGGCGATCTTGTCGCCGCCGGCCTTCTTCCATTTCTGCACGGCCGACTTCCAGGCCGAGATCTGTTTGCGGCCCTGGATGATGTCGTCTCGTACGTCGTCGAGCTCGCCGTTGATCTGGCCGGCCTTGCGGTTGGCCGTCTCGGAGTACATCCCGTCCACAGGGTTGGCGATGGCGTCCGGGCAGATGTCTTTCATGGCATTGAAACAGTTCTCGGTGCTCCCTTCACGTTCGGGCAGGAAGATTGCCCACGGGGCGTCGGCCTGGTAGGCCAAGCCGAGCTGGGTCTCGCTGAAGCCTTTGTCTGTCAACACGGGCAGGTTGTCGGACTCGGTGTAGTCCACGCCCTTGATGCCGTACTTCCGGAACAGATACTCACTGGTGCCGAAGGGCGTGGCGAGGTAGTTGAGGTAGGCCAGCAGTGTTTCGACCCGGTCCTCGGCGTTCTTGCTGATCGCGGAGACAGAGATCGTCGGGGCGCCCAGCCATGTGTGTCCTACACCGTTGCCGTCGTAGGACGGCGGACCGATGACCGCCATCTCGCCATGTTCCTCCAGCGTCTGCAGGAAAGTCGGCCAGCCGCTGAAGGTCCCCACAACCAGCGGCCCCGTCCCGTTGCCGAAGCGCGTCTTTCGATCCTGGTTCTGGCTGGTGAACGCGTCGGGGTGGATGTAGCCCGACTTCCAAAGCTTTTGGACGAGCGCGAGCGCGTCTTCCTGTGCCGGGTCCTCGTTGGCGCTGACCAGCGTCTCGCCGTCGATCTTCCAACCGTTGGCGATGTCGTACATGTTTTGGACGTACTGAGTCGGTACGTCGGCCAGGGCGAATCGGTTCTTCTTCTCGTCGGTGAGATTCTTGCAGAGCTCGACGAACTCGTCGGAGTCCTTGACTGAGACCGGAAGTCCCTGTCCTTCGAGGATGTCTTTGCGGGCATAGAGCACCGACGAGCTGATCGCGCCGCGGGGGATCGGGACCCCGTAGATCTTGCCGTCGAAGATCGCGGAGTTCCACGCTTCCTCGGGCAGATTGGCCAGGAACGGATACTTTTTGATCTTGTCGCCGGCCAGGTGGGGTGTCAGGTCGACGGCCTTGGCCTCGAGCATCTGCGGTTTCTGCGGGACGGCGCCGATCATGAACAGGTCGCTGAGCTTGTCTCCGGCCACCGCGGTGGCGAACTTCTGGGAGTAGTCGACTGACGGGGTGAGGTTGACCTGCACCGGCGAGCCGACCTTCTCGTTGAACTCCTGCCAGAACTGGTTGTTGGACAGTTTCGGCGGGATCGGCGTGTTCGTGTATGTCATCACCTCGATCGGTTTGCCATCTCCCGGCGCCTGGGTGATGGCCTGCACCGGGTTGGCGGGGTACTTGG
>DATCVL010000301.1:0-7589 GCA_036566865.1 Microlunatus sp.
CTGGCCGGCCCGAAGGCATCCGACTCCGACACCTGATGCCAGAAGCGTTCCCGCAGGCTGAACCTGCGGCTGTCGCTGAGGTCGTACTCACCGAGGGAGTCGGAGAGATCGATCAACAGCGCCTTGTCGATCTCCCGCGGAATGGACGGTCGGCCGGCCAGCAGCGCCTGCCGCTGCTCGGCGGTCGCGCTGCCCAACCAGGTGTGCAACACCTGGCGCGCGACGCTGTCGATCACCGCCGCGGCATCCTTGTCGGCCGGGTCGCCGTGGCCGTTGTGCTGCTCGGTGTCGCTGCGGTACGCCAGCGTCGCGCCGGCCCGACCCGACGGTGGCGGAGTCGGTGTCGCCGGGCCGGCGGGAGAGGACGCGGATGCTTCGGTCCGATGCGTGGCGGCAAGCAGCGCCGGGGAGGGGATGTCGTTGTTCTTCTGGCTGTGGTGAGCCGCCGGCGCCGGGACGGTCGGTGCGACCGCACGGCCGATCGCCGTGCCGATCAACTCGGCGTCCAGCAGAGCAAGATCATCTGCGGCCCGGCGCAGGTGCCGGCTGACACCGTGGGCGTGGCCGTTGTTGTCGGGCACGCCGAGGATGATCACCTGGACACCGTGCAGTTGTGCCTCCTCGACCGCCTCGCTCAGGTCGTCGTCGCCGGAGATCAGGAACATCATCTCCGCGGCGCGGTTACGGGCATGAGTGATCAGGTCGAGGCCGAGCCGAAGGTCGACCCCTTTCTGCTCGCCGGCATAGCCGATCCGGCCGAGCCGCACCTTGACCTTGGGCAGCATCGCGATCCGCTCCTGCTCCGGATCCGGTACGGCGTTGCGGGCGGAGTCGTACCAGTTGGCTCGCAACAGCGGCAGCCCGGACGCGGTCTCGGCCTGCTCGATCAGATTGGTGATCAGTTTCGGATAGTCGACCGTGATCCCGGACCGGAGTGAGGTTCCGGTCAACCGGGTCGCGGCGGCCGCGAGCAGGTATCCGGCATCGACGTACAGGGCACAGTGTGATCGCATCTTGATCGACCTCCCGGGTCATCGTCGGCGGGTCACAAGAACCTACCCCGGCGACCCGCGCCACCGCGGGAGCCGCGCGTCAACCGGATGGCGACGAGCGGCGTCAGCGGCGATCGTTAGGCTGACCGTCGTGAGCACGACTGTCAGCCGCTGGCGCACCGAGGCGTACGCCCGTCTGAATGCGAGGCTGTCGGCCGTCGTCGGGGACAAGACCGCCAAGGCGTTCGGCAAGCTCGGCCTCGCCACCGTCGGTGACCTGCTCCAGCACGTCCCGCGCCGCTACATGTCCGGTACCGAGCTGAGCGACCTGAGCGGTCTGAAGGAGGGCGAGGAGATCGCCGTCCTGGCCGAGGTCGCCGGCACCCGGGAGCACTCGATGGCCGGCGGGCGCGCTCGGCTGGAGGCCACCATCACCGACGGCCACGGCCGGCTCGGAGTGGCGTTCTTCGGCCGGGCCCAGTTGATCAGGTATTGGCAGAGCCAACTGGCCAAGGGATCCCGCGGGATCTTCGCCGGCAAGGTCGGCGTGTTCCGTGAGCAGTTCCAGTTGTCCCATCCCGACTTCGTGATGCTGGACGAGTACGGCAAGTACGCGGGCGGTTCGAAGGCCAACGAAGTGTTGGCCGAGGTGACCCGGACCGATCTGATCGGCATCTATCCGGCGACCGCGAAGCTGCGGACCTGGAACATCGCCGAGTCGGTGAATCTGGCCCTGGACTATCTCGGCGACGTCGAGGATCCGGTGCCGGCAGCGGTCCGGACGCGGGCCGGCGTGGTGCCGTTGACCGAGGCGTTGCGGGCCGTACATCAACCGCAGACCCGGCCGGAGGCCGCCCGCGGTCTGGAGCGACTGAAATTCGACGAGGCCTTCTCCATCGGGCTGGCGATGGCGCGACGCAAGGCGATCGCCCGCAGCCATCCGGCGGTGCCTCGGCCCCGTCGCACTGGCGGCATCCTCGATGCCTTCGACGCGACCCTTCCGTTCGAGCTGACCGCGGGACAGCAGCAGACCGCGGAGCAGATCTTCGATGATCTCGGCCAACAACATCCGATGCAGCGACTGCTGCAGGGAGAGGTCGGCTCCGGCAAGACCGTGGTCGCGGTTCGCGCAATGCTCGCCGTCGTCGATGCCGGTGGCCAGGCGGCGTTCCTGGCCCCGACCGAGGTGCTGGCCACCCAGCATTTCCAGACCATCACCCGGATGCTCGGTGAGCTCGCCGCCGGCGGCACCCTGGACGCCGCGGATCAGGCCACCCAGGTGGTGTTGATCACCGGATCGATGCCGGCCGCGCGCCGACGGGAGGCCCTGTTGGCCGCGGCCAGCGGTGAGGCCGGCATCGTGATCGGCACCCACGCCCTGCTCAATGATCAGGTCCAGTTCGCCGATCTCGGACTGGTGGTGGTGGACGAACAGCACCGCTTCGGGGTCGAGCAGCGAGCGGCTCTGGGCGCCAAGGCCGAGAGCCAGCCGCACCTGCTGGTGATGACCGCGACCCCGATCCCGCGGACCGTGGCGATGACCAGTTTCGGCGATCTGGAGACGTCGGTGCTCAGGGAGATACCGGCCGGCCGGGCCGAGGTCAGTACGGTCGTGGTCGACGTAGTGATGAATCCGAGCTGGGTGCCCCGGGCCTGGGAGCGCATCGTCGAGGAGGTCGCCGCGGGTCGTCAGGCGTACGTGGTCTGCTCGCGGATCAGCGCCGGAGGCGAGGGCAAGCAGGATGCCGGTGACGACGGATTCCTCGAGTTGGTGGGGGAGGACGAGGAGCCGCGGCAGCCGGCGATCGCGGTCGAGGATCTGTACGCCGAACTGAGCTCCGGCCCGTTGTCCCGGCTGCGGACGGCGATGCTGCACGGCCGGATGTCGGCCGAGGACAAGGACGATGTGATGCGCCGGTTCGCGGCCGGCGAGTTGGATGTGCTGATCTCCACGACCGTGATCGAGGTCGGCGTCGATGTGCCGAACGCGTCCATCATGGCGATCTGTGATGCGGACCGGTTCGGCATCTCCCAGCTGCATCAGCTGCGCGGCCGGATCGGACGCGGCGCCCATCCCGGCGTCTGCCTGTTGATGAGTTCGAGTCCGGCCGACAGCGACGCGGCGATGCGACTGCACGAGGTGGCAGCCACTCGGGACGGGTTCCAGCTCGCCGAGGCCGATCTCCGGCTCCGCCGGGAGGGCGATGTGCTCGGCGCCGAGCAGTCCGGCCGGCGATCCAGCCTGCGGCTGCTCCGCGTGCTCCGCGATGGTGACCTGATCGGCCAGGCGCGGGAGATCGCCGATGACTGCCTGGCCCAGGATCCGGAGCTGTCGGATCCGGGACTGGCCGACATCGTGGACAAGATCGAAGCGCCGGAATGGCTGGAGCGAGCATGAGCCGAATCATCGCCGGCAGCCGTCGTGGTCGGCGGCTGTCCACACCGCCGGGCGGACGCACCAGGCCGACCACCGACCGGGTCCGGGAGGCCCTGTTCTCCGTGATCGCGTCCTGGGCCGGCACGGCCGGCTCTCGTCCCGAGGAAGCTCTTGCCGGGTTGGCTCTGCTGGACCTGTACGCCGGCTCGGGCGCGGTCGGGCTGGAGGCCGCGAGCAGGGGAGCGTCCCGGGTCCTGCTGGTCGAGTCCGACCGGCGGACGGCGCGGATCATCGGCGACAACGCCCGCGAACTCGACCTCCCGGTGCAGGTCAGGACCGGACGGGTGGAGGACGTGATCGGCGCGCCACCACCGGGACCGTACGACGTGATCTTCGCCGATCCGCCGTACGACCTGGCCTCGGCCGTGCTCAGCAAACACCTGGCCGTCCTGCTCCAGCAGGGCTGGCTGACCGACGATGCGCTGGTGATCATCGAGCGATCGTCGCGAACCGAGGAGCTGACCTGGCCGGACGATCCGGCCGACGTGTGGAGCAAGGACTACGGCGAGACCATGCTGTGGTTCTGGCAGCGGTGAGTTCCCCGATCAAGATCAACCCGATCAAGATCAACCCGACCAAGATCAACGTGAGCACCTGAGAAGGAGGAACGATGCGCCGAGCGGCCTGCCCGGGCTCGTACGACCCGCCGACCCACGGACACCTGGACATCATCGCCAGGACTGCCCGGCAGTTCGACGAGGTGCATGTGCTGGTCGGCAACAACAGCAGCAAGACCGGGCTGTTCACTCCGCCGGAGCGGGTCGAGTTGCTGGTCGAAGCCTGCGCGGAGCTGCCTGCCGTCCAGGTGCATCTGTTTGACGGACTGGTGGTCGACTACTGCCGGCAGCAGTCGATCGACTGTGTGGTCAAGGGCCTCAGGGTGGCCGCCGACTTCGACTACGAGATGCAGATGGCGCAGATGAACCAGGCGATGACCGGGATCGAAACGGTCTTCATGCCGGCTGCAGCTCGCTGGGCCTTCATCTCGTCCAGCCTGGTCCGCGACATCGCCCGGTTCGGCGGCGAATTCGATCAGTTCGTGACGCCGCAGATCGCGGCTCGCACCCGGGACAAGCTGGCGTCGCGGGACAACTGACGCCCGATCGGCCGACAGCGGCGCGGCCCGGCCGTCGCCGCGCGCGTTGGTCAAGTTTGTGTAACGGTGGGGACGGACTAGATTTCAGTCGCCGAGTCCGCAATCTCGGGTGCCTGGCACCGATGCGGCCGGCTCTGGACCTTGCCACATCCCAATCCAGACGAGTGTGTGCCGGTCGTGACCCGACCGGGATGAGAGGAAACATCGATGCCGGAGGAGCTGACGACCGAGGCACGGTTGGAGCAGCTGCGGGAGCTGATCGCTTCCGCGCGCGCGATGCCGATGTCGGCGTCTTGTGTGGTCAACCGTTCCGAGGTGCTGAAGGTGATCGACGACCTCGCCGCCAACCTGCCGGGTGAGATCGAAGAAGCCCGTTCGGTGATCGAGCAGCAGAAGGTCCGGTATGCCGACGGCGAGGCCGAGGCGGCCAAGATCATCGCCGCGGCCAATCAACACGCGCTCGAGCAGGCTGCGCACAGCTCCCAGGTCAAGGTGGCCGAGGAGCACGCGGCCAAGATCATCGCCGACGCCGAGCACGAGGCCGAAGCACTGCGCCGAGAGGTCGACGTCTTCATCGATTCCCGGATGGCCGGCTTCGAATCGGTCCTGGCCAAGACCTCCAGCCAGGTTCGCACGGCGCGCAAACGGCTGGCCGAACGCAACGGCATCGAGACCGACGACCGCCGTCCCCGGGCCACCGAACTGCCGACGCTGGACGACTGACCGAAACGACCAGGCCCCACCCCGGTGCGCCGCTGGTTTGGCCAGCGAATGCGACACCGCTAGAGTTGGGCGTCGGTCATGACGATGTTCTGACCGCTGCGCTGAAGGGAACTGCTTGTGGATGCGGCAGCTCGCCCGCTGGACGCCCGTTCGGACCTGGTGATCGACACCGTGGATCTCGGCCGTGGCGCGGGGCGAATGATGCAGGTCCGGCGGACCGCGGAGGCGCCAGCGGAACTGGGGATCGATGTGATCGGGGTTCCCCAAGGCTCGCCGATCGAGTTCGATCTGCGTCTCGAGTCGGTGGTCGAGGGGGTGCTGGTCACCGGAACGGCAGAAGTCCGGATGGCGGGGCAGTGCGTTCGGTGTCTGGTGGACCTGACCGATGAAGAGGTCGTGGACTTCCAGGAGCTGTACGTCTATCCCGACAACGCGGAGGCGGACGCCGAAACCGAGGACGAGATCAGACACCTGCAGGGTGATCTGCTCGACCTCGAGCCGGTGCTGCGCGACGCCGTGGTGTTGGACCTTCCGTTCCAACCGCTGTGCCGACCGGACTGCCGAGGACTGTGTCCCGATTGCGGGGCCGACCTCAATGCCGATCCGGAGCACGGTCACGACGCCCCGATCGATCCGCGGTGGTCGGGACTCACCTCGTGGCCGGGCGACGAGTCCTGACACATTCAGGACGTAAGTGAGTGATCCGGATCGGACGATCCGGTGAAGAGTTCGAGGAGATAATCGTGGCCGTTCCGAAGCGTCGGATGTCCCGCAGCAACACCCGGCATCGCCGGTCCCAGTGGAAGACGTCCGCTCCGACTTTGGTGGTCTGCGCCAACCCGGCCTGCCGGGAGAAGCACCTGCCGCACACCGCCTGCCCGGCCTGCGGTCAGTACGGTCCCCGTGGCGGCCGCCGCCAGGTGCTGGCCTCGTAACTGTCTTGCCCGAACCGGGGCGCTCTGGCGCGTTTGAGGTGCTGGACCAACTCGGGATCACCATCGATCCCGGGTTGATGGATCGTGCCCTCACCCATCGTTCGTACGCCTATGAGCAAGGTGGCCTGCCCACCAACGAACGGCTGGAGTTTCTCGGAGACTCGGTGCTCGGTCTGGTTGTGACCGAGCACCTTTTCACGTCCAACCCCGACATGTCCGAGGGGCAGTTGGCGAAGCTGCGCGCTGCGGTGGTCAACTCGCGCGCACTGGCCGAGGTGGCCCGCAGCCTTGACCTCGGCTCCCTGATCAAACTCGGCCGCGGCGAGGAGACGACCGGGGGCCGGGACAAGTCGTCCATCCTGGCCGACACCACCGAGGCCGTGATCGGTGCAGTCTTCGTCGCCGAAGGCATCGAGAGTGCTCGCCTTTTCGTGCATCACCTGTTCGATCCGGTGATGGCCGAGGTGGCCACCCTGGGCGCGGGTCTGGACTGGAAGACCAGCCTGCAGGAGTTGTGTTCGCTGAACGGCCTGCCCGCCCCGCAGTACGCGGTGTCGGAGTCCGGTCCGGATCATGCGAAAACCTTCACCGCCCAGGTCGTCCTGCATGATCAGCAGTTCGGTCCCGGCGTCGGCCGGAACAAGAAGGAAGCAGAGCAGAAGGCCGCCGCGAGCGCCTTCAAGGCGCTGCGGGCCGAGGTCTCGCGGAACCTGGACAGCCACCCGGCCGACTCCGGTGCCGGAGCTTCCTGAGGTCGAGGTCGTCCGACGCGGGCTGGCCGACGCGTTGACCGGTCGGACGATTGCCGACGTCGAGATCCTGCATCCGCGACCGGTCCGCCGACATCTGGCCGGCCCCGCCGACTTCGCTGCCACGCTGACCCACCGGACCTTCGCCGAACCTCGCCGACGCGGCAAGTACCTCTGGCTGCCGCTGACCGACGGCGACGCGATCCTGGCCCACCTCGGCATGAGCGGGCAGTTCCTGGTCTGCGATCCGGATCTGCCCGACGCCCGCAACACCCGGATCCGATTCGGCTTCACCGACGGCGGCCCGCAGGTCCGATTCGTCGATCAGCGGATGTTCGGCGGGCTGTCGCTGTCTCCCGGCGGTGCGGAGCTGCCGGCCGAGATCGCCCACATCGCGCTGGACCCGTTCGACCCGGCGTACTCGATGATCGACGTGGCGACCCGACTGCGTGGCAAGCGGACCGGCATCAAGCGCGCACTGCTGGACCAGACCGTGGTCTCCGGGATCGGCAACATCTACGCCGACGAGGCGCTGTGGCAGGCGCGGGTGCACTACGCAAAGGCCGCAGATGCGATGCCTCGCAAGCAGCTGGTCGAACTACTGGGAGCGGCCCGTGCGGTGATGGCCTCGGCTCTCGGCCAGGGCGGCACCAGTTT
>DATCVL010000302.1:0-8133 GCA_036566865.1 Microlunatus sp.
CAGCGTGTGCAGAGCCTTCTTCTTCGACTTCGGACCGGACGGCACCCGGTCGGTGGAGAAGTCGGCAAGATCGACATGACCGTCGCGGGGCTCTACCCGCAACTCCTGGCGCAGGTCCTGGTGTGTCATGGCCGGAGCTTAGTGCTCGGACCGAGCATTTCGGCCGGCCTGATCTGAGCGAGTCCGAGATGTCAGCAGCGTTCGCGGACCGGATAGGCCACCCCATAGACGATCATTCATCGGTCCGGTACGGAGTTTCGGCGGCCGGATCCTCCGAAGCGGACGTCTTGACACTGCCGTCCGGACGGGCTGAGCGGGACTGGAGGAAGATCAACGCGATCACGATCAGCAGCAGTACGGCGACCACACCGAAGCCCAGCCGCGGCATCAGCGGCAGCCCGATGCCGAGGAATCCGCCGGCCACCCAGAAGATCTGGAAGACCGCCTCGGACCGACCGAACACCGAGGTCCGTACCGATTCGTCGACGTCGCTCTGCACCAGGGCGTCGTAGCAGAGCTTGGCCAGCCGGGACGCCAGGCCGGTGACGAATCCCATCGCCACCACGGTCACCGTCGAATAGAGCAGGGTGGTGGTGACCGCCATCCCGGCATCCACCAGCAACACCAACCAGGCAACGGTTTCCGGCCGGCGTTCCTTGATCAGGTTGCCGATCACGGTGCCCAGCGCACTGCCCACACCGGATGCAGCGACCACGATCCCGAGCGCCAGGATCGTCGGCAGATCACCGATCGGATGCTCCCGGAACAGGAAGGCCAGGAAGAAGGTGAGGAAGCCGGACATCATCCGGGCGCCGATGGTCGCCAGCAGCGCGCGCTGCAGCCGAGCGGTCATCGACCGGAAGCGACGGAGCTTGTTGATCTTGTCGTTGTGATGACGGCGCCAGAAGCTGAGGCCGGCATCGGCCTCACCGCGGGTGGAGTCCGCCCGCGCCGGCAGCATCACCGACAACACGGTGGCGGCGATGAAGATCACGAACGCGAATCGCAGCGCCCAGTCCGGGCCGAGCCGGGCGATCAGCGCGGCCAGCCCGCCGCCGACGCCGAGCCCGACGATGTTGGCGATGGCGATCCGCGAGTTCGCCTGCACCAGGGTGGCGGACTCCGGCAGTAGCCGGGGCACCGCGGCCGCCCGGCTGACGGCGTACGCCTTGTTGGCGACCAGCACCCCGAGCGCGCAGACGAACAGCCAGACCGAGCTCTCGTCCAGCACCCCCGCGAGCACCCAGCACAGGAAGGCCCGCAGTGCTGCGGTGATCCCGATCGCCCACCGCCGGCCGTGCCGGAAACGATCAAGGAAGGGACCGATGAACGGTGCCAGGATCGCCAACGGCGCCATCGTCAGGGCCAGGAACAAGGCCACCTGCGGCCTGGCCTGGTCGGTCGGCGTACCGAAGAAGATCGTCCCGGCCAGCGCGATCGCGACCGCCGCATCGCCGGCCGAATTCATGAACTCCAGATAGAGCAGTCGACCCAGTCCGCTCTCCCGGGCGCCGCCGGAATTGGCCACCCCGAGCAGCCGACCGAAACCGGACCCGATGCCACGCCCGATCGATTTCGCTCCCGATCCGGCAGGTTCGGCAACCCGGTCGGCCTTGCGTTCCGTCATCAGCGACCCCTGCAGCTGCGTCCAGGGACGAGGCCATCCCACTGAAGGTTGTTGCTGGGGATTACAGCCGGTGCGTCCTCGGCTGCCAGAATAGGGCGCATGCCTTCCACCGGTCGCACCCGCGCAGTAAAACTGGACACGATCTGCGCAGGCGCCGTCGATCTGGCCCGAGAGGCGGTCGAGGAGTCGGCCGGCGTGCTCGGGTTCGGTGACTACCTCGGCTGCGTTGCCGAGGCCGAACGCGTCGTCAGCCACCACTTCGCCTGCCCGCATCCCGGGTACGTCGGCTGGAAGTGGTCGGTGACCGTGGCTCGTGCGTCGCGGGCCAAGCAAGCGAGTGTGGACGAGGTCGTGCTGTTGCCCGGCGAGGGTGCGCTGCTGGCTGAGGAGTGGGTGCCGTGGTCGGACCGGGTCCAGCCCGGCGACGTGGGCCCTGGGATGTTGATGCCGTCGCCGGACAACGACCCGCGGCTCGAACCCGGCTACACCGGCGGCGAGGATGCGGAGAACGCCGAGCCGGCCGAGGCATCCCAGATCCGCGCCGTGGTCTCAGAGCTCGGGCTCGGCCGTGAGCGCGTGCTGTCGGTCGACGGGCGGGATGAGGCTGCGAACCGCTGGCTGGTCGGCGACGGGGGTCCGGACAACGCGCTCAGCAAACAGGCGCCGGCGACCTGTGTCACCTGCGGCTTCTTCGTCCGGTTGCGGGGCAGCCTCGGCCGCGAGTTCGGGGTCTGCGCCAACGCGTACTCGCCGTCGGATGCGTCCGTGGTCAGCATCGATCACGGCTGCGGAGCGCACTCCTCGGTGGCCGAACCCGAGCGTGCCTCCGAACCGTCCGCGCCGGTCTGGGACACCATCGCCTGGGACGAGACCGGGGGCCTGTTCGACTGAGATCTCTGCGGGTCGGTACGACAAGAACGCGACCGCAGTTGGGGAGAACCACCCGGAACGGGCCGTTGAACCCCAACTGCGGTCGCGTTCTTATCGCTTGATCAGTGGCGCTTCCTGGTCACCTGGACGATCGCCGGCCGGGGGCCACGCCACGCGCCGCGGCGTGGACGGGAGCCGGCCGCAACGTAGTCGGGGAAGTAGGACTGCTGGTCGTCCCAGCCGCCCTCCTCGCCCGGGTGCTGTACGGCCACGAAGACCGAGCCGTCGCGATCATGGATCACCGGGCCACAGGTCTCGGCCTGATTCGGCACCGCCAGGAACTGGGACACCTTGCCGCGCTCCTTGCCGGTCAGCGGCACCCGGAACAGCCCGTCGGCCAGCTTCAGTCCGCTCGGCGCGCCGTCGGTGGAGATCCACAGATCGCCCTTGGAGTCGAAGGCGATGTTGTCCGGGCAGGAGATCGGCGAGACCTCGCCGTCGTAGCCGCCGAAGTAGGTGCCGGCAACATCAGGATCGCCACAGACCAGGAACAGATCCCAGGTGAAGGTGGTGGCATCGACCCTGCTCCGGTGCTCGGTCAGCTCGACGATGTGGCCGTCCTTGTTCGGCGTACGCGGGTTGGCCGCGTCGGCGCCGGGCTTGCCGGGCTTGACCCCACGATCGGAGTTGTTGGTGCAGACCACGTACACCTTGCCGGTGACCGGGCTCGGCTCGACGTCCTCGGGTCGATCCATCGGGGTGGCGCCGAGTTTGTCGGCTGCCAGCCGGGTGAAGACCAGCACCTCCTCGGTCGACATCCCCGGGATCACCGACTCTCCGTCCTGGGTCAGCGGCAGCCATTCGCCGGTGCCGAGGTTGGCGTTGTCCGGCGCTTGCTCGCCGCTGAACTTGGCGACGTAGAGGTCACCCTCGCTGAGCAACTTCTTGTTGTGCTTGCGGTTTCCCTCGATGTACTTCCGCTTGGCGACGAACTTGTACAGGTAGTCGAACTTCTCGTCGTCACCCATGTAGACCGCGACATTGCCCTCGTCGTCGACGCGGACGTTGGCAGCCTCGTGTTTGAACCGACCCAGCGCGGTGTGCTTCTTCGGGGTCGAATTCGGATCGTAGGGATCGATCTCGACCACCCAGCCGAAGCGATGCGGCTCGTGCGCGTAGGCGGAGTTGGTCGCATCGAAACGCGGATCGACCTTTTCGAAGCCGTACGTGCTGGCCCTGCCGGTCAGGCCGTAGCGGGCGCTGCCGACGGCGTTGGGATCGGCCACGAAGTAGCCGTTGAAGTTCTCCTCGCCGGACAGGATGGTGCCCCACGGGGTGGTGCCGCCCGAGCAGTTGCCGAGGGTGCCGTGCGGGTACTTACCGGCCGGGTCGGCTGCGGTCTGCAGCAGGGTTCCACCGGCTGCAGGACCGTCGAACTCGAACTCGGTGTTGCCGGTGATCCGCCGATTCAGCCGGGCGCCCTGGACGTAGGACCAGGTCCGGCCCTTCGCCTGTCGTTCCAGTTCGACGACGCTGAAGCCGTGTGCGGCGATCAGCGTACGGATGACCTCGAGCTCTTCGGCGTCGCTGGAGGTCTCGGCGAACATGATGCCGCGGTTGGTGTACTCGTGGTTGCAGACCAGGAGTGCCTCGCGGCCGGCCCGGTCGGTGACGATGACGTCGGTGTAGTCGTTGTTGTAGCCGAACTGCAGCTCCTGGGCATCGGCGTTCGGCCGGTCCGGGTTGAAGGCCGGCGAGTTGTGGAAGAGCGGATCGCCCCAACGCAGGATCGGCGTCCAGGCGTAACCGTCGGGCACGGTCAGGGCGTCCTTCTCCAGCGGCACCGGATCGATCGGCGTGAACGACAGCGCACCGGTGCCGACCGCACCGCCGGTCTCTCCTGGGTGGCCCTTCGGGCTCGCGGCCGCGGGCTGGAGTGAGAGCGCGCCGCCGCCGGCGGTGACTCCCGCAGCCAGCGCGCCGGCCCCGGCGAGCAGTCGGCGGCGGCTCAACTGAGCGGTGGCGACCTCGCGGAAGCTGGGCTCGGTCGACTGGTTCGGAATCGGGTGCGCGCAGGCGTTGTCGCACTTGAGTGCGCAGGTGACCGGGCTTCGGTTTCCGTGGGTGAGGCCCAGCATGGGCAACAGCTTCATGATCATCCTCCCTGAATCGCACCTGAGATGATGCGCCGGGATGAGGTTAGGAGTGCGCGGTCAACCAGTGATCAACTTCCGGGTGACCACGGAATGAACAGCCGGTTGTCAGAGTCTCCCCTCGGCTTGGTTGGATGGATTCAGCAACCGCGACGGTGTCCCGGGGTCCGGCTCGATCAACGGCACCACCTCAGCTTAGGTCTGCCTAACCGGTCGATCCAGTCCGGGCCTCAGGCGAGGCTCTCGGCGACCTCGGCCCGCACCGTACGGGGCCGGGGCAGTGCGGCGTGCAGGCGGCGGGCCGCGACGATGGCCACCAGGCTGATCGCGATGTTGCCGGCGATCAGCAGCCAGGACATCCCGGCGCCGAGGGTGATGCCGGAGATCAACGGGCCGAGTGCCGTGGCGGCGGTGTTGAACGCGGTGAACAGCCCCAGCGTGGTGCCGACCATGCGGCTCGGTGTGAGCGAGGCGATCAACGGGTTCAGGACCGGCGCGAACAGGGTCTCGCCGGCCGCGAACAGGCCGAAGATGCCGACGAAGATCACCGAGGACAGCCCGGGTAGCTGTGCGGCGAGTCCGAGAACGGCCCAGCTGAGCACCCAGACGCCGCCGACGATCATCAGCAGGCCGGGGGCAGATCGCCGAGCGGTCCAGCGGATCACGAGCATCTGCAGCCCGAGCAGTACCGCGCAGTTCACCGCCGCGGCGATGCCGACGGCCCGCTCCGAGACCTGCAGCACCGTCAATCCGTAGGCAGGCAGGCCGCTTTCGAACTGGCCGTTGTACGCCAACTGCAGGGCAAAGCTGATCACCGCGATCAACAGCAACGGCCGGGAGGACTTGATCAACTTCCAGGCCTGGGACGGACGAGGATCCAGCTCGCGCGGGCTGATCTCATCGCCGCTCAGGTCGGTCGCGCCGCGTGCGGCCGCGGCGATCAGCAGCGCCGAGAGTGCGAAGCCACCGGCCGCCACCGCGAAGGCGAACACCATCCCGTCGATTCGATCAAGATCGACAATGAAGCCCCCGAGGAAGGAGCCAAGGCCCATGCCGAGCGCCTGGCCGCTGACGATCCAGGCGAACAGTCGCCGCCGGTCGGTGCCGCCGGACGACCAGCGTAGCGCCAGCACCGACTGGGCCGGGTTGCCGCCGGCCAGGCCGAAACCGAAGAATGCCATCCCGGCAAGGAAAGTCGCCGGATGGTCGGCCATGATCAAGGACGCGGCAGCAACTGCGGCCAGGGCCCGGGTGACCATCGCGACCAGGGCGGGGTTGTGGCGATCGGCGAGTCGCCCGCCGAGTGGAGCCGCTACCAGGGCGCCGACCGAGAACAGGCTGGCCGCGGCCGCGCCGACCATGCCGCCCCAGCCACGCGTCTGCGCGGCATAGGCGTACTGATAGGGGAGGACGGCACCCCAGCCGAGCATGGCGACGACGGAAGCGATGATCAGCAGACCGGCGCGGCGGCGCACGTCTAACCCCCTCGATGACGCAGAGAGACCCGGCCAACGGCAGCTGCGCCATGGCCGGGTCTAGGATCGAATGAACGAAGACTTGGAAGTGGAAGACTTCGACGTCGAAATAATATCACGCCCGGAACGGGGTTGCCTGATGGCCAGAGCACACCGAACATCGCTGACCGATGACTACCGAGCCGCGGTCGCCACCTTTGTCGCCGCGGGTGCCGACGAGCAGGTGCAGCGAGTGGTCGAGTCGGTCTATCGGCTGGCCAAGCGGCTCTCCCAGTGGTACGACAGTCAGCTCGCCGACCTCAATGTGTCCTCCGGCGAGTGGTCGGTGCTGAAGGAGCTCGCCCGCAAGGACGGACCGATGACCCCCAGCCAGCTCGCCGCCGCAACCGATGTCGCGCCGTCGTCGATGACTCACCGGCTGGACGGGCTGGTCGAACGCAAACTGGTCGAGCGAGAGCCTGATCCGGACAACCGCACCCGGGTCCTGGTCCGACTGTCGGACCGCGGCCGGGAGCTGTTCACGGCCGCCATCCGCGAGGCGAACGTGGTGGAGAGCGACATCGTCGCGCCCCTTACCCAGCGACAGACCCGTGAGCTCGCCAACCTGCTGGAGAAGGTCATCGAAGGACTCGACGAGGAGGACCGTCCCGCTCCCTGATCGATGCCTCCGGACCGGCCCGATGCGCTGACGACTCGGCCGCAATTATCTGCGTATGCGTGCAGGTGGCGCGGTTGATCGAGCCGCGTGAACTCGAGCATCCGGGCTGGGTGATGGTGGCGGGGCTGGTCGGCTTCGGTCGGCAACGAGACGGTGGCCCGGTATCGGATCCGGTCGGCCGAAGGATCGACTCGGCGGCCTTGATGGCCGATGGCGTCCATGCGCGAACCGACGGAATCACCTCGCTCGCAGTGGTTGCCGGCGCGATCGGTTGGCTCGGCTTCCCGGTGGCCGGCCCGATCATCGGCATGCTGATCAGTTTGATGATCATGATCATGTTGATCGGTACGGCACGGATCACGTCCGCTGCTGCCGGCGCAGATCTTTAGCGATTGTAATTAGCGGCGCTAAGTATTAGACTGCCCGCGGTGACGACACGAGACCCCGGGACGAAGCACGCGCGGGCGACCGACCTGCGGAGCAACGCCGGATTGGCCGGCGCTCTGCGTCCTGCCCTGTTGAGGCTGGCCCGGCGGTTGCGGCAGATGCGCGACGAGTCGCTCGACCTGAGTCCCAATCAGTTGTCGGCGATGGGCGTACTGCTGAATCACGGTGATCAGCTGATGGGCGAGTTGGCCGCGCACGAGACCGTCCAGCCGCCGTCGATGACCCGGATCGTCAACGAGTTGGAGCGCCGCGGCTATGTCCGCCGTTCGGCCGGATCGGACGATCGCCGACAGGCCAGGGTCTCGCTCACGGACGCCGGCCGCGAGGTGCTGCTGGCGAACCGCAAGCGACGCAACGACTGGCTGGCCCGCAGGCTGGCCGAACTCGAGCCGGAGGAGCGCGACATCCTCCGCAAAGCCGTACCAATCCTGGAGAAGGTGAATCGCGCGTGACCCGAGCGTCCTCGACGCTTCCCGAACCGGACTCCAGCGAGTCCACCCCTTCCACCACCCCGTACAACCCGCCGGCCGAGGCCGGCCACCATCCGATCGAGCTGCAAGCCGACCCCAATCCGCCCGAGCCCGGGTTTGCCGAACCGGGTAGCTCGGTCGCCCAGGTCGACGACGGGGCCGACCCGTCGGGCCGCCCGCGCCGCCTGCCCCGGCTGGGATCGCCCGGTCGCACCTTCGCCGCGCTCGGCGTCCGGAACTATCGGATCTACTTCACCGGCGCGCTGCTCTCCAATGTCGGCACCTGGATGCAGCGGGTCGCCCAGGACTGGCTGGTGCTGGAGCTGTCCGGAGGTTCCGGCCTCGCGGTCGGGATCACCACCGCGCTGCAGTTCCTGCCGATGCTGTTGATCACTCCGTACGGCGGAGTGATCGCCGACCGCTTCGACAAGCG
>DATCVL010000303.1:0-10028 GCA_036566865.1 Microlunatus sp.
CCCGCCAGCCGTACGTCACCCTGGCCAGCACGTCGAACTGCCGGGCCGTCGCGTAGACCCGCGCGGACAGGGCCTGGTCCTCGTACAGCACACCTTCGGGGAAGGCGAAGCCGTGCTCCTCCCAGAAGCTGCGTCGATAGAACTTGCTCCAGGCCACCGCGTTCACGCAGATGTCGGGAGACTCGACCAGGTTCGTCCGCAACCGGGAGAAACGATGCGCCGACCGGATCCACCACGCGGCCGGCCAGGTCTGGGTGCTGTTCATCCGGTCGTACGAACCGACGGCGAAGTCCGATCCGGTCTGCCGCAGCGTTCGCACGTAGGACCGGACGGCGTCCGGCCGCAGCACATCGTCGGAGTCCATGAACATCAGGAAGCTGCCGTGGGCGTGTCGAGCGCCGGTGTTGCGGGCGGCGCCGAGTCCGGCGTTGGCCTGCTGGACGATCTGCACCCGGCGGTCGTGCTCGGCGTAGGCACGGGCGATGTCGATCGATCCGTCCGGTGACCCGTCGTCGACCACGATCACCTGCAGGTGGGAGTAGGACTGGGACAGCACACTGTCCAGGCAGGCCGCCAGGTACCGCTCCACGTTGTAGACCGGGATGACGATGCTGACCAGGGGCGATGCCGGCCGGGAGTAGAACGCCCGCTTGGCGTACGGCCGCAGTCGCCGCCAGCCGTAACGCGCGCCCCGCTGCGCTGTCGCGGGCAGCCTCTTGCTCAGCCGCCGTGCCAGCCCACGGGTCTGCTTCCGGGCATTCGCCAACACCAACTCCACCTCTCCTTGGGGGACACGCGGCTTGGGTGCGGCCGCTCGGATCGCGAGAGACACCCTAAACTCGGTTGCCGCGTTCCGCGTGATCCGGATCGCCGCATGACACTCTTGGGCCGGACAACCCTGCACTCGGGGAGCCGAAGCGGTGCCGGGCGAGGCAGCCCGCACAGCGGCCACTCAGTACCAGCAAGGAGAACACATCCGCATGACCGAGGCCGGACCCGGCGGGCACCGTACGGCGCTGCGCGGGTCAGCCGTCTCCGCGGCCGGCGGTGCACTCACCGCGCTGCTGCTGGCGGCCTCGGCCTGGTGCGGACTGGGCTTCGCTACGGGCGGCCTGATCGGCGCGGGCGACGGGTCGTCGGCGGCCGTCGCCCGATGGATTGCCGTGGTGCTGCTGGTGGTCGCGCTGGTCGGGCAGTTCCTGCGCTTCCCTCGCCGACCCGATCCCGACGACCCGCCGGAGGCGATCTATCGAACCGGCCGGCTCGGGCCGATCCTCGGGGTGGTCGGCGGATTCGGCGGTCTGGGGCGATTCGCCGGTCTGCGGATGTTGGCGGCCGGGGCCCTGCTCTGCCTGGCGATCCCGAGGTTCTGGGGCGGCGGTCACATCGCGGACCCGGCCGGTGTGGTCTGCGCAACGCTGGCGGTCGCTGCAATCGTCGGCACCATCGCAGTGGAACCGTTCGTGGTCCGGTTGTTGCGGCTGCCGGCCCCGTACGCCACCGGACTGCCGGGGCTGCCGCGGTTGCCGGCGCGGACCCGTGCGGCCTGGCTGATCGCGCCGGCGTCGTTGTTGACCACTGTGCTGACAGCCGTGCTGGCTGCGATCGGGTTGCCGGGCTGGTTGTTGCTGGCCGTCTCCGTGGTCGGTGGGCTGCCGATCGTCGTGCTGGTCCGGCAGGTGCGGGGCCGGCGCCGGGTCGCCGCCCGGATCCAGCGCGGGCTGACCGATGCGGTGGCCCGTTACGCACCCGAATTCGTGCTCTACACCGCCCGCCCGGACGATGCCTCCTACCAGTTGATCATGTGGCTGCCGTACTTGGCCCGGGCCGGACGGAAGTACCTGATCGTCACCCGCAATGAGCTGCCGGCCGAGGCGATCGAGTCACTCAGTGACGTCCCGGTGGTCTGTTGCCGCGGCGTCGCCGACCTGGATCTGATCATGACCGAGTCGTTGCGGGCGGCCTTCTACGTCAACGCCTCGTCCGGCAACGGCGCACTGATCCGCTATCACCAGCTGACCCACGTCTATCTCGGCCACGGCGACTCGGAGAAGCCGCCGTCGTACAACCCGACCCATGCCATGTACGACCAGATCTTCACCGCCGGCCCGGCCGCCAACCGGCGCTACGGCGCGCACGGAGTGCTGATCGACGACAGCAAATTCCGGGTGGTCGGCCGACCCCAGGTCGAGGTCATCCGGCAGACCAGCCCGGAGCGTACCGCCGAACGGGTTGCCGGTGCGCCGCCGGTGATCCTGTACGCACCCACCTGGCGCGGCCACGTCAGCGAGACCGCCCTCAGCTCCCTGGACCGGGCGGAGTCGATCGTCGGTGCGCTGCTGGACCGTGGCGCCCGGGTGATCTTCCGGCCGCATCCGTTCAGCTACGGCGACGGCGCCGAGACGGCGATCATCGAACGGGTGCAGGCAATGTTGGCCGCCGACGAGCGGAACAGCGGACGCCGGCATCGGTACGGTCCGGCCGCGGAGACCGACCTGGATGCGTTGGGCTGCATGAACCTGGCCGACGTGATGATCTCCGACGTCTCCGCGGTGGTGTCGGACTTCCTCTTCTCCGGCAAGCCGCTGGCGATGGTCGCGCCGCCGCCCGGTCCGTCGGTCGTGGATTCAGTGGTCGTGGGATCAGCTGCGTCGCCGTCCGACCTTGCCGCGGAGCTGGACGACTTCGTCGGGAACTATCCGGTGGCCCGGGCCGCCTACCTGATCGATCATGATCTTGATCGGTTGGCCGCGGTGTTGGACGAGTTGCTGCTGCCGACCGGTGATCGGCTGGCCGAGGTGTGGGCCGACGTGCGGTCGGACTATCTGGGCGACTTCCCGGTCGACGGCTATGCCGACGCCTTCACCCGGGCAGTCCAGGCTGCCTGCGACAACCCGGCGCCGATGATCGCCGAGGTGGCTGAATCCGACGACGGATCGACCGCGGTCAGCCGGGACACCATCCGACGCAATCTGGACAGCCTCGCCCGGACCATGATCACCGGGCTGGCTGCGGTGGTGTCGCTGGCCGGCGCGCTCGGGAACGCGCCGTGGGTCGGTCTGATCGCGGCGGCCATCGGGGTCGGCGTCGCCGTGCTGACCTTCCGCGACGGCGAACGAGCGGCGACCCCGCTGGACGGTCCCCGGATGATCTTGCTGCTGGCGGCCGGAGCTGCCATCGGCGTCGACGGCGGACCAGCGTTGTTGGCAGCGATCGGCACGATCGTGATCATCGTCGCCGCAGCCACGGAGTCGGCGGTCCGCGAGGGCTGGGACTTTCCGGCCGTGGTGGCCGACGGGCTCCCGGGGTTGTCGGTGCCGTCCAGCTCGCCGCTGCCACGGCGGCTGGCTCTGGCGGGAGTCACGCTGGTCGCGCTGGGCTGGGTGCTGGCGCTGACTCCGCCGATCTTCGGCTGGCTGTGGCTGGTGCTCGCGGTCGGGTACGTGATCATGATCACGGTTGCGCTGCGCGGTTCCCGACGGCGACTGGCCGCGGCGGTGGCGGCCGAGGCCTCGGTACGTCCAGTGCTGGAGCGGATGGCGCCGGAGTTCTGTGTCTACTTCGGTTCCGGAATCGGCGCCGGCTATCAGGTCGGGATGTGGCTGCCGTACTTCATCCGGATCGGGCGGCCCTTCCTGATCGTCACCCGTTCACTGCCGATGCTCACCGAGATCACGGCGCTGACCCGGGGGACCGGTGTGCCGGTGCTCTATCGGCCCACCCTGCGCAGTCTCGAGGACGTCGTGGTCCCCAGCATGAAGGTCGCCTTCTACGTCAACAACGCGGTCCGCAACACCCATCTGATCGAACGCCGCGAACTGACCCATGTCTGGCTGAACCACGGCGATTCGGAGAAGCCGGCCTGCTTCAACCCGGTGCATGCGATCTACGACAAGATCTTTGCCGCCGGCCGGGCCGCGGTCGACCGGTACGGCCGGCACAACGTGATCATTCCGGCGGAGAAGTTCATGATCGTCGGCAGGCCGCAGACCGAGGCGATCCGGCCGGCCGAGACGCCGATCGCCGAGGTGGCCGAACCGACCGTGCTGTACGCGCCGACCTGGCAGGGACCGTACGCGGACAGCAGGGTCTACTCGCTGCCGCTGGGCCGGGAGATCGTTGCCGCGCTGTTGCGGCGTGGGGTCCGGGTGATCTTCCGGGCGCACCCGTTCAACTATCGATTCGCCGCGGATCGGGCCCTGATCGCCGAGATCGGAGCGATGCTGGACGAGGACCGCAGGCAGAGCGGCCGGGAGCACCTGTGGGGAGTCGAGGCTGAGCAGCAGATGAGTGTCGAGGACTGCTTCAACGCGTCCGACGCGATGGTCACTGACGTCTCTGCGGTGATCTCGGACTATCTTGCTTCGGGGAAGCCGTTCGCGGTGGTCGCCGTCGGCCGGACCGAGTCGGAACTGGTGGCCGAGGCTCCGGCTGCCGGTGCCGGCTATCCGATTGCCGACGACCTGGGCGATCTCGATGACGGAGTCGACCAGTTGTTGATCACCGATCCGAAGGGCGCCGAACGGCAGCAGATGCGACGTTACTACTTGGGCGATTTCGCACCCGGGCATGCTGCCGACGGATTCCTGGCCGGCGCCGCTGAACTGCTGACCGATCGGGTCCGAGCATGAAGCCGCAGACGCTGGTCCGGGCCGTGATCGGTCAACTGCCGATCGCGATCGCGATCGGCGTCGCGTTGGCGGCGATCGCCGGATTGCGCGGCCATGGTGCGCCGGGCCTGATCGCCGCGATCGGCGTCGGCGGCGAAGTGGCCGCGCTGCCGTTGCTGGCGGTGGTGCACGGCCCGCGGCAGCCCTTCGCGGTGCAGTTGCCGAACTATCGGCGACCGGTCGAGGTGCCGACCGGCAAGAGTGGTCAGGCGATCGTCGGCGCGATCGTGTTGATCATGGTGTTGGCGATGCTGACCCTGCCCGGGTGGGTGGCCTTCGTGCTGATGCTGATCGCCGGTGCCGGTTTGTTGATCAACCTCTTCCTGGCCTACCGATCACGGCGCGGGCGGGACACCCAACGGCGGCGGATCCGGTCGGCGGTTGCTGATCATCAACCGCGGTTCGTGATCTACACCGGGCGTCGCAACGATGCCTCCTACCAGTTGGCGATGTGGATCCCGATCTTGGAAAGACTCGCGGTCCCGTATCTGGTGGTGTTGCGGCATCCCGAAGCGCTGCCCTCGACCCGCCGGGTGACGACCGCACCGATCGTCGTCCTGCCGACCGGCAGCGACCTGGATTCGGTGATCGTTCCCGGACTGAAGGTCGCGTTCTACGTCAACGGGGTGGCCGAGAACTCCAGCTTCGTCACCTATCGCAGCCTGACCCACATCTACCTCGGCCACGGTGACTCCGACAAGGAGATGTCGGTACATCCGATGCACCGGATGTTCGACCTGGTCTTCGTCGCCGGGCAGGCCGCCATCGATCGGTACGCCCAGGCCGGGCTGACCGTTCCGATGGACAAGTTCGTCATCGTCGGACGGCCGCAGATGTCCGGTCTGCGGCGATCCGAACGGCCGATCGTCGAGGCCGATCCGCCCACCGTGCTGTTCGCTCCGACCTGGCGGGGCTACAACGCCCAGACCGTGCTCAGCTCGCTGCCGCTGGGCACCAAGATCGTTTCCGCACTGCTGGAGCGCGGCGCGACCGTGGTCTTCCGGCCGCATCCGTTCAGCTGGCTGGGTGCCGGTGAGCGGGTCGAGATCAACGCGGTCGATGACCTGCTGCGCAGGGATCGGGAGAGCAGCGGACGCGAGCACCGGTTGGCCGCTGAGGGCCGGGGTGCCGACCTGGCCGCGGACTTCGATGCCTCGGATGCGTTGATCACCGACGTCGGCGGTGCCCTGGTCGACTACTTCGCCACCGGCAAGCCGTACGCCGTGGTGCTGCCGCCCGGGCAGTCGGCCGCCACATCGGCGACCGATTATCCGAGCACCGCAGCCGCGTACCTGATCGAGTACGACAGCATCCGCGGCGACGGTCGCCAGGCCTGCACCGAACTGCTCCATCAACTCCTGGTCACCGACCCGCACGCCGACAACCGGATCAAGGTCGCTCAGTACTACCTCGGTGACCGCCCGGGGGACGACCAACCCTTCCTCGACGCCGTTCGCTCCCTGATCGGCTGATCGTCGACCGACGCGGTGCTGCTGGTCAGTGCACTGGCCGGCTGCGGATGGCCCTGCTTCGACAGCCCGCTTCGACGGTGCGCTTCGTCAGTCGGCATCGCCGAGACGATAGACGGCCTCGGCGGTGCGACAGGTGATCTGATCGAGTTCATCGTCGCTGAATCCGAAGGTGGAGAGCGCCTGCAGGGACTCGGCGGGGGAGAAGACCGGGTAGTCGCTGCCCCACAGGACTCGGTCGGTCCCGTGCTGGCGGCACAGCCATCTCAGCTGGTCGGTGAACGGGCT
Organism: Microlunatus sp.; assembly: GCA_036566865.1. Taxonomy (GTDB): domain Bacteria; phylum Actinomycetota; class Actinomycetes; order Propionibacteriales; family Propionibacteriaceae; genus Microlunatus. Next base: position 6,428 of record DATCVL010000303.1, read on the forward strand.
GTCGGCGAACATGCAGACCGTGGCCGACAGCTCCAGGTAGACGTTGCGTCGCACGTTCGGATATCTCGCCAACACCGCGAACAGAACGGCCTGGACGAATTTCGGCCCAAAGGTGTGCGCCAGCACGAGGTCGGTCTCGGGGCAGGTCATGGAGAGATTGATGAACTTCTCCGGTTGCCCCGGGTCGGCGGTGGCAACGGTGTCGAAGAGGATCGGCAGCCCCCGCTCGCCGGCCCTCTTCGTCACTGCCAGCAGCTCATCGGAGGCGACGTCGAATCGCTGGGTGCTCGGATGGAGCTTCAGGCCGGAGGCGCCCGATCCAGCGACCCGATCGATCTCGGCGAGTGCCTGGTCGCCGTCGCCGGGGTGGACCGAGCACAGCGCGAACGCCCGCTCGTCGCGCTCGGCTACGGCCAGCGCGGTGTCGTTCAAGCGGCGGGTCTCTGCGAGGTCACCCTGTGGTGCCATGACCAGGACCGCGAATCGGGACAGCGGCAAGTCGGCGGTGGCGTCGATGTAATCGGAGTGGCCGTGGGGTGACCCGACCCACGACGACTCGCCGGGAAACTGCAGATGCGCGTGGGCATCGATGATCTGGCGCACCCGCTCAACATAGCGTTCGGCAGCCTTGGCCATGCCGGAGCAAGATCAAAGACTCGCGAGGTCCTTGATCAACCAGAGGATCAGGCTGTGGTCGACCTCAACCCGCCAGACTGGTCACCGACGCGGTATCCGCGTGTGAGCAGGGTAGGACCACCGACGAACTCGAGGCTCGTCATGGTGATCTTTGGACGGCACGACTCATCGTGCCCTGACGTGGAGTGGGACGCAATGGTGAACGCATGATCCCGACCTTGACCGGGACCCGGCTGCGGTTGGTGCCGGCCGACGCAAGCCACCTTGAGTTGTTCTACGAACTCAACAGCAGCGCCGCCGTGATGAAGCACATCACTGGAGCCATCTCATCCCGGATCGAGGTCGAGAGCGAGTGGTCGCGGCGGCTGGGTCCGCGTACGGACGTAGCTCGCGGGCTGGGCTATTGGGCAGGTTTTCTCGGTGACGGCCGCTTCGTCGGATGGTGGGGACTGGGCGTACCCAGCGACGAGCAGGATGCTGGTGAGCTCGGATTCCGGATCAAGCCCGAGTTCTGGCGGCAGGGCTTCGGCAGCGACGGCGCACGATGCGTGATCAATCACGGATTCACTGCCACCAGCATCAGTCGGATCTGGGCCGGAACTGTCAGCGAGAACACCGGATCACGTGCGACCCTCGCGAAGCTCGGCCTGCGGTGTATCGACGAGCCGGCGTCAGCGCGGCTGACTTACCAGATCACCCGGCAGGAGTGGGCCGCGTCGGGTGCGGGAGATCCCTCCTCGACCTGATCAAGATCGTGCCGGCCGTCCGCGATCACCGCCGGCGATGATCATGGTCCTGCCGGCCGGACTGTCAACATCGACCTCAGCGTTGATCTTGGAAGCCGGCGGGTGCAATCCGAGCGTGCGTTGGTTCCCTGTGTCGTTACGCTCCGGCGTTGTGCGGTTCGGCAGACTGCCGGGATGGACCGCAAGGATCGCGCACCGTTTCCGCTGCTGGCCGAGCTGCCGGAGACGCTCCGCGGTGTGATCTTGGACTTCCATTGGGATCTGGATCGGCTGCACGCACTCCGATTGCCTGAGCAGGTCCTGCCGATCGCCGAGCTGGCATGGCTGCTGGAGCTTCCGTTCTGGGCGCTGGACGGTCGGCCCTTCCAGGTGTCGCCGGCCGAGGTGGCGTCCGACCCGGATCGCTATCGCGATCAATGGCAACGAACGATGGCTTCCGACCTGCGCTATCCGCTCGATGGGTATATCGGAGCCGATCGGAGAGTCACCGTCCTCGACGGCGTGCATCGGCTGCTGAAGGCGAAAGTTCTCGGGCGTCCGACGGTCACGGTCCGGCTGCTCCGGGCCGGCGATTTCGATGCGATCGCCGTGCCCGCCCGATGATCATCCTGTCGCCAACCCGTCAGTATGCGGCCGGGCACGACTCCGCTCAGGCCCCCTTGAGGGCGGCGAGGACACGGTCGGCACTGCCACCCAGGCCGAGGTCGGTGGTGAGTTCGGCAAAACGGGCCGGGTCGGCCGGGGTCGACGGGAGCGACAGGTCGTCCAGGGTGACGCCCAGGTCCAGGTTGTCGACGACGCCGACAACATCGGGGGCGACGGCCAGATAGTCGATCGCCGCGGCGAGCTTGGCGCGGACGCCTGGGGCGATCGTGGACTTCGCTTCGCTCGCGGCGGCCAGGATGCCCTCGATGGTGCCGTATTTGGTGATCAACTGGGCGGCGGTCTTCTCGCCGACGCCGGATACTCCGGGCAGCCCGTCCGACGGATCGCCCTTGAGGGTGGCGAAATCACGGTAGCCGGCGGCCGGCACCCCGAACCGGTTCTGGATCCAGGCGTCATCCACCCGGTCGTGCTTGCCGACGCCGCGCGCGGTGTAGAGCACCCGGATCTGCCGGCCGTCGTCGACGAGCTGGAAGAGATCACGGTCGCCGGTGACGATGTCGGTCGGGATGCCGCTGGTACGGGCCAGGGTGCCGACCACGTCGTCGGCCTCGTATCCGTCCTTGCCGACGACTGCGAGCCCGAGCGCGCCGAGCACGTCGATGATCATCGGCACCTGGACGGCGAGATCGTCGGGGGATCCCTCCACCTCGGTCTCGGCCGAATGTGACATCTCGCCGATCCCCGAACCCTCCGGTTCGGCGACCCGGTGGGCCTTGTAGCTCGGGATCAGCTCGACCCGCCAGGCCGGTCGCCAGTCGTTGTCCCAGCAGCAGGCCAGGTGCGTCGGTCGGTAGTCCTCGGTCAGCCGGGCGATGAAGTCGAGCAGCCCGCGTACGGCATTGATCGGGCGCCCGTCCGGCGTTCGCATGCTGTCGGGTACTCCGAAAAAGGCACGGAAGTACAACGATGCGGTGTCCAGAAGTAGCAGTCTTTGCGTCGTCACGCGGGAAATACTGGCACGCTTAGCGGCATGGAGAAGCTCGACCGACAGATCCTCTCGTTGCTGGCCCGGGATGGACGCATGTCCTACACCGACATCGGCAAGTCAACAGGGCTGTCCACCTCTGCCGCCCAGCAACGGGTCCGCAAGCTCGAGCAGCGCGGCGTGATCACGGGCTACCGAGCCGACATCTCCTCATCGGCGCTGGGGCTGATGCTGACCGCGTTCATCGAGGTGAAGCCGTTCTTCGCCGAGCAACCCGACGACACCCCCGAACTGCTGAGCGACATCGAGCAGATCGTCTCCTGCTACTCGGTCGCCGGTGAGGCCAACTACCTGCTCAAGGTCCAGGTCTCCAGCGCCGCCGAGTTGGAGGACCTGCTGGCGGTGATCCGCAGCAAGGGCAAGGTCTCCACCCACACCACGGTCGTGCTCTCCATCCCGTACGAGGAACGCCCGGTCGTCTGACCGACGGCCTGAGTCGGCGCTGTAGCGATCGGCAAACCGGACTCGACAGGACAGGTAGGCTCGCCGCCGTGCTGAACCGAGATGGCCTCGCCGCGACGGGCAACGCCGGCGCCGAGCGCTCCGCTGCGAACGGCGGATCGGTGGC
>DATCVL010000304.1:0-2507 GCA_036566865.1 Microlunatus sp.
CGTCGTAGATCTCCTCCAGCGCCTCCCGGGACGGGCCGGGCGGCTCTGTGACCCCGATCCGCTCCAAGTACGCCGTCAGGTCGAGCCGGTCGGTCCCCCACAGGTCATCGCTCACAGGATGAATCTGTACCGGCAACTCGCCATACCCGCAACGGACTATGTGTCCGTTGCACGACCGCCCGAGTAGGCGTTAGACGTTTCCCGTCGCAGTCTCGTCTGGGGCCGGTTCCTGTTTCTGCACCTCATGCGGCAGGTCCCTGGTGAAAGCCAGCGATAGCAGCGCAAGGAATGCCGCGGCGAGCAGCCCGGTCTTGAGCGCTTGCAGCTGCGCGGACTCGTAGCCCTCGACGAGCGCCTCGGTGGTCGGCTCGTCCAGCCCAGCCTCCTGGGCAGCTGCTCCGATCTGGTCAGCGGACACGAAGTCGATTCCGGATCCGACAGCCACGCCGACCTGCTCGGAGACCGCGCTGCTGATCCGCTCATCGGTAGAGATGTTGGATACGAAAGCGCTGGTGAGCCCCGACAGCACGATCGCCCCCAGCAGGGCCACGCCCAGTGACGAGCCGAGCTGCTGGCCGGTGAACTGCAGCCCGCCGGCCTCTCCCCGACCCGAGGCGTCGACCGAGGACTGCACGACGTTGCCGAGCTGCGATGCGATCAGACCCATCCCCACGCCGAGCACCGCCATCGACAAGGCGAAGCTCGAGTTGTCCAGCTCCGGCTCGATGGTGGCCAAGAGCAGCACGGCAGCGACCATGCTGGTCGCCAGACCGGCCCGCACGATCGACCGGATGGGGAAGCGGCGCGACAGCCGCGACCCGGCTGCCGAGGCGAGGAACATCGTGATGGAGACGGGCAGCATCCTGAGGCCCGTATCCAGGGCATCGAGCCCGATCACCAGCTGCAGATACAACGGAATCGTGAAGAAGACGCCCATCAGGATCAGGTTCTGGCTGAACAGGCCGACCAAGCCGGAGCGCAGCGGGGCGATCTTCAACAGCGCGAGGTGCACCAGCGGGTCGCGTCCACCACTCTCTCGGCGAGCCTGCCACGCCTTGAAGCCCCACAACAGGACCGCGCCGAAGCCGATCACGAAAACCGTCAGCGAGAAGCCGAACGGCGTCACCGGGGAGTCGTCTGTCGGCTTGACCCACCCCCAGGTGCTCGACTGCAGCACCCCGAGCACGACCAGGCCGACGCCCGCGGCAGACAGCACGGTGCCCACGATGTCGAGTCTCGGTGCCGGTCCGGTCCTCACCGCGTCGGCCACCTTCGGGGTCATCACCAGGATGAGGGCCACCAGCAGCACCTCACCGGCGAAGATGATCCGCCACGAGTACTCGGTGGTCGCCCAACCGCCCAGGATCGGCCCCACGGCGATCCCGGCACCGGCGACCCCGCCGATCACGGCGTAGGCCGCCTTCCGCGAGGCGCCCTCGAAGTTGCCTGCAATCAGCGCCACCATCGCCGGAAGCACCAGGGCCGCACCGAGCCCTTCCAGCACCGACCAACCCAGCGTCAGGATGGCCACCGACGGCGCCAACGCCGTCATCGCCGAACCACACGCGTAGATGACCAGACCGATGACGAACGTCTTGCGCCGACCGATGATGTCGCCGATCTTGCCGCCGGTCAGCATGAACATGGCCATCACCAGGCAGTAGAGCGTGATCACCGCCTGGATCGTGGTCACCGTCGTGTCGAAGTCCGCCACCAGCGCGCTGATCGAGACGTTCATCGCCGACTGGTCCAGCACCATGACGAACTGGGCGATCGCCAACGCCACCAGCGGCAACCAGTTCGTCTTCGGCGTCGAGTCCGTAGGTGGCTCCTGGGATTCACCCGGGCTCACGGTTGCTCGCCTCCTCGATGCGTTCGGCCAGCTCGATCCTCGGCGAGTGCGAGGTGACCTGGCCGACGAGATGGACCGCGAACGTCAGACTGGTCATGGGGCACCACCTAGCTGAGGAAACTGTCTCTCTGTACCGTCGCAGGCCCAGCTCGCCGTCGCTTCACCCGCTGCGGGCGAGGCGCAGGGCTACGGGCAGGCAGCAGAGTTGGCGTCAAACGCCAGGGCAGGCACGGTCTCGTCGTCGACCGCCCTTCGCCGCTGGAGTTGCTCCGCGGAGATCCACGCCTTCATCGCGAATTGCTGCGCCGCTGTTCGGAGTCAGTCTTCTCGAGAAGAGCGACGCATTCGACGTGATGCGTCATCGGGAAGGCCTTGATGCTGGCGAGCGCGAACGCGATCCTTTGCAATTGCCTGCCTTCTTGAGCCGAGACTGCCCGCTGACCTGCGGTGATGTCGTCTTACGCCTCCGCTGGCGGCAGCACACGATTGCGACCCTTTGCGAACCAAAGCGAGCCCAATCCGAGCCCCGTCGACTTCTTCATGACCCCAGAGACATGGGGTTCTGGTCGCCGTTTCCGACATGACTGATTGCCCCTGTCGTAGGCAAGATCCGAGGCGGTCACCGGGATCGGTGGCTGGGACGACAGCTGTCAGG
>DATCVL010000305.1:0-17518 GCA_036566865.1 Microlunatus sp.
CAGGTCCTGCAGCGCGTCGATGACGGCCCGCCATTCCGGCACGGCCCGTTCGGCCAGGGAGCTGTTGAATTCGGCGACCACCGGTCCGATCGGTTCACCGGCGTCGCGTGCCTCGAGCATGGCCGCGACCCACCGTCGATCTCTCTCCTCTCGTGGCCGGTCACCGTGACCGGGGGCGTCGATGGCGGCAGCCCGGAAGCCGCACGTGGTGACGTAGTGACGGGCCCGGCGTACGACATCGGGCGAGGTCTTGTGCAGACCTCCGCCGTGGCCCAACAAGATCAGCGGTGCCGTCGACGAGCCGGTGTCCGGCGACCAGAGCACACCCGGGATGCCGGCGGCGGCGAAGCTTCGTTCGACCACGCCGTGGCCGGTGGTCTGAGCAGTGAAATGCATGGCGATTGCCTTTCGGGAGCGAGACTGCGGTGCTCCCGGCGACCGATCAGTCGCACGGCCGTGCAGTCGGGTGGAGCACCCGTTGGTTGACGACCTTCACGGGACTCACCTCCTCGACTCGAATCACGGCGCCGGGCACGTTAGCAACTCGATCGCGGGCCCGCGAGGGATTTTCGCCGGCCGCGTCCAGGCACGGGAATATGCCGGCGCTGGGCGCGTTGCACCAGCTGATGCCAACCTTGATCGATCAGCACAATGACGCTCTTCTGGGTCCGGAGCGGTCACCGGTACGCTCATACCTGATGACAATTCCCGCCGGCTCGCCCGCGTCCGCCAACCGCGGTACGGACGCGCCCGAAACGACCGACACCCTGCAGACCGAGACAGAGGCCGAGCGCCGCCAGCGCTTCGAGCACGATGCGCTGGAATTCATCGACCAGCTGTACGCCGCCGCGATGCGGATGACGCGGAATCCGGCCGATGCCGAGGACCTGGTGCAGGAGACGTACACCAAGGCGTACTCCTCGTTCCATCAGTTCACGCCCGGCACGAATCTGAAGGCGTGGCTGTATCGGATCCTGACCAACACCTACATCAACAACTACCGCAAGCGGCAGCGGCAGCCGCAGTTCTCCGACGGCGCCGATGTGGAGGACTGGCAGCTGGCCCGCGCGGAGTCGCACAGCTCCACCGGATTGAAGTCGGCCGAGATGGTCGCACTGGAGAACCTGCCCGACTCCGACGTCAAGGAAGCCCTGTCGGCGCTGGCGCCGGACTTCCGGCTGGCCGTCTACCTGGCCGATGTCGAGGGCTTCGCGTACAAGGAAATCGCCGAGATCATGGGTACGCCGATCGGCACTGTGATGTCCCGGCTGAATCGGGGACGCAAGCAGCTGCGTAACCGGCTGGAGGACTACGCCCGCGATCGCGGCCTGCTGCACGAGAACAAGCACGAAGAGGAGGCTCGGGCATGACCGGGTTGGGGCACGACACCGGTGGTGACCGTACTGGTCCTGGGCCCGGCGGCGACGACTGTGCGAATGCACTCTCGCGGCTGTACGAGTTCCTGGACCGGGAGCTGGAGGCCGCCGATGCGGATGAGATCCGCCATCATCTCGCTGCCTGCGAGCCATGCCTGGACACCTTCGACGCCGAGGAGGCGCTGAAGAAGCTGGTCCGGCGCGGCTGCAGCGGCGAGGCAGCGCCGGAGCACCTGCGAGCCAAGGTGCTGTCGGTGATCGCCACCAGCACCACGATCGAGATCCGCGAGTCCCGCTAGTTGCCGCGGCCAGGTTGCCGCCTGGCAAGATGTGCCGAGTGATCACAGTCCCGGACAAGCTTGCGGTAGCAACCATTGCCCGAGAAGGCGATGGAGGCAGGCGCTGGATCGGGGAGCTGCCGACGTTGGCCGAGCGCTGCCTGACTCGGTGGTCGTGCGTACCGAGCGGGCCGCCGACCCACGGCGGGGTGGCGATGATCATTCCGGTCGATTCGCCGGACGGGCCGGCCATCATCAAGATCTCCTTCCGACACCCGGGCAACGTCGACGAACCGGCCGCTTTGCAAGCCTGGCAAGGCAATGGTGCGGTACGGCTGTATGCCCACGAACCGGCCGATCTGGCCCTGCTGATCGAACGGGTCGAGCAGCGCACCCTCGATCTGCCCACCGACGAGGGCTTGATCATCGGGGCCGAACTGTCGGCGCGTCTGTCGGTGCCGGCGCCGGTGGGCCTGCCGAGCGTGGCGACCGAGTGCGCCGGTTGGGCCGAGCAACTCCGCGACCAAGATCAACAACTCGGCCATCCGCTGCCGGATCGGGTGATCGCCGGTGCCCTGGAGATCATTGATGATCTTGGTCGGGACCGTACGAGCACGATGATCCACGGCGACCTGCACGGTGAGAACATCCTGCATGCCGACCGCGGCTGGCTGGTCGTCGATCCCAAGGGCAGGTCCGGAACGGCTGCCTTCGATGCGATGACGATGTGCCTGTACCGGCACCAGGAGCTGATGGCCGCGACCGATCCGGTCGCCGAACTGCGCCGTCGGATCATGATCTTCGCCGAGGTGTCCGGAGTTGACGCCGCTCTTGCCATCCGCTGCACCCAGGCCCGACTGACCAGTTCGGCTCTCTGGGACCTGTTGCACGCCGACACCCCGATCCAGCAGCAGTGGGGCAGGCTGGCTGCGACCGCCGCCGAGTCCCTGCTCGCACAGGCTTATGGATAACGTCTGGCCCGGTCACTGACCGGCATGGTTAGCTGACCGAATGATCGCCCTGAGCCCGCCGTCGATGGACCGGTACGAGTCCTGGGCCGCAGCCGTCAGGGAATTCGCCGGCCTTCACATCGACGGGTTGGGGCTGTCCGACGGGACGCCGGCCGACCGCGACAGCTGCCAGGAGTTGGTCGCCAAGTCGATCATCAGCGCCGACGTCAGCCGTCCGTTGACCGACGGTCGGGTGCATTGCGACTACTACTGGATCATCGACGGACCGGATGAGTCTGCTCAGCCGGCTGCCGGCGGGCCGGACGGCTCAGCGGACGTGGTCGGATTCATCGCACTGCGGCATCGACTCAACGACTTCCTCGCCGACGTCGGCGGTCACATCGGCTATTCGGTGCGCCCGTCACGCCGGCGCCAGGGCATTGCGTCGACCGCGCTGCGGCTGACCCTGGATCGAGCGCGGCAAATCGGCCTGGAGCGAGTGTTGATCACCTGCGACGACAGCAACGTCGGTTCGTTCCGTACGATCGAGGGCTGCGGCGGCGTACTGCAGGACGTTCGGGATCGTCCGGAGCACGGCTACGGGTTGGTCCGCCGCTATTGGATCGAGCTGGCCGACCGGACCCGGGAAACAGAACGGGAGACCGAGTAGCTCGGTCTCCCGTTTCAGATCGCTCACGCCTCAGGCGTTGGGGCGCTTGCCGTGGTTCGCGCCCTTCTTGCGGCGAGCGCGGCGCTTCCGTCCGGTCTTGCCCATCGGTATCACCTCAGTTTCCGTCTTGCTGTCGGCCAGCAGGTCATTTTGCCACGACGGCTGCCGCCTTCCCTAAACCGCCCCGCGGCGCGGCCACGGACACCGGCCCTGGATGACAGCACTGCCGATCGGCTACTTGACCGGGCGGCTGATGTCGGGCTGCACCACGCCCGGGGCATCGGCGTCGACGAAGTAGTCGGCCTTGCGGGTGATGTCGCGGCCGTTCGGCACCTTCAACGCCCGCAGGATGATCGTCACGATGACCGTCACGATCACATTCAGCAGGAACGCGGTGAAGCCGATGTACGCGGCCTGTCCCAACAGCGGCATGGTCGCCAGCGAACTGCCGAAGTGCTTGACCGTGCAGGCCGAGCAGTAGCCGTAGGCGACCACGGTGCCGTACACCATGCCGACGGCCCAACCGGCCAGCAGCGCCCAGCGATGGAACCATCGGGTGAACATGCCGAAGACGATCGACGGCAGGGTCTGCAGGATCCACACCCCACCCAGCAGCTGGAAGTTGATCGCATTCTGCTTGTCCAGCAGCAGCACGAACAGCAGCGCACCGACCTTGACGAACAACGAGACCAGCTTGGACACCTTGGCCTCCTGCTGGGGTGTCGCCGAAGGCTTGAAGAACTCCCGGTAGATGTTGCGGGTGAAGAGATTGGCCGCCGCGATCGACATGATCGCTGCCGGCACCAGCGCGCCGATCGCGATCGCGCCGAACGCGATACCGGCGAACCAACTCGGGAAATGATCATCGAACAGCTGCGGGATCACCAGCTGCGGATTGATCTGACCGTCCAACCCGATCGGCTTGGTCCCTGCTTTGATCGCGACATAACCCAACAGCGCCAGCAGTCCCAGCAACAGTGAATATGCCGGCAGGATCGCGGCATTGCGCCGTCCGGTCCAGCGCGTCTTCGAGCTCAGCGTCGCGGTGACGCTGTGCGGATACATGAACAGCGCCAGCGCCGACCCGAGGGCGAGCGTCAGGTAGGCCCAAGCCTGGTTGGCGGACGGGATGAACGCTCCGGTCGGTTTGCTCGGATCGGTGGCACTGGGCGAGGCCATCTTCTGTTCGGCCGCGTCGAAGATCCCGGTCCAGCCGCCGAGCTTGGTCGGCAGATAGATCACCGCGACGATGATCACCAGATAGATCAGCCCGTCCTTGACCACCGCGATCAGGGCCGGCGCGCGCAGCCCCGACGAATAGGTGTACGCGGCCAGCACGGCAAAGGCGATCAGCAACGGCAGGTCGCGGGCCAACGCGCTGCTGCCACCGACTCCCGCGACCTCCAGGACGGCCTGGATGCCGACCAACTGCAGGGCGATGTACGGCATGGTGGCCAGGATCCCGGTGACCGCGATCGCCAGGCTCAGGCTCTTGGTCTGATAGCGGCCCTGGACGATGTCGGCCGTGGTCACGTAGCCATGCCGGTGGGCAACCGACCACATCCGGCCGAGGAAGAAGAAGATCACCGGGTACAGCACGATCGTGTACGGGACCGCGAAGAATCCCGACACCGCGCCGGTGGCCCACATCGCCGCCGGGACGGCGATGAAGGTGTAGGCGGTGTAGAGATCACCGCCGAGCAGGAACCAGGTCACCCAGGTGCCGAAGGACTTGCCGCCCAGACCCCATTCGTGCAGGGAGTCCAGCTGGCCTTCTCCGCGCCGCCAGCGAGCAGCGCGGAATCCCATCACGGCGACGATCACGAAGAGCAGGGTGAGGATGATCAACTCGACCCAGTTGACGTTCTGCATGATCTATCGCTCCTCGTCGTCGGGGTCCGATTGCCGTTGGTTACCGGCGTGCCGAGGCGCCGTCTCCTCCGGCGCTGGATCGCTCGGCGGGGGACCGGTCGGGGCCACCATGCCGGTCCTGGCCTCGTACTGCCGAGACTCACGACGGAGCAGGGTGTAGGCCAGCCAGCAGAGCCCGGCCGCCAGGAAGACCCAGAGAAGCTGATACCAATAGAAGAACGGGAACCCGAACAAACGGGGCGCATCCCGTGCGTAGGTCCAGACCAGGAGCGGGATCACGATCGCCGCCGTCAGGATGGCGGCGACCACGATCTTGGTCGGGGTGATGCGCCAGCGCGGATCGTCGTCATGCTCGTCCGCGGGTTCGTCGTCGATACCCATGAGGATCACAACTATCATGCGGTTGCCCTGTTTTCCGGGAAGCGCCCGGTAGAAATCCACCCCGTGAGCGGGGAGTTTGGAGGCCCGGCCCATGCCGTCCATGTCGGAGGTCGTCGCCGAACACACCGCACTCTCCGACGACGACGTGCACTGGCTGCGGGTGCTGCTGGAGGAGTGGCAGCTGCTCGCCGACCTCGCCTTCTCCGACCTGGTGCTCTGGGTACCGGAGCCGGACGGGAACGTGTTCTGGGCCGCTGCCCAAGTGCGGCCGACCACCGGACCGACCGCGCTCGTCGATGATGTGGTCGGCGATCTGATCGCCTACTCGCCGGAGCATCTGGTCTCCGAGGCCTTCCTCTCCGGCACCATCACCCAGACCAGCCAGGGCAAGCTGCAGGCCGGCATTCCGGTCGACGTCCACGCCATCCCGGTCGGTCACGAGGGTCGGACCATCGCGGTGGTCGAGCAGCACACCAACCAGCTCGCCATCCGTACCGCCGGAGCACTGGAGCAGACTTATCTGCAGTCCGCTTCCGAGCTGGCCCAGATGGTCACCGCGGGGGACTTCCCGTCGGCCGACGGCGGGGTGATGACCGGGCTCAGGGTCGGCGACGGATTCATCCGGACCGACGCCGATCACGACGTCGCCTTCGCCAGTCCGAATGCCTTGAGCGCCTATCGGCGGCTGGGTCTGACCGGTGATCTGGTGGATGCGGATCTGACCGAGCTGACCGCTGATCTGGTGCCGGCCTCGAACGAGCCGGTGCACGATTCGCTGAGCTCGGCGTTGGTCGGCCGTCGGGCCAGTGAGATGGAGGTGGAGGCCGGTACGGCGCATGTGACGATGCGGATCGTGCCGCTGAATCCCGGCGGCCGGCGGACCGGCGCGATCGTGCTGCTCCGCGATGTCACCGACCTGCGGCGTACCGAACGGGAGTTGCTCAGCAAGGAAGCGACCATCCGGGAGATCCATCACCGGGTGAAGAACAACCTGCAGACGGTGGCCGCGCTGTTGCGGATGCAGGCCCGCCGGATCGATGCGCCGGAGGCCAAGCAGGCGCTCAACGAGGCGATGTCTCGGGTGGCGTCGATCGCGATCGTGCACGAGACGCTCTCGCAGGCCTTCGACGAAATGGTCGATTTCGACAAGGTGGCCGATCTGATCTTGAAGATGGTCGGCGACGTGGCAGCGGCGGACGGCGCCGTCCGCGCCTACCGCAAGGGCAGCTTCGGGGTGGTGTCGTCCAGCGTCGCGGCGAACCTGTCGTTGGTGATGACCGAGCTCTGTCAGAACGCCGTCGAACACGGCCTGGTCGTCGGTGCCGATGGCGCCTCGTTGGCCGCCGACCTGGAACCGACCCGAACCGACGAGGTGGTGGTCGAGCCGTCCGTGGGGGACGGGAGGTTGCGGATGGAGGTGATCGACAGCGGCCCCGGGCTGCCGGAGGGGTTCTCGATCACCGATACCGGCCGGAAGAGTCTCGGATTGTCGATCGTCTCCGGCCTGGTCAGCGAACTCGGCGGCACGTTCCAGTTGAGCAATCGGGTGGACGCTCCGGGCACCCGGGCGGTGGTCGATCTGCCGTGCCCGTGGAAGGACCGCTGAGCGGCAGCAGGAACAACAAAAGCGCCGACCTCCGTTGGCCGACGCTTATGTGATCGCTACGTGCTCTCTCAGGCGGTACGAATGCGGGATCGTGCGGCCCGGCGCTTCAGCGCACGTCGCTCGTCCTCGCTCATGCCACCCCAGACGCCGTGGTCCTGGCCGTTCTCCAGGGCCCACTGCAGGCAGCCCTCGCGCACATCGCAACGACGGCAAACCTGCTTGGCCTCTTCGATCTGCAGAAGAGCCGGGCCGGTGTTCCCGATCGGGAAGAACAGCTCCGGATCTTCATCCAGACAGGCAGCCTTGTGGCGCCAATCCATGGGCGTACTACTCCTCACATCTGGTCCGAATCCGCGGGTTCGCGGACGACATAATGGGGACCGGGTTGGCACGATCCGCGCCGTCCCCCGGTCCGACCCTCAACACTGTCAAGTATTTGACGAACGCACAAGGGGGCCGAAGCGTTGGGTCGCTCACATTTGGGCAGGTCACAGCCGGATTCTCGGCCTGTCCAGCACCGCTCTAGGGTGGTGGGCGTGAACCGCCCGGACGACCGTACGCCGCACGCTGCCGATGCCGCCAGTGCGGCCGGCGTTGCTCGACCGGCGTTGTGGGTCGCGGCGGTGGTGATGTGGCTCGAGGCACTGGCGGTGATCGTCTACGGCATCTTGATCATCGTCGAGATGACCAACGTGTCGGCGGGCGTCGGCTACGGCGTTGCCGGGATGTTGATCGCCTGGGGCATCGCGCTCGGCCTGGTCGGACGCGGGATCGCGTTGGGCCGGCACTGGGCCCGGGGTCCTGCGGTGGTCCTGCAACTCCTGCACCTGCCGCTGGCCTGGGGTTTCCGGGGCAGCATCGGCTGGCTGTCGGCGGCGCTGTTCGTGTCCGCGGCGATCGTGCTGGTGTGCATCTTCCTGCCGGCCTCGACCGCTGTTTTCACCGAGGGCCGGCGACTGCCGTTCGCCGATCAGCAGGCTGCGAATCCAAAGTCCGGGGATCAACGATCGGCGACCAAGCAGTCCGGCTCACCGAAGTCCAAGTCCCAGCAGTCCAAGTCCCAGCCGTCCAAGTCCCAGCAGCCAGGGTCCCCGGAGTCCGGGTCTACCCGGTCCGGGTCGCAGCCGTCCGGCGACGCAAAACCCGGCCCGGGCGGGCGCCCGTCGACCGGCCGTCGGTCAACACAGCAACGCCGCCAACCCAAACGTCGCTGACTCCCCTCGACAGCTGCCAGGGCTGGTCGTAGCTGGCCCGGTCGGCGACGGTGCCGGGGTCGAGGACCACCACGTCGGCAACCGCTCCCGGCCGCAGCAGCCCGCGATCGGCCAGGCCGAGCCGGGAGGCCGGCAGCGAGGTCATCTTCCGTACGGCTTCGGGCAGGTCGAGCGCCTGTTCGTCGCGGCTGTAGTGGCCGAGAACCCGGGTGAAGGTGCCGAAGTTGCGTGGGTGCGGATGGCCGATCTGCCAGCCGTTGTCCTGCGGTCCGGCCATGATCCAGCCGTCACTGGCCACCGAGCTGAGCGGGTGCCGCAACACCGTCCGGACATCATCGGGGCTCATCCCGTGGTTGATCACGCTGACTGACCCGTGCTGCTCCTGCAGCACCTGAAGGGTCGCTTCGGCCGGACTGATCGTGCGACGCTCGGCGATCTCGGCCAGCGTGCTGCCGAATTCCGGACCGGTCGCCACCCGGACCCGATCGGCCGGCAACTGCCGGTCCTGGGCCGCGGTCAACTCGGCCACCAGCCGTTCATGATCATCGGGATCGGCCAGCCGGTGCAGCAATGCGGGGATTCCGCCGTCCAGGGCCCAGCCGGGCAGTCGGGCGGTCAGCGTGGTGCTGGAGGCGTCGTACGGGTAGACGTCGCAGCCGACGTCCAATCCTTCGTCCCTGGCCTGTGCGATCAGCTCCAGGGCCTCGTTCACCCGGCCGAAGTTGCGCGGCGACATCGCCTTCAGATGGGAGATCTCCAGCCGCGCCGAGCCCAGCCGGGCAGCGCGGATCGCCTCCTTGACCGCGTCCAGTAGGTGATCGCCCTCGTTGCGGATATGGGTGGAGTAGAGCAGATCCTGCCCGCCTGCCTCGGCGACCAGGGCATCGACCTCGGCGGTGCTCGCGTAGCTGCCCGGCGCGTAGATCAGTCCGGTGGAGAAACCGTAGGCACCTTGCGCCGCCGCCCGGCGCAAGAGTTCGCGCATCCGTTCCAACTCGGTGGCGGTGGGCTCGCGCTGGTCGGCACCCATGGCCGCGATCCGCAGCGCATGGTGGCCGACCTGAAGGGCGAGGTTGATCGCCATCCCGGGTTGATCACAGGCGTCGGCGAAGCCGGCGGCATCGGTCCAGGACCAGTCCAGATCGCCACCCACGAAGGCGGAGGCCGCGATCAGCGCCTCCTGATCGATCACCGGAAAGGGGGAGAAGCCGCAGTTGCCGGTGAGCAGGGTGGTGACGCCCTGATGCAGCTGGGACTCGGCGCCCGGTGTGGCCTGAATGGTGAAGTCGGCGTGACTGTGCAGGTCGATGAAGCCGGGGGTGATCACCCGGTCGGACGCGTCGATCACCCGATCGGCTGCGGGCCGGGCGTCGGCCGGCACGATCCCGGCGATCCGGTCGCCCTTGATCAACAGGCTGCCCGAGAGGGGTGCAGTACCGGTGCCGTCCAGGATCGTCCCGCCGGTGATCAACACCGACTCGGTCGCGCTCGCCACGATCACCGCCTTCCGGCGGCGATCTCGACGGTCTGCAGGGTTTGTTCGGCGATGAAGTCGGTGTCGATCCGGTGGCCGAGTCCGGGGCCCGTCGGCACGGTGACCACGCCCTGGTCGGCGATCACTTCGGGAATGATCACGTCCCGGGCGTAGTACTTGGCCGAGGCGGACACGTCGGACGGCAGGCTGAAGCCGGGCAGGCTGGAGAGCGCGACGTTGGCGGCGCGGCCGATGCCGAATTCATGCATGCCACCGCACCAGACACGGATTCCGTTCTGTTGGGCGACATCGTGTGCCTGCTTGGCCGGGGTGAGACCGCCCATCCGGGACACCTTGATGTTGAGCACCCCGATCGCATTCAGCGCGACGGCCGTGTGCAGATCGTCCACCGTCTCCACGCTCTCGTCCAGGCAGATCGGGGTATTGATCTTGGTCTGCAGCTGCGCATGGGCCAGCAGGTCGCGGGGTGCGAACGGCTGTTCGATCATGGTCAGGTTGAAGTCGTCCAGTGCGGTCAGCGCGGCCAGATGATCATCACTGGTGCTGTAGATGCCGTTGGCGTCGACATGCAGATCAAGATCACCGAAGCTCTCCCGGACCGCCCGCACCGGTTCGACGTCCCAGCCCGGAGCGATCTTCAGCTTCACCCGCGGATAGCCCGCCTCGGTGTGCCGGTGCACCTGCTCCAACAGGTCGTCGATGGTCGGCTCGATGCCCAGGGACACGCCGGCCACGACCGTGCTCCGGGTGCCGCCGAGCGCTTCGGCCAGCGATATGCCCTGGGCCTGCGACCACAACGCCCAGACCGCCATGTCCACACCCGCCTTGGCGAACGGGTTGCCGCGGACCTTCGCCCAGGTCTGCGCGGCCGCGGCCGGAATCTCCCAGTCCTGGTTGATCAACTCCGGCAGCAGGAACTCACCCGCGATGGTCCAACAGGTGTCTGCGGTCTCCGGACAGTAGAACGGCCCGCTCGGGGACGCGATCTCGCCCCATCCCACGGTGCCGTCTTGATCATGGAGTTCGATCAGGATGTGTTCCAGGTAGCTCTTCTGATGCGAGCTGGTCCGGAATTCATGCACCAGCGACTGCCGGACCCGGTGCATGCGTGCCGCCACGACCTTCACGTTGCTGCCATCCCTTCTGGTTCGGGGCTTCTGCTCCGGATCCTCTTGCTCGGGGTCTTTGGGCTCGGGGTCTTGCGCTCGGGGCGATCAGACCTCGTCGAACTGTTTCAGCACATAGAAGGCCGTGGTCCCGACGGCCCGGCAGGAGATCGCCTGGTAGCCGTCGTCGAAGGCCCGGGAGAAGAACTCGCGGACCGACTGCGCGACATCGGCGGCGGCCTTCGGCCGTTGCTCACGGAGCCGATCGATCCGGGACGGCACCGGCAGCAGCAGCCGATCCCGCTGTTCGATCGGACGCCCCCAGGCCGCGCTCTCCTCGGTCGGAAGATCATCTTCGGGTGCCCGGACACGGCGATCTTCGTCGACCACGTCGCCGAGTTCCCAGCTGACCAGCACCCGATCGGTGCCACGCTCGTCGTACATGTCCGGATGGAAGGCGATGCCCCGCGCGCCGAGCACATCCAGGTTGAAGTGGGCGTTGCGGGTGAGCAGCGGGTCGTAGGCCCAGCGCATCGTGGTGACTCCGGACCGCAGCGCCACCTCCCGCTGGGCGAGTTTGAGCTGACGGCCGAGTCCCTGTCCCTGCAGATCGGCAGCGACCACGGCCGCCTGCGAATAGTGGTAGGTGCTGATGCCGTCGGTGCCGAGGAAGCCGAACGTGAAGCCGACCAGCCGGTCGTTGTTGTCCAACGCGCCGATCACCGACCCGCCGTTGCTGCTCAGCCCGGACATCAAGCGCGGGTTGACGCCGTACGCGGGATGGTCGTAACCGAACACCGAGCGATAGAGCGAGGCCGCCTGCCGCCGCTGCTCGGCGGTGTGCAGTGTGATGATCTTGATGTCCAGCGGCTCAGGGACGTCACGCGGTTCGGGGATGTCGGTGTCGATGTCGGTGCTGGTCACGGCAGTCGGATCCTCGCGCTCTCCACCTCGGCCTCCTGACGCACGCGGCGCAGGAAGGACTTGGTTCGTTCGTGTTGGGGATGGGTCAACACCTCGCTGGGCGGCCCTTGCTCGACCACGAGGCCGGCGTCCATGAACACCACCCGGTCGGCGACCTCGTTCGCAAAGGCCATCTCGTGGGTGACCACCAGCATGGTCATCCCGGCGTCGGCCAGATCGCGCATCACGGCCAGCACCTCGCCGACCAGTTCCGGGTCCAGCGCCGAGGTCGGCTCGTCGAACAACATCAACTCCGGCCGCATCGCCAACGCCCGGGCGATCGCCACTCGTTGCTGCTGGCCGCCGGACATCTGAGCGGGGTAGTAGTTGGCGTGGTCGGACAGACCGACCCGTTCCAGCAGCGCCGTCGCCTCGGTGATCGCCGCCTTCTTCGGCGTCCCCTTCACCTGACGGGGTGCCTCGATCACGTTCTCCAACGCGGTCTTGTGCGGGAACAGATTGAAGCGTTGGAAGACCATCCCGATCTTGGCCCGCTGCCGGGCGATGTCGCGATCACGGCGGACATGGAGCTTGCCGTCGCGCTCCTCGTAGCCCAGCAGCTCGCCGTCGAACCAGATCCGGCCGCCGGTCAGCGTCTCCAGTTGATTCACCAGGCGCAGCAGGGTGGTCTTGCCCGACCCGCTCGGTCCGAGCAGGCAGACGACTTCACCGGGTGCGACGTCGAAGTCGATACCCTGCAGGACCTGGTGATCACCGAAGTGCTTGATCACGTTCACCGCGTGCACCAGCGGCGGCGTGCTCTCGGTTCCAGCTGCCGGGTCGTTGCTCCCAGTGCTCTGTGGACTGCTCAATGTGCACTCCCGGCCTGCATCACCGCATCGGCCGCCTTGGGCGAGGCCGTCGCGACCCCGAACCCGCGACCGAACCGGCGCTCCAGATAGGACTGGCCGACCATCAGGATGCTGGTGATGATCAAGTAGTAGACGATCGCCGCCATGTAGGCCGGCACGAACTGATAGGTGCGGTTGCCGATCGCCTGTACCTGAATGAACAACTCCGTGGTGACCGAACCCATCCCGGCCAGCAGCGAGGTGTCCTTCATCATCGCGATCGTCTCGTTGCCGGTCGGCGGCACGATCACCCGCATGGCCTGCGGCAGCACGATCCGGCGCATGGTCCTGCTCCGGTTCATGCCCAGCGCCTCGGCGGCCTCGTACTGTCCCCGATCGACGCTGAGGATGCCGGCCCGGGCGATCTCGGACATGTACGCCGCCTCCGAGGCACCGAGTCCGATCACCGCACCGATCAGTCCGCCGAAGATCACATTCGCGTTGAAGTGGGCGAACCGAAGATCGCCGTCAAGTCCGAGCAGGTTCATGATCACCCAGTCGAACGGGACACCGAGGGCGATGCCGTCCGGGAAGATCAGCCCCATCGCGGCGCCCATGAACACCAGCAGCACATAGCGCGGAATGGACCGGAAGACCCAGGCGTAGACCCAGGCCACACCCTTCAGGATCGGGTTGTCCGACAGCCGCATGATCGCCAGCACCACGCCGCCGACGATCCCGATGATCATGGTCAACAACGTGACCAGCAAGGTGCCGATCAGCATGCCCCGGATCACCGGGGTCTGGTTCATGATCTCGAAGACCAGCGACCAGTTGAAGGCCGGGTTGAAGATCAGCAGATTCAGGAACATCGCGGTCAGGATGATCACCACAACGGCCAGCACCCAACGGCCGTAGTGCCGGACCGGCACGGCGTGGATCAAGCCCGGCCGACCGGCCTCGCCGGACTGCGAGGAGTTGCCGGTCGGCCCGTTGTTGTCCGACCGGCCGCCGGCTGCCCGCTGTTGCTCGTAGGAACTCATGATCAGTTACCGATCAGCTGGTCGGATTCACCTGGAAGTCGGAGATGCCGCCGGACTCGATGCCCCACTTCTTCAGCGCGGCGTCGTAGCTGCCGTCCTCCTTGACCTGCTTCAGGGCCTCGGCCAGTACGTCGGCGAACTGGGTCTCGTCCTTGGGCACGACGTAACCGTACGGCGCCGAGTCGTAGACGTCACCCAAGGTCTCCAACTTGCCGCCGGCCTGCTTCACCGCGTACTGGGTGACGGGGGAGTCGGCCAGCATCGCGTCGGCGCGGCCGCTGACCACGGCAGCGGTGGCCTGATCCTGACCGGTGAACCGGAGGATCTTGATCTTGTTCGCACCGCATTTCTGCTGCCGGACCGGAAGATCATCGGTGTCCTGCACGGTGGCCCGCTGAACCGCAACGGTCTTGCCACAGGCATTGTCGGCGTCGACCTTCTTCGGATTGCCCTTGGCGGTCGCCCACTGGGTGCCGGCACTGAAGTAGCTGACCATGTTGACCTGCTTCATCCGGTCAGCGTTGATGGTGAAGGACGAGATGCCCATGTCGTACTTGCCGCTGCTGACGCCGAGGATGATCGAGTCGAAGTTGGCGTTCTGCCACTCGGTCTTCACCCCGAGCTTGCCGGCGACCGCGTTGAACAGGTCGACGTCGGCACCCTGGATGGTCTTGCCGTCACCGGCGAAGAACTCGTTCGGTGCGTAGCTGGCATCACTGCCGATGACGATCTTCTTGCTCTGCTTGATGCTGTCCGGCAGCTTGTCGAAGAGGGCCTGGTCGGCCTGCTGCGATGGCTGCTCGGCAGTGGCCCCGCCGGTCGGCTCGCCACTCAATGAGTTGGAACCGCAGGCGGTGACCGCCAGCGTGGTGACGGCCGCGATGGCGACCGCTCCGATCTTGAACTTGAGATTCACCTCGTACTCCTTCATGCATCCGCCGCTGCGGTCTGTGGTCGGCGTCAAGGTAAGCGGTCGATCGCAGATCTTCGTGAAGGCTGATATCTGATCAGACCCGTGTTGCAGTCAAGTTTCAGCCCGACAGCGACTGTGTACTGCCGTTCTCCCCGATTCGGTGGGCTCCGGCCGACGGGACGCCGAGGAAGTGCTGGGGCGCGCCGAAACCGGCTGTCGCGAACGCCTCGGCGACCGCAGCGCCGACCAAGTCAGCGGTGCCGCTGGGGACCAGGGCGATGATGCAGCCGCCGAACCCGCCGCCGGTCATCCGGGCACCGATCGCGCCGGCCGAGCGGGCCGTCTCGACCGCGAGATCGACGGTCGGCACGGTGATCTCGAAGTCGTCGCGCATGGAGGCATGTCCGGCGTCGAGGATCGACCCGAGCTGGGCGAATTGCTCGGCCGGGGTGAGGGTGTGATCGGCGAGCACCGCCTTGGCCTGCAGCACCCGCTGGTTCTCGGTCACCACATGCCGGACCCGCTTGCGCATCAACTCGTCCGGCAGTTGGGCCAGTGCGGCGTCCAGATCCTCCACGTCCCGCAGCGCTGCCACGTCAAGCACCGCAGCCGCCCGCTCGCAGGTGTTGCGGCGTTCGGCGTACTCGCCGTCGACGTGGGCGTGCTGGGTGCGGGTGTCGATCACCAGCAGCTCCAGTCCGGCCGCGCCGAGGTCCAGTGGAACCTGCTCGTAGGCGTGCGTACGGCAGTCCAGGAAGAGCGCGTTGTCCGCGGTGCACAGCGTCGAGGCCGCCTGATCCATCAAACCGGTCGGTGCGCCGACGAACTCGTTCTCGCACCGGCGGGCCAGTACCGCCCGCTCCAGCAGCGGCACCTCGATCCGGTACAGGCCAACCAGCGCGGTCAGCACCGAACACTCCAGCGCCGCCGACGAGGACAGACCGGCGCCGACCGGCACCGTCGAGCTGATCGTCAACTCGGCACCGGCAACCGGATGACCGGCCTCGCGCAGCGCCCAGATCACACCAGCCACGTACGCCTGCCAGCCCTGCATGCCGGGCACCAGATCCTCGACACCGAAGCTGACCTGCTCACCGATGTCGGTTGAGTAGACCGTCCAGGTCTCCTCCGGCCGCGGGGTGGCGGCGACCAGCGTCCGCTCGGCGAGCGCGAACGGCATCACGAAGCCGTCGTTGTAGTCGGTGTGCTCGCCGATCAGGTTGACCCGGCCGGGTGCGGCCCAGACACCGGACGGACGGTGTCCGTACTGCTGGGTGCTGACTCGGAGCAGTTGCTGGATTTGGTCCACCGGCACATCCTGTCAGACCGTCTGCGGCGGCTCTAAGGTGAGCCGCATGCTTGCCGCGTACGCAGCCCGGACCGATGCCGACCAGCCGTTGGCCGCCTTGGAGGTGGCAGACGTCGACGTCGCCGCCACTCCCGGCGGTGCACTCATCCCCCAGGATTGGGTGGAGGTCGAGGTCCGTGCGGCCGCGCTGAATCATCACGACCTGTTCTCGCTGCGCGGGGTCGGACTGTCGGCCGAGGCCTGTCCGATGATCCTGGGCTGCGATGCCGCCGGCGTCACCGCCGACGGCACCGAGGTGGTGGTGCACGCGGTGATCAACGACCCCTCGTTCACCGGTCCGGACAGCACCACCGATCCGCGTCGCAGCCTCCTGTCGGAGCGCTATCCCGGCACGCTGGCCGAGCGCGTGCGGGTGCCGCGGAGGAATCTGGTGGCCAAGCCGACGGAGCTGTCGTACGCCGAGGCTGCTTGTCTGCCGACGGCCTGGTTGACCGCGTACCGGATGTTGTTCACGCAGTCCGGGCTGCGGCCCGGCGACACGGTGCTGGTCCAGGGCGCCGGTGGTGGGGTGGCGACCGCGCTGGTGCTGCTGGCCCGGCAGGCCGGGCTACGGGTGTGGGTGACATCGCGTTCGCCCGAACGGGGTGAGCGGGCGGTCGAGCTCGGCGCAGCTGCCTGGTTCGGTTCCGGTGAGCGGCTGCCGGAACGGGTGGATGCGGTGATGGAGTCGGTCGGGGCGGCCACCTGGTCGCATTCGATCAACTCGTTGAAGCCTGGCGGTGCCGTGGTGATCTGCGGTACCACCAGTGGCGCGGAACCGAGCAAGGCCGAGTTGACCAAGATCTTCTTCAAGCCGCTGCGGGTGATCGGCTCAACCATGGGCACTCAGGACGAGTTGACGGGCCTGGTGTCGATGCTGGTCGCGACCGGTCTGCGTCCGGTGATCGACAGTACCTTTCCCCTTGCCGGGGCGCGGGATGCGTTGGCCCGGCTGGAGTCGGGCGCCGGCTTCGGCAAGATCGTCCTGACCGGGGAATGACCCGGCAGTCCGGCTGAACCGGTGATTCGCCCGAACTGGTGAATCGGCCGCGCGGTCCTACGCGGTCATCCGCGGTGGGTCGTCGGCCGACCGCGATTGCCCCGAGGTCGGCGCGATCCGGTGGGTGACCTCGATAGCGAGACGTTTCAGCGGGAGCCCTGAGCCACAGGATCAGCCAGCAGGTGGTTCGGCGCCGGTTGCACGCCGTTGCCGATGCTGTCTCCTGCGCGAGCACGTGTTGATTCCGTACGGCCGAGCGGCGAGTGTGCGCGAATGTACTGCCTCGGTGCGGGCCGAGCGCTGAGCGTGCGCAACCACACCGTTCGGGTTCGGATACCACGCGCAGACGGTGGATTCGTGCACTCTCGACGAGCTGCGCCGCCGGACTCGGTGGCTTTGCGCACACTCGCTCGGGCGCCGGGGCCGATTCCGATCCCACTGCCGCTCACCCGGGTCGGGCGACGCAGAGATCCGTGACCGACGGCGCACTGCCGAGTAACACCCAGCAGCGT
>DATCVL010000306.1:0-3877 GCA_036566865.1 Microlunatus sp.
CCGCGTTGCGCTTCGACAACTGGAAGTTCGTCTTCCTCGAGCAGCGGGCGCGAGGAACGCTGGACGTCTGGATCGAGCCGTACATCGAGCTGCGGGTGCCGAAGATCTTCAACCTGCGTACCGATCCGTTCGAACGGGCCGACGTCACGTCCAACACCTATTACGACTGGATGATCAGCCACGCCTACCTGGTGATCCCGGCGCAGATGTACGTCGCCGAGATGGTGCAGACGCTTGCCGAGTTCCCGGCGCGTCAGGAACCGGCATCGTTCAGCATCGACAAGGTGAAGGCGAAGCTGGAAGCCGGGATGATGAGTTCATGACCCTGCCGCTACGGCAACCCGAGGATCCCCGGCGCGGGGACGCGATCGAGCAGTTCTACGACCGTCATCCGTACCCGCCACCGACCGACCTCGACGCCGTAGTGACAGCGAAGCCGCAGCAGCGCAGGGCCGCCCACCACCTCGTGTGGCCGGGGCGGCCCTGGGCCGATCAGAACAGGGCCGATCAGAACGAGACCGATCGGCTCCGCATCCTGGTCGCCGGGTGCGGAACCTCGCAGGCGGCGCGACACGCCATCCTGAATCCGGACGCCCAGGTGGTCGGGATCGATGTCAGCAGCACCGGTGTCGAGCAGCATCGCCGGCTGATCGAACGGCATCGGCTGACCAACCTGCACCTGCGCCGACTGCCGATCGAGGAAGTAGCCGAACTGGGCCGGCAATTCGATCACATCGTCTGCACCGGCGTGCTGCACCACCTGGCCGATCCGTTGCTCGGCCTGCGGGCGCTGCAGTCGGTGCTGGCGCCGGGCGGCGCGCTGACCCTGATGGTGTACGCGACCTACGGCCGAGCCGGTGTCTACCTGATCCAGGACTACTGCCGGCGGCTTGGCCTCAGCACCGACCAAGTTGATCTTGACGATCTGGTGGCAACCCTGCGGGAGATCGGCAGCGGGCATCCGATCAGCAGGCTGCTGCGGGACTCCCGCGACTTCGCCGACGACGACGCCCTCGCCGACGCTCTGCTGAATCCGCGCGACCGTTCCTACACCGTGCCCGAGCTGTTGCAGTTGATCACCGATGGCGGGCTACGGTTCGGGCGTTGGCAGCGGCAGGCTCCGTACCTGCCCGATTGCGGGTCGATCAGCGAGACGCCGCACGCCGACCGGATCGCCAAGCTGCCGGTGTCCGAGCAGTATGCGGCCCTCGAACTGTTCCGCGGTACGATCGCGCGACACACCGTAATCGCCTACTCCGCAACGGATCCGGGGCCTCAACAGCCCGACTTCACCGACCCCGGTGCCGGGTCATGGAAGCCGATCCGCGTCCCGACCGCGACGGCCGTCACCGAACGTCTGCCGGCCGGTGCGGCCGCGGCCTTGTTGAACCGAGCGCACACCGAGACGGATCTGGTTTCGTTCATCACCGGGAAGGAACTGGCCATGTTTCGCCGTATCGACGGATCCAGGACCGTGGATGATCTTGGTCCGGGCGCATTGCCGTTCATCGAGCGGCTCTTCCGGCACGACCTGATCGTGCTGGACACCTCCTCCGGATCGGCGACCGAGCAGAAGGGCAACAAAAGTTGATCATGGCGGCAAATGATCATGAGGTGGTTCAGCTCGCCGGCGGCGAGTTCAGCATGGGGTCGGATGATCACTACCCGGAGGAAGCGCCGGTGCACCTGGTCAAGGTGGGCGCCTTCGGCATCGACCGCCACCAGGTGACGAACCGCCAGTTCGCCGCCTTCGTCGAGGCGACCGGCTACCGTACGGTGGCCGAACGGCCGCTGGATCCGGCCGACTACCCGGGTGCGGCGCGGGAGAATCTCGTACCTGGCTCGATGGTGTTCACGCCCACGTCGGCTCCGGTCGATCTTCGGCACCTCAGCCAGTGGTGGACCTGGACACCGGGTGCCCGCTGGTCCAAACCGGAGGGCCGGCGCTCATCGATCGATGATCGAGCCGACCACCCGGTGGTCCAGATCGCGCATGCCGACGCGGCCGCGTACGCCGAATGGGTCGGCGCCCGGCTGCCGACCGAGGCGGAGTGGGAGTTCGCCGCCCGCGGCGGACTGGACCGGGCCGCCTTCACCTGGGGCGACGAGCCGCGACCGAACGGCCGGATCATGGCCAACACCTGGGACGGCCCGGACTTCCCCTGGCGATCGACCGGGGAGTCCGGCTGGCAGCGTACGGCCCCGGTCGGCTCGTTTCCGGAGAACGGATTCGGGCTGTACGACATGGCCGGCAACGTCTGGGAGTGGACCGACGACTGGTGGACCGAACGCCATCCGGACGAGGTCGACCACCCGTGCTGCGCCCCCGAGAACCCGCGCGGCGGAGACATCGCCGACAGCTACGATCCGGCCCAGCCGCAGTTCCGGATCCCCCGCAAGGTGATCAAGGGCGGCTCTCATCTGTGCGCCGACAGCTACTGCCTGCGCTATCGGCCGGCGGCCAGGCGGCCGCAGATGATCGACACCGGGATGAGCCACGTCGGCTTCCGCTGCGCCTGGCCGGCCTGACCGGCGGCGAGCCCTTCAGCGGCCCGCCGCCCGAACACCCCCGAGACCGTCAGGACTTCGCGTCGTCGGCATCGGCTTCGGTGTCTGCGGCATCGACCAACGCGTCGATGGCCTGCTCGGTCTCCTCGGCCCGGGCCAACACCTCCTCGGCCGCGGCGCTGACCGCTTCGGCACTGATCAACTCGGCATCGACCAACGACTCCAGTGCGTCGGTCGCTGCGATGTCCGAGATCACCTCGGATGCGATCAAGGCCCGGACGGTGTCGATCGCGGCTGCAGCCTTGATGTCCTCGGACTCGGCAACCGCGGCCGCGGCGTCCAGCATCGCCGCACCCGACACGGCGGTTGCCAACTCGATCGCGGCCTCGGCCTCGGCGATCGCGGCGACCTCCTCACCCACCATGAATGCCGCCTCCGGGGTGAGCAGGCCCTGAGCGATCATGGTCCCGCCGACGTCCCGTACGACGGTCTTCAACCGGGTCGCCCAGGTGTGCTCGAACAACAGGATGCCGATCGACTGACCGACCTGGATATCGGAGACCACCCGGTCGATGTCGGCCGGACCGAGACTGGCGGAATCCCCTGCCTGAGCGCCGTCCTGGCCGCCGAGCTCGCGCAGCGAGTCGATCACCTGGCCGAATCCGGCCCGCTCGTCGTCGCTCAACGAATCAAGATCAACCTCCTCGATCGTGTCGTCGTCGATCCGGGTCAGGAAACGCAGGTCGATCACCCGGATGGTGCCGCTGCCGATCAGCCGCTCCAACTCCTCAACGATCGAGCCGGAGAACTGCGCGTCGACGTCGAAACCGACCACCAGGACCTGAAGCGGTCCAACATCCTCGAACTTCATCGTCTCCCCCTCATCGTCCCTGGTGAGCCATCATGTCGATCACCACGGTGATCGCCAGCAGCAGCGCGTCGTCCTGACCCGGTGCGACATCCACACCGTACGAGTCGCGGATCCGGAACCAGCGCTTGGACACCGTCGCCACAACGGCACCGCCCTGCTCGATCCGATACTCGTGATTGACGATGTTTCCCTTGGTGGACAGGTCTGCCCCACCCGGGATGTCGATCTGCCACCGGTCTCTCAGCGGGGTGATCAGTGCGTTGTGCACCTTCGCCGCCTCCGAGCCGTCCGGCCGCTCGATGTTCATCGTGTCGCGGACGCGCAACATCCGCTCCTGGATCTTGTACAACTGCCGACCACCGACATCCTCGAAGAACAGCGTCGACCGGACCCGCAGCATCTTGCCGTCGACCTTGAAGGCCGGCTGCCCCTGCTGGTTGGTGATCATGAAGTCGTCGCCGATCGAGAACATCCGCTGCCGCATCTGGTAGCGCGACC
>DATCVL010000307.1:0-2917 GCA_036566865.1 Microlunatus sp.
GACAGCGAGTCGCCGAGTCGGAGGATGAGCAGCAGAATGATGATCGGTTTCAATCCCGGCAGCGACACGTGCCAGACCTGCCGCCAGCGGCTGGCGCCATCGACGGCCGAGGCCTCGTACAGCGATCGATCGATCTGGGAGAGCACGGCGAGGAAGAGGATGGTCGCCCAGCCGGTGTCCTTCCAGATCACCTCGGAGGTGAGCAGGCCGCGAAACGCGTGGGCGTTGCCGATGATGTGCACCGGGTCGAAGCCGTGGCCGCGTAGCCAGTTGTTGATCATGCCGGTGCCGCCGAGCACCTGCTGAAAGACCGCGACCACGATCACCCAGGACATGAAATGCGGCAGGTAGAGGATCGACTGGACCAGTTGGCGCAGCCGATTCGACATCAGGCTGTGCAGGGTGAGCGCAACGATGATCGGTGCGGGGAACACGATCACCGTCTGGATCAGAGTCAGGATCAGGGTGTTCTTGACCGCATTGAGGAACTCCGGATCACCGTTGACGATGACCGCGAAATTCTCCACCCCGTTCCACAGGCTCTTGCTGATTCCCAAGTACGGCTGGAAATCCTGGAAGGCGATGATGTTGCCGTAGAGCGGGTAGTACTGGAACGCGAGGATGATCAACATCCCCGGAATCGCCAGCAGCAGCACCGGATAGTCGTGCAGCAATCGGGTGCCGAACCGCACCCGGCGCCGCTTGGGCGTGGGGGGCTCGCCTCCCGGCCCGGTGATCTCGGTTCCCGCGGCCTGGGTGGAAACCTGTTGGGTCACCATCTGCGACTCCCCGGCTCGCGGGGCGACCGTTCAGCAGGACGCACGGTACGCATCGGTGGTCGTCACCCCCGCCTCTGGTCGTACAACGCTAAAAGGCGCGCCGGCAGGCAAGCTGGGAACCATCACATCTCCATCGGTGCAATCCCTGTCTACACAGGGCTATCGACATGTCACGGGCGGTTTACGCGAGGGCCATCATGGCGTACAACGCTGTAAGGTTGTCAACCGTTTGCCATTCGGTTTCCAGAGCCGGGGGCGGAGGCAGGGCCGTGATACCGGTTCTCAGTGCCGGGCTGGGATAGCATCCAGCCGTTCGCTCGTCCGTCTCCCTCGTCGCCGAGGCGGGGACTGGTGAGGCGAGTGGTTCGGGTGCAGCGTGAGACCGTTTGGGGGTGCTGGACGCGCAGTTCAGCCGAGTTTCAGGTGAGGACCGCCATGCGTACCGTGCGACTGGTTGACGTGGCCGAGCGGGCCGGCGTCTCGATCAAGACGGTTTCCAATGTCGTCCATGATCATCCGTACGTCCGCCCGGAGTTGCGGGCGAAGGTGCAGGCTGCAATCGACGAGCTGGGCTACCGGCCCAACATGACTGCGCGCAGGCTGGCGACCGGGCAGACCGGGACGATCTCGATCGCGCTGCCGGCGATCGACGTGCCGTACTTCGGCGAGATCTGCCAGGCCTTCGATCGGAGTCTGCGGACACACAAGCTACGCACCGTGATCGACCAGACCCTGGCCGATCGGGACGCGGAACAAGCCGTACTCGATCAACGGGACCACGGGCTGGTGGATGGGGTGATCTTCCATCCGGTGGCGTTGACACCGGAGGATCTGGCGGATCGGCAGGCCGGTTTCCCGTTGGTGCTGATCGGCGAGGGGCCGTCCCCGGCCGGAATCGACCACGTCATGATCGACAACATCGCTGCGGCGACCGAGGTGGCCGCAAGCCTGCTGGCCGGCGGTCGCCGGCGGATCGCCTTCCTCGGTCACAACCGGCGGAAGCTCTCACACACCACGGGTCAGCGGCTGGAGGGCTACAAACGCGCGATCCACCAGGCCGGGCTGAAGCTGGATCGGCGGCTGTATCTGCGGGTCGACAATTACGCGCCGGAGTCCGGTCGGCAGGCGGTGCACGAGGCCGTCGAGCGCGGGATCAGCTTCGACGCGATCATGTGCCGCGATGATCTGCTGGCGCTCGGTGCAATGCACGGCCTGGCGGAGCTGGGCCGAAAGGTGCCCGACGATGTGGCGGTGATCGGCTGGGACGACCTCCAGATCGCCGCCCACCTGACGCCGACGCTGACCAGTGTGGCGCCGGACAAGACCGAGATCGCGAACCTGGCGACCCGGCTGCTGCTGGAACGCATCAACGGCTACCACGGTCCGGGGCGACACGAGATCGTCCCGTACCGCTTGATCAGCCGGGACAGTTCGGGAGTCTGAGCCTGCGCTGGGCTCAGGACTTGCCCCAGACTGCGAGCTGGTTGCCGCCCGGATCGGAGAAGTGGAAGCGACGGCCGCCGGGGAAGTCGTACGGTCCCTCGACGATCTCTGCCCCGGCGTCTCGAACCGATTGCAGCGTGACGTCGAGGTCGTCGGAGTAGATGATCACCAACGGCAGCCCGGGGCCCGCGGCACCCTGGGGATTGAGTCCGCCGACCTCGTCGCTACCGTCGGCGGTCCGGATGCCCGCATAGGCACCGCCGTAGTCGTTGAACTCCCACCCGAACACCCGTGCGTAGAAGTCCTTCGACGCCTGCAGATCCGGCGCCGCCAGCTCGACGTAGTCGATCGCGTGATGTGTATTGGCCATGACCCGACCCTAGGAACACCCACCGACAGTTGCTCGGGCCGAGCACGATCGTTCGTCCGTTGTGGTCGAGTGCGGAAGCCAGCTCCGGCCGGAAAACGGACGGGCTCGGGCCGAGGGTGGGTGTGCGGAAGTCGGCTGTGGTGGGGAAACGGTTGGGTTTGGCCGAGGGTGGGTGTGCGGAAGTCGGCTGTGGTGGGGAAACGGTCGGGCTCGGCCGAGGGTGGGCGAGCGGAACTCGGCGGCGGTCGGAAAACGTACGGGTTGGGGCTGGGGCGTTCGGATCTCGGCTGTGGTTGGAATTCGGCCGGGCTCAGGTCAGGGCTGG
>DATCVL010000308.1:0-8095 GCA_036566865.1 Microlunatus sp.
AACATTCGTCAGGCCTCCTGCCCACTCGTCGCCTGCGCCGAGGCTGCCGGCTGTCCGGCGTTCTCGGTGGAGGCGGCCTCCTGCTGCCGACGACGGCCGCCCCGCTCGGGACGATCGCCACGACCACCACGGCCACGGCCCGGGCGACGGTTGCCCGCAGCGGCGTTGCGAGCAGCCTTCTGCGCGGCCCGCTCGGCCCGGGTGCCGGACACGTCACCCTTGTAGATCCAGACCTTCACGCCGATCCGGCCGAAGGACGTACGCGCCTCGAAGAAGCCGTAGTCGACGTCGGCCCGCAGCGTGTGCAGCGGAACCCGACCCTCGCGGTAGAACTCCGAGCGGCTCATCTCGGCGCCGCCGAGACGACCCGAGCACTGGATCCGGATGCCCTTGGCACCGGCCCGCATCGCGCTCTGCTGTGCCTTCTTCATGGCCCGGCGGAACTGCACCCGGGAGGCGAGCTGCTCGGCCACACCCTGGGCCACCAGCTGGGCATCGGTCTCGGTGCCCTTGACCTCGAGGATGTTCAGCTGGACCTGCTTGCCGGACAGCTTCTCCAGCTCACCGCGAACCCGCTCCGCCTCGGCGCCGTTGCGGCCGATGACGATGCCCGGGCGGGCGGTGTAGATGTCGACCCGGACCCGGTCACGGGTCCGCTCGATCTCGATGCTGGAAATGCCGGCCCGCTCCAGGCCCTTGTGCAGGCTCTCGCGGATCTTGACGTCCTCACCGACATAGTCGGCGTAGGCCTTGTCGGCGTACCAGCGGCTCTTGTGATCGGTGCTGATACCGAGCCGGAAGCCGTGGGGGTTGATCTTCTGACCCATGGCTCAGGCCTCCTTCGGTTCGACGACGACGGTGATGTGGCTGCTGCGCTTGAGGATGCGGCTGGCCGATCCCTTGGCCCGCGGGCGGATCCGACGCATGGTCATGCCCTCGTCCACGAACGCCTGGGAGACGTACAGCTGGTCGGCGCGCAGGTTCTCGGTGTTCTCGGCGTTGGCCGCCGCACTCGCGATCACCTTGCTGACCGGCTCGGCCGCAGCCTGCGGCGCGAACTTCAGCGCGTCCAGCGCCTCGGTGACGTCCAGGCCGCGGATCACGTCCACCACCCGGCGCACCTTGGTCGGCGACATCCGGACGCCACGCGCGATCGCGTACGAACCCTGCCGGTCACCCAGCAGCGCGTCCCGGCGGCTCGGCCGGGTCTTTTCTGCGTTACTCATCTGGGTTCCTCTCAGCGCCGGCGCGACTTGCGGTCGTCCTTGTCGTGACCACGGAAGGTCCGGGTCGGGGCGAACTCACCGAGCTTGTGTCCGATCATCGACTCAGAGATGAAGACCGGCACGTGCTTGCGACCGTCGTGTACGGCGATGGTGTGGCCGAGCATGTCCGGCGTGATCATCGAGCGACGCGACCAGGTCTTGATCACGGTGTGGGTGCCCTTTTCGTTCTGCACATCGACCTTCTTGGCCAGATGATCATCAACGAAGGGGCCCTTTTTCAGGCTGCGTGGCATATCTGCTCAGTCTCCTGCTCAGCGCTTCTTGCCGGTCTTGCGACGACGGACGATCAGACGAGAACTCGCCTTGTTCTTGTTACGGGTACGACCCTCCGGCTTGCCCCACGGGGACACCGGGTGACGACCACCGGAGGTCCGGCCCTCGCCACCGCCGTGCGGGTGGTCGACCGGGTTCATCACGACACCGCGGACCTTGGGCCGCTTGCCCTTCCAGCGGTTACGGCCTGCCTTGCCCCAGTTGATGTTGGCCTGCTCGGCGTTGCCGACCTCGCCGATGGTGGCGCGGCAGCGGACGTCGACCATGCGCATCTCACCGGACGGCATCCTCAGGGTGGCGTAGGCGCCCTCACGAGCGACCAGCTGGATCGAGGCGCCGGCGCTGCGGCCGAGCTTCGCTCCGCCGCCCGGGCGCATCTCCACCGCGTGCACCGTGGTGCCGACGGGGATGTTGCGCAGCGGCAGGTTGTTGCCGGTCTTGATGTCGGCGCCCTCACCGGCCTCGACCGGTGCACCCTGCTTCAGGCCGTTCGGCGCGACGATGTAGCGCTTCTCGCCGTCGGCGTAGTGCAGCAACGCGATCCGGGCGGTGCGGTTCGGGTCGTACTCGATGTGCGCGACCTTGGCCGGCACCCCGTCCTTGTCGTACCGCTTGAAGTCGATCAGCCGGTAGGCCTGCTTGTGACCGCCGCCGATGTGCCGGGAGGTGATACGGCCGTTGTTGTTACGGCCACCGGTCTTCGGGTTCGGTACCAGCAGCGACTTCTCCGGGGTCGAGCGAGTGATCTCGGCGAAATCGGCCACCGAGCCACCGCGGCGACCCGGGGTGGTCGGCTTGTACTTGCGAATAGCCATGTTTCAGTCCCTATCCAGATCCTCAGCCGACCGGTCCGCCGAAGATGTCGATGCTCTGACCCTCGGCAACGGTGACGATCGCGCGCTTGCTGTCCGGGCGCCGGCCGAAGCCGAACCGGGTCCGCTGCTTCTTGCCCTTGCGGACGTAGGTGTTCACGTTCGTGACCTTGACGCTGAAGACCTTCTCGACCGCGATCTTGATCTCGGTCTTGTTGGCCTCCGGGTCGACCACGAAGGTGTACTTGTTCTCGTCCAGCAGGCCGTAGCTCTTCTCGCTGACGACCGGCGCCAGCAAGATGTCGCGGTGGTCGCGGATCTTCGCGGCGGCGCTCATTCGGCTGCCTCCTCGGCTTCAGACTCGCCACCGGCCGCCAGGCCGGCTTCAGTTTCGGTAGCGGTCGCCTTCACCGACTTGCCCTTGGCCGGACCGGCCACGTAGGCGTCCAGCGCGGCGGAGGTGAAGACCACTGCGTCATTGACCAGTACGTCGTAGGCGTTCAGCTGATCGGCGACGATGACATGCGCGGTCGGCACGTTGCGCAGGCTCAGCCAGGCAGCGTCCTCGTCCCGCCCCAGGACGACCAGAACCTTGGTCGCTTCGGTGACTGCGCTCAGCGCGGCCAGCGCGGCCTTGGTCGACGGGGTCTCACCGTCGACCAGCGCGTCGACGACGAGCACCCGACCGTCGCGGGCCCGGTCGGACAGCGCGCCACGGAGAGCGGCGGCAACCATCTTCTTCGGGGTCCGCTGGGCGTAGCCGTGCGGCTGCGGGCCGTGCACCACGCCACCGCCGGTGAACTGCGGAGCGCGGATCGAGCCCTGCCGGGCCCGGCCGGTGCCCTTCTGCCGGTACGGCTTGGTGCCACCGCCGCGGACCTCGCCGCGGGTCTTGGTGGAGTGCGTACCCTGCCGGGCGGCCGCCAGTTGCGCGGTCACGACCTGGTGGATCAGCGGGATGTTGGTGGTGGCGTCGAACAGCTCGCCGGGAAGCTCGGCGGTGCCGGCCTTGGCGCCCTTGGCGTCAACGACGTCGACGGTACGGGACTCGCTCATGCGACCTCTCCCTTCTTGGCAGCGGACCGCAGCACGACCAGGCCGCCCTTGGCACCCGGGATCGCGCCCTTGATCAGGATCAGGCCGCGCTCGGTGTCAACCGAGTGCACGGTCAGGTTCTGAACGGTCTTGCGATCGTTGCCCATCCGGCCGGCCATCCGCAGACCCTTGAAAACCCGGCCCGGGGTGGCGCAGCCACCGATCGAGCCCGGCGAGCGGTGCTTGCGGTGCACACCGTGGCTGGCGCGCAGACCGTGGAAGCCATGTCGCTTCATCACGCCTGCGGTGCCCTTGCCCTTGGTCACACCGGTGACGTCGAGGATCTCAGCGGCCTCGAACGTGTCGGCACCGAGCTCTTGGCCCAGTTCGTACTGGTCGGCATCGGTGGTGCGGATCTCGACCAGGTGCTTACGCGGGGTGACTCCGGCCTTGTCGAAGTGACCGGCGCTCGGCTTGGTGACCTTCTTGGCCTTGATCGCACCGAAACCGAGCTGGACGGCGGAGTAGCCATCACTGTCGGCCGTGCGGACCTGGGTCACCACGCACGGGCCGGCGGCGACAACGGTCACCGGAACCACGCGGTTGTTCTCGTCCCAGAGTTGGGTCATGCCGAGCTTGGTGCCCAGCAGTCCCTTCACTTTGCGCTCACTCATTCGTGCGTCCCTCAGAGCTTGATCTCGATGTCGACACCGGCCGGCAGGTCGAGACGCATCAGCGAGTCAACCGTCTTCGGAGTGGGGTCGATGATGTCGATCAGCCGCTTGTGCGTACGCATCTCGAAGTGCTCGCGGCTGTCCTTGTACTTGTGCGGAGAACGGATCACGCAGAACACGTTCTTCTCCGTCGGCAGCGGCACCGGGCCCGCGACCTTCGCACCGGTACGGGTCACCGTGTCGACGATCTTGCGCGCCGACCCGTCGATGACCTCGTGGTCGTAGGCCTTGAGCCTGATGCGGATCTTCTGTCCCGCCACAGTCCGTCCCTCTTCCTGCTTCAGCTGTTACGCACTCTGCTGTTTTCAACACATCTGTTGTGGCAGAGCCACGTTGTTGGCCTTGCGTGTTGCCCCGCCGTTTCGGCCGTTTCTCCGACCCCCGAGGTCGGGTGTGTCGGCCATCTCAAGCGCACGACGACCCAAAGCTCGGATCGTTCTTTGCTTGTTGATGAGCACCCGATCACTGGGATCAGGCTCGGGGGGTCTCGCGGTCCGGTGGATACCCTGCACCGTCTGACACGATGGCCAAATGCATGCTGGGCACAACTCACCCCGGCGACCCCGTCGGAGCAACCCGACAATCTTGTCAGAGGTCGGCCGACATTCCAAATCCGCCCATCAGGGGCAGTTGGACCGGTCGACAGCACCAACCCATGACTCCGACGAGTGTGCCAGCTCGATCACGTTCGACCCAATCCGCCCATCACGTTCGACCCAAATCCGCCCGACATCATTCGCCCGGCAGCCGTTCGCCGTGGTCGCAGCCGGTGCCGCTGGACCGGCCGAACCGGACGGTACAAGGGTGGCTACTGCGGCAGTTTGAGGTTGACCGCGGCCGGCTTCGGTACGGCGTAGCCGGTGCTGACGCCGTCGGCGGCGACGGTGCCGGTCGGTCGGAAGTCGAAGCTCGCCTCGGTCAGGTTGTCGGGTACCGAGAAGACCCAGCTGACGTCGCCGCTGTCGGCCAGATCAGCGCCTGCGGCGAAGTCGGCGTCGGTCAGGCCGTCGGGTTGGTAGGTCGCACCGGCCGAGGTCACCGCGACGCTGGACACCCGCTTGTCGGTGAAGGCGTTGTCGGCGTCGTGCTTTGCGTAGTCGGAGGTCGTCACCATCAGCCAGGCCTTGCCGGACGGCGCCCAGCCCCTGGTCGGGTCGAAGGCGGACAGGGCAACCGAGTCCACCTTCATCGACCAGGACGCCTTTTCGATCTTGATCTTGGTGGCGGGCGGGGTCGGCTGGTCGACGCTGTTGTCCGACTCGCCGCTCTTGTCCGACTCGCCGGTCTTGGTCGGGTCGGTTGCGGTCGGGTCGGCCTCGTCGGGCTCGCTGCCGGCGGTCTTGCCGGCATCGGCATCCGGGACGGAGAGCTTGGCTTCGTACGACGACACCTTGAGCTTCTCGTCCACCTTTGCGGCAAGCTTCTCGCGGCCGTACTCGACCTGCGACACGGTGGAGGTCACGTGTCCCGAGGCCAACTCGACCGACTGCTCGTGCTTGGCCGCCGTCGCCTCCAGACTGACCGCGGAACTGTCCGGGACCGTCATCAAGATCACGAACGTGCCGTCCGTCGGCTGACAGGGGTACGGCTCTCTGGTGGCACCGCAACTGATCTTGAACGAGGTCAGCGGCTTGGATCGATGGTCCGCGATCGGCAGATGTTGATCACCGACCCCGATGGTCAGTTGGGTGGTCAGGTCCGGCACCGTCGCGCCGGTTGAGGTTGACAGTGGTACGTCCTGCTCGGCCGGGTCGGTGATCTTGACCCGGTACGCGTACAGCTTCTGCCCGGTCGCCGGTCGGTAGTACGGTGCGTCGCCGGCCGGGTCGTCCTGGCCTGCCACCAGCTGCTCCGGCACCTGCTGGGGTTCTGCCTGACCGAGGACCTGCAGTCTCGCCGTCGGGGTGATCAACTCGGCCGGCTCGGCCGGTTCGGTGAAGGTGACACCGGAGATGTCCCGATCGGGTAGGGCGACGGCGCGATCACTGATCGAGGTCTGCGGCACCTGCGGCGCCGGCACATCTGCCGCGGAGCCGGGCTTGACGTCGCCGGGTGACAGCAGCAACGAGGTGTCCACGCTGACGCCCCGGTCGACCACTTGCTGAACGGCCGCTGTGCTCTTGCCGTCGGCCGCCGACCGGAAGGTCAGCCGATAGGTGTCCCAGACATGATCATCGGACTGGCCGATCCGGCGGATCGGCCCGCACGCCACCTGATCGGTGATGTTGTCGGCGTCCTCGTTCGCCTTGCGGAAGAAGCAGTTCGTGCTGTCGGAGACCGTCACGCTGTTGTTCTGGATGCTGTCGTAGTTGTCCTTCTTGAGCTTGCTCAGCGCCGTCTGCAGGACCTGATCGGAGTTGCCGATCTCGCGGCCACCGGTCTGGATCGTCGGGCTGCACGCCGTGGCGAACAGCAGTCCCCCGGCCACCATCAACGCCGACACCGGCCGAATCCAACTCGCGGCCTTCGACCGACGCCATCCATTCACCACGTGCGACCTTCCACCGCGACTGCTCTGGCCTGCCATGTTTCACAATGGCCGGGCCGATTCCGCCGAGGCTCGCCGGGCGTTCCAGGAGTTGCAGAGGAGCCGTGATCCTGCTATCGCCGACTCACGGCAGCCACCCGTTCTCGGTGGCGATCCGGACCGCCTCGGCGCGGGTGGCGGCGCCGAGCTTCCCCATCGCCGAGGAGAGGTGGTTACGGACGGTGCCCTCACTGAGAAAGACGGTGCCGGCGATCGAGCTGGTCGCACCGCCGCGGGCGGCCGCGGCCAGCACCTCGGTCTCCCGCTCGGTCAGCGGCGAGGCGCCGACGCTGAGACTGGCCGCGGCCAGCGTCGGGTCGACCACCCGCAGTCCCCGATGCACCCGGCGGATGCCTTCGATCAACTGATCGGCCGGTGCGTCCTTGACCATGAAGCCCACCGCCCCGGCTTCCATGGCCCGGCGCAGATACCCCGGTCGGCCGAAGGTGGTCACGATGATCACCCGGACGGCGGGATTCTCGGCCATGATCTTGGCCGTCGCGGCGATACCGTCGCCGCCGTCGGCGCCGGTGGCGTTGCCCGCAGCCGGTTGGCCGCCGGTCTGCTCGGGCATCTGGACGTCCATCACGATCACGTCCGGGCGACGCTCGGCGGCCAGCGCAACAGCCTGCGAACCGTCGGAGGCCTGACCGACCACTTCAAGATCATTTTCAAGATTCAGCAAAGCCGCGAACGCCTGCCGGATCAGTGCTTGATCATCGGCCAACAGCACTTTGATCTTGGTCGCGGGCTGGGGGGACTCGCTCATTCTGCCTTTCCTGCTTGACTGGACAGCCCATCGACGAGTTCGGGGCTCTGCACTCGCGGCGGTCGCAGCGAACTGACAAGCGCCATCTGCGAACTCCCCGGACCGGCCGCGGGTTTGATCTTGGTCGCGGTAGCCGACCACTCGGCGCGGACGGCGGTACCGCCGACCTCCGGTGTTGCTACTGCGAAGGTGCCGCCGGCGTCGGTGACGCGGCGACGCAACCCGGTCAATCCCGAACCGCTGCGACGACTGCCGATGCCGACGCCGTCGTCGGTGATCTCCACCGAGTGATCGCCGACCTTGATCACGCAGCGGGTCGCCTCGGCATGTCGTACGACATTGGTCACGGCCTCGCGGACCACGTACCCCAGCAACTCACTGCATTCATCGGTCAGCGTCGGCAGCGCGGTCGGCGTGACCGCCTCGACACCGGCTGCCATCAGCACCGAGCGGGCGCTGGCCAACTCCGAGGCGAGCCGGACCTGCCGCATCCCGGTGGTGGTGGCGCGGACGTCGGCCAGCACCACCCGGGCGATCTCCTCCACCTCGGTCATCTGCACCTTCGCCGCGGCCGGATCCTTGTCCGCCAGCCGCGCGGCCAGCCCGGACTTGATCGAGATCGCCGTCAGCGAGTGCCCGAGGATGTCGTGCAGATCGCG
>DATCVL010000309.1:0-23805 GCA_036566865.1 Microlunatus sp.
GCTGCCGGTCTCGATGATCGGGTGAGCTTCGAGCAGGCCGCTGCGGACGCGTACAGCGGAGGTGGATACGACCTGGTGACGACCTTCGATGCCCTGCACGACATGGGCGACCCGATCGGTGCGGCCCGGCACGTGCTCGAATCGCTCGCCCCGGACGGCAGCTGGATGGTGGTGGAACCGGCGGCCGGTGATCATGTCGAGGACAACCTCAATCCGGTCGGCCGCGCCTATTACGGGTTCTCGACCCTGCTCTGTACGCCGGGCTCGCTGGCTCAGGACGTCGGGCTGGCCCTCGGGGCCCAGGCCGGGCCGGCTCGGATCCGGGACGTGGTCACCGCTGCCGGCTTCACCCGCTTCGACACTGTCGCGCACACGCCGTTCAATCTGGTGTACGCGGTCCGTCCGTGAGTTGACCAGGTCGCAGAAGCCAGCGCGGTCTGCGCCGGGCCCCGCCGAATCGGTGTGCGGCGAGCACACCATTAGGATTGGCGGGCGCCCCACGGCGCAGGCCGCGTTAGCTCAGTTGGCAGAGCGTCGATCTTGTAAATCGAATGTCGGGAGTTCGATTCTCCCACGCGGCTCCGATCTCGCCAGGTGTTCAGCTGCCGGCCGGCCGAGTGCCCATCGCCACCAGGACGTCGGCGGCCGCGACGTGATCGTCGGCGGTGGCAAGCAGCAGTGCGGTCCGATCGCCGGCGTCCCGGGTCTCGAGGTCGGCGCCGGCGCGCAGGGCAAGGGCGACGGCATCGGCGTCGCCATCCCGGGCTGCCGCGAGTAGTGCGTGATCCGGGTTGTTCGGTGCCGTGTCCTCGGTCAGCCGGGTGAGGACCTGCTGCTGTCGTTGATGTCCGCGCTGGCGCGCCATCTCCAACGGGGTCAGGCCTTCGTTCACGGATCGGTCGGAGAGTCGTGCCCCTCCTGCCGCCAGCACTCGCAGGGTGGTCAGGTATTCGTCGGTGTCCTCGCCCAGCCAGACAGCTTCATGGATCGCCTGGTAGCCGATCCGGTTCACATGATCACGAGCGATCCCGGCCTGCAACAGTTCTCCGACGACGAACCCGTGTCCGCGTTCGGCGGCTCGGATCAATCCGGTGCCCTTCCAACTGTCCAGCGATCCGACATCGGCGCCGTTGTTCAGCGTGAGCTGGAGCAGCCGCAGGTATCCCTCGCTGGTGGCGACCAGGTAGGCCGACTGCTCGGTCTCGTCCTTGGCGTTGACGTCGGCGCCGGCCTTGATCAATCGCTGCGCCGTGCCGACGTCGTTGTGCCAGGCGGCGTCCCGCAGTTGTTGATCAAGGCCGGCCTGGCGTTCGGGGTCCGGTCGCTTCGCAGCGGTCGGACTCGGACCGGCCGACTCCGACCGAGCCGGTGGATCGGCGGGCGTGGAAGCCGCCGACGGCGAGCTGTTGGAATCCATAGCTGACGAGGATGGCACGCCGGTGGTCGGTCCGGGCGACGGGTCCTCAGCGCTGCAGCCGATGATGATCATGATCGCGGCAACGCTGAGCCTGGCCACGTACTGCCGTCTCATCGGCTCAGCGGATCGGTGATGACCTCGTACGGGCCGGTCGCCGGATCCTCGTCGAATTTGCTGTCCAGATAGAGAATCCGGCCTCGAAGCTCAGCCGCCGTGGTCAGCACCCGATCAGGGTCGGTCGCCCGTTGCGTCAACAAGACGGCTCGGCTGCCGTCGGCGGACAGTCGCAAGGTCGCCAATTGCCGGGAGAAGTTCTGCACCACGGTGAGCCGATTTCCCTGTCGGACTAGGCCATCGGCATTGGTCAGATCCGGATCACCGGCGGACACCTCGCTCGCAGCACGGCTCCCCAGGTCGAACCGCCAGAGTCGACCGGTGTTGCCCTGGGCCACGACGAAAGCGGACCGGTCGGCGGTCAGCTCGATTCCGCCGAGGTTGAATCCCGGCTGCCGATCGACGACATCGCCGGCATCGGACCACAGGCTCGCCTTCCAGCCGTCGCCGTCGGCGGCCACCCGGATGAGTTGGGGATCGTTGGAATTGGTGAAGTACGCGGCGCCGTCCGGGCCGATTGTCACGTCGTTGAGGAAGACATCGGCGCCGGGCGCCCTGAGGGCCGCCAGCAGCTCCCCCTCGGCGGAGTACACCCACAGATCCGGCCGGCCGGGATGATCGATTCCGTTCGGGCCGCCGGCGATGTAGATCCGTCCGTCATCATCGACCGTGATGCCGCGGGCGGTGTAGCGACCGTCGTGGCCGTCTCCGGCCAGCCATTCACGGGTTTCAGCCGTACGGACGTGGCCGCGATGGATCTCACCGCCGGTCGTTTCGCTGACGTAGAACCTGCCACGTCGCTGGTCGGCACCGATTCCCTCGAACTTCGAACCGGCTGGGTCCCCGGCGAGCTGATAGCTGCTCGGCCGGCCGTGCCCGTCCGCCGCGGCCGCATCGGTGCCGGAGAGGAGCAGTCCGCCGAACACGGTGCCGGCCAGCAATGATCCGGCCAGTAGCTTGCGGGCGGTCCGGGCCGTGGGCTTCATGGTGATCTCCTGTGACTGACGATTGGGTGCCTCCCATCCTTCGGCCGACTCGGCGGAGATCCATCGGTCGAACAGCCAGCAACCGATCCATCGTTCGGTTGATGTCTCGGACCTACGTCCGGGCTAGGCGTCCCGGCCGTTCCCCCGGAGCATCGCCGAGATCGGATCGGGCACGTCACCTGACATTTCGTACCGCGGTTCTGTCGGATGTCGTGGGTACCGGCGAGCCCGTCAGCTCGGTCGGTCGCCGTTCACGTCACCGACCCTCTGGGAGGAATCATGTCCACCACATCGATGCAGCAGCAGGGCTTTGCCGAGCCGGCCGACGCCGAGCGCCTCGAACGTACGGCAGCAGCGCTCCGGCAGAACGGCTTCGAGGTCGAACTGCTCGACGACCTCGCAGCGGCGCGCGCCCGGGTGGCCGAACTGATCCCCGCGGGGGCGAGTGTGTTCACCGGAGCCAGCGAGACCCTTCGGTTGTCCGGCATCGAGGCCGACATCAACTCCAGCGGCGCCTATGACGCGGTGAAGTCGCGGTCTCACACGATGGATCGGGAGGTCGCCTTGGCCGAGATCTGGCGGATGATCTCCACACCCGACGTGATCATCGGCAGCGTCCAAGCGGTCACCGAGACGGGTTCGCTGGTGATGGCCTCGGCGAGCGGCAGCCAGTTGCCCGGCTACGCGGGTGGAGCGGCTCGCGCGATCTGGGTGATCGGGGCGCAGAAGGTGGTGTCGGACCTGGCCTCGGCGCTGCAGCGGATCGAGGATCATTGCCTGCCGCTGGAGAGCGACCGCGCGATGGCCGCCTATGGACAACCGAGTGCGCTGAACCGACTCCTGGTGCTGAATGCCGAGACCACCGCCGGACGCGGGACGGTGCTGTTGCTGCGAGAGTCCGTCGGCTTCTGACCCCTCGCTCGATCCCGACTTGTGTACGCGACCGAGCAGGTTCGGTGTTGCCCCGAAGCCGGGGGTTGACTTCAACTGGGGTTGAATTCCTAGCGTTCGATCATGATCAATGTCAGGAAGCTGGCCTGGGTCGGAACCCGGACCGACCAGGCCGAACAGACGGTGGCATTCTTCCGGGACGTACTGGGCTTGCAGGCGGACCATCCGACGCCCGACTTCTGGGTCTTGAGGATGGCCGACGGCGCGAAGGTCGAGGTCTTCGGTCCGAAGGATCCGCACAATCGGCACTTCACCACCGGACCGGTGGTCGGCTTCCTCGTCGACGATGTCTTCACCGCCACCGATGATCTTCATGCGGCCGGCGTGGAGATCATCCAGGAGCCGGCCGCGGGCGACAGCGACGGCAATGCCTGGGTGCACTTCCGCGGCCCGGACGGCAACATCTACGAGTTCACCCAGGACCCGGGCGTGCAACGATGATCTTGTCCGTACTCGTTGCCGACCAGGAGTCAGCGTGCCGCCTCTGGACTCAATCGACGAACCCGACAGTCTCTATCGCTCGACCGTGAAGCCGGATTACGTGCCCTCGTTGGCCGACGTCGGTGCCGCCGAGCTGGCGGACTTTCGTGATCTTGGTTTCCTCGCCGTCAGCGAGGGTTTCGCGTCGGCCACGCCGGCACGAGCGATCGACGAGCTGTCCCGACTGGTGGGGGACCCGCCGGCCGAGATCAACGTCCAGTTCGAGGACTGGGCCGGCGACGATGTCGCCGGCTGGTCAGCCGAACGACGGCTGGATGCGGTCCGTCGGTTGATGCGGTTCGTCGGGTCGAGCCCCGACCTGCAAACGATCGCCTACGATCCGGAGATCCTCCGCGTGGTCTCGCAGATCCTCGGCTCCGACGACATCGTGCTGTCCCAGGACATGGCTCTGCTCAAACCTCCGGGCGGCGGACGGGAGAAGCCGTGGCACCAGGACAAGGCATTCTTCAATCTTGATCTTGACGCTCCGGTGGTCGGCGTCTGGATCGCGCTGGACGCCGCGACCCCGGAGAACGGCTGCATGCATGTCATCCCGCGATCGCATCGGGAAGGCCCGATGCCGCATTTCGCCCGCCGGGACTGGCAGATCTGTGACTCGTCGGTCGCGACCGCTCGCGATGTCGTCGTCCCGCTGGAGCCCGGAGGAGTGCTCCTTTTCGACGGCTACCTGCATCACGGGACTCCGGCCAACCGAACGGGGTCCCGCCGGCGCGCCCTGCAATTCCACTACGTACGCAGCGACACCGTCACCATCACCGATGACGAGCGGATGGCCGTTTTCGGGCTGGAGGGGCGTGGTGTCGAGTGCTGAGGCGGCCCGTCAGGACAGCTCAGCGGAAAGCAGCGCCCTGGTCAGCGCCGCAGAGTATTCGGTGGAGATCAGCGGTTCGCGTCTGCGGATGAGGTTGTTCAGCAGCCACTCCGCCTGATCAGGGGCGCCGCAGCTGACCGTGACCGGATCGCGGCCGGCGAGCGCCGATCGCAGGGTGCCGGTCCGGGTGTCCCATTCGACCGCGCCCTCGTCGCCGACGATCTGGATCACCTCCCGATGACCGGCATCGTCGGGACGCCGTCGTACCTCGAAGGCGGGGGCATCGGCAGCCGCGTCGGCCGAACCGACCAAGATCAACTCGCCGAACCCGGTACGGAGCTCGGCCGGGTCGTCCTCGCGTGCCGGATGCCCGTCGGTGATCATGGTCACCCTGTCGATCGGCGCCCCGGTCAGCACCCGGAACACATCCATCGCTTCCAGGATTGACGTCCGGGCCTCGTCGCTCGCGGCGTCGACCAGCAGCGAGACCAGCTCCACCCGGCCGAGTCGCTTGATCAACTCCTGCGCGGTCCGGGTCGCCGGATGCCCCCGATAGGTGACCGCCGCGCTGACCCGTCGCCCGGTTGTGGCCGCGAGTTCGACGATGCTGTCGAGCTCGGCGGCGGTACCGCAGAGCGGCGGTAGCACCAGCACGTCGGCGTTGTGCCGCAGCGCGTCGATCACGACCCGGCCGGGATCAGCTTGAGCGACCGCGACCAGGTTGGGAGCAACCGCGTCCAGCATGCTCAGGTGATCTTGCCAGGCAGGAAGATCCAGCAACCGGGCCGCTTCTTCCCTGACCGTTGGATCGGGCTCGCTCAGGCCGACGATGCGGACGCCGGCCCGCCTGCGCCGGGCCGCGGCGAGGAACCATCTGCTGCGTGCGTCGGCGGCGCCGACCAGACCGATCTTGATCATCCGTTTCACCCCCGGGTCACTGCTGCTGCCGCAGCATATCGGCCAGCCGGCGGCCTCGCTGACCTCGGGAGGCTTGACGCCGATGAGCAGGTCGGCCCTTCGCCGATCCCGGCGCGGCCCAGCGTGTCCGCATCCCGAGTCAAGGCCGGCACTGCACCCACGTCCCAATCTGACCAGTACGCTGCGGCCTGGAGCGCGGCAGCCGCCGGGCCATCCGATCGGCGCCTCGAAGCGGGCCGCCAGTACGAGGAGAAGCGTTGCACGCCGAAGATCACGATCGTCCTGCCGGTGGCCCGCCCAAGGTCGTCCTGGCGATGGCCGAGGCCGTTGCCGAAGGCCAGTTCGGGCCGGAGGAATGGGATCGGTTGCGGGCGATCAGTCGGCCGCATGATCGGGTGCTGACCGACTTCGGTCCGGACTCGCTCGCGGCGATGTCCGACGCGGAAATCCTGATCACCTCCTGGGGATGTCCGCAGGTCGATGACCGGGTGGTTGCGGCCGCACCTCGGCTGCGGGCCATCGTGCACGCGGCCGGAAGCGTACGGGGGATCGCCGGCGACGCGGTGTGGGAGCACGGCATCACCGTCTCCTCGATGGCCGACCTGAACGGACTCCCGGTGGCCGAGTATGCCCTGGCGATGATCTTGCTGGAGAACAAGCGCGTGCTCGAGTCGGTGTCCGAGTTCGGCCGGCTTCGCGACCGACCAGGCGCCGACTGGTACGGCGAACGGCT
Source organism: Microlunatus sp. (assembly GCA_036566865.1). Classification (GTDB taxonomy): domain Bacteria; phylum Actinomycetota; class Actinomycetes; order Propionibacteriales; family Propionibacteriaceae; genus Microlunatus. Next base: position 6,432 of record DATCVL010000309.1, read on the forward strand.
CGGCAACTACGGCAAGAAGATCGGGTTGGTGAGTGCCTCCCGCATCTGTCGCCGGCTCGCCGAACTGCTGCGTCCGTTCGGATTCGACCTGATGATCAGCGATCCGTTCTGCGATGCCGACGAGATCGCCGCCATGGGCGCCGGTAGGGTCGACATGGGCGAACTCTTCAGTACGGCCGACATCGTCAGCGTGCACGCGCCGTTGCTGCCGGAGACGATCGGCTTGGTCGACGCCGAGCTGTTGGGCCGGCTGCGGGACGGTACGACCTTGATCAACACCTCGCGGGGCAAGATCATCGACGAACCCGCTTTGATCAAGGAACTGCAGACCGGACGGTTCCGAGCGATCCTGGATGTCACCGATCCCGAGCCGCCGGCAGCCGAGTCGCCGCTGTGGACGTTGCCGAATGTCGTCCTCACCCCGCACATAGCCGGCTCCAAGGGGACCGAGGTCCGACGGATGGCCCATGGCGCGATCGACGAGGTCGGGCGGATCCTGCGTGCGCAGCCGCTGCAATTCCAGGTCCCGCCGGAACAGCGGCACACCGTCGCCTGATCCCGCTCCGAGCCGGCGACCGGTCAGCCGGCCGGAGTTCCCGCGGCTCCGACGAAGACGGTGCCGTTGCCTGCAGCGGTGACCTGCTCGCCCGGTTGTAGGAAGGCCGCCTGGCCCTGGCCGATGTGCAGCGTGGTTTCCCGTGTGTGCAGGGAAACGGAGCCGTCGGTGGCCAACGCGACCCGACCGAGCTGATCGGCCGGCACGGCCGGTCCGCCGCCCTGATCATGATCGACATCGAGCCGCCAGAGGGCGAATTCGGGGGCCGGTGTCTGGTAGCTGACGACGCCGGCGGATTGCTCGACCGTCGGCACCACCCCGGGCCAGCCCGGGGTGAAGTCGAGCACCTTGAGCAGCTCGTCGACGTCGATGTGTTTGCCGGTCAGGCCGCCACGCAGCACGTTGTCGGAGTTCGCCATGATCTCCACGCCGAGGCCGCGCAGGTAGGCGTGCAGATTTCCTGCCGGCAGGAAGACGGCCTGGTTGCGCTTCAAGATCACCCGATTCATGATCAACGCCGCCAGTACGCCCGGATCGCCGGAGTAGAACCCGCTCACTTCGACTGCTGTCCGGGCAAAGCGACCGACCGGGCCCGGCTCGGCGGACCAGGCCATCGCGGATCGCACCACCTGATCGACAAGATCACCGGCGTGCCGCATCCGCAGCAGGTCGCCGAAGACCTGGGCCAGCTCGGCCGCGCCGCCGGACTGCAGCGGCTTGACCAGTTCCAGCGCGTCCGGCACCTCCAGCGACTCGAACAGCCGATAGGTCTCGGCGGGCTCCCGGAATCCACACAGCGCGTGGAATTCACCGAGGGCGCAGAGCGCCTCCGGCTTCGGCCAGTCGTCGCGGTAGGTCCGGACCGCCGCGTCCCGCGCAATCCCGGCCGCCTCTTCCCGAGCAAATCCCTGCTCGGCCTGCTGCCGATCGGGATGGGCCTGCAGCGACAGCGGTTGAGCCGCCGCCAGTACCTTCATCAGGTACGGCAGTCGCGGACCGAATTGGTGCACCGGCGCGCTACCGACCCAGCCGTCCGGGTCCGCCTCGATCTCGGTGTCCAGCCGCTCCCCGTCCACCGCGGAGGGAGCCAGCGGATGGGCGCCCAGCCACAGCTCGGCCTGTGGTTCTCCGGTCGGTTCGGTGCCGATCAACTTCGGGATCGCGGTCTTCGATCCCCAGGCGTACGGCTGGATCTTCCCGGTCAGACGCTTCATCGTTTCGTCCCTTCCGCCGATTACCGACCGGTCTGCTCGACCGGCTGATTGCCCGAGCTGTCGCCGATCACGGCCAACCACCGGTCCAGCGTCCGGGCAACCGCGAGGGTGTCCCGCCACGGCACCAGCGGCGATTCCAATTCGCCGGACCGCAGTCGGAACATCACCTCCTGAGCCTGCAGGGTGTAGCCACCGCCGGGCAGCTGGGTGACCACCTCTTCGGTCTCCGCGTCCGCTCGGGAGCCGCGGATGATCTTGAGCAGACCCGGCTTGACCACGTTGTCCAGTTCGACTCGGCCGTCGGTGCAGTAGACGGTGGTGCGGTTGGCCGGATCGGTCTCCAGCGTGGCCAGCAGCGAGGCGGTCACCTCCGGCGCGCCGTCTGCACCCGGGTGCCGCAGCACCGCAGCCGCATGGGAGTCGACGCCGGTCCGGGCGCGATGGCCGAAGCCCACCAGCTCGGCCGGTTCGCCGAGGAAGGCATTGGCGACGTGGGTCGGGTAGACGCCCAGGTCCCAGATCGCGCCGCCGGCCAGATCCGGGTTCAGCAGACGATGATCATCGGCCCCGGTGAAGTGGAAGCCGAAGCTGACCTCGAGGTGGCGCACCGAGCCGAGTTCGCCGCTGCGGACGACCTGAACTGCCTTACGCAGCAGGGGATTGGTCCGGGTCCACAGCGCCTCCATCAGGAACAGTCCGCGCTGCTCGGCGAGCTTGATCAACTCCGCGGTGTCGGCCGCGCTGGTGGTCAGCGGCTTCTCCACCAGCACCGACTTGCCACCTTCGAGGCACAGCCGCGCGGAGTCGAGATGATCATGGTGTGGGGAGGCGATGTAGACCACATCGATGTCAGGATCGGCTGCCAGCTCGGCGTAACTGCCGTAGGCCCGCTCGAAGCCGAATTCAGCGGCGAACTTCTCCGCCTTCTCGGTGGTCCGGGAGGCGACCGCGGCCAACTCCGCCTCGTCCGGCAGCAATGCCAGATCCTTGGCGAAGACGCCGGCGATGTGTCCGGTACTCAACACGCCCCAGCGGGTGCGTGCCGATTCTGATCCCGATCTTGCTCGTAGACTGGTGGTCGGTCCGGCTGCGGGGGCTGAGGTCGGTTGGCTGGACGAGGAACCGGTCGGGGTACTCACGGCTCCCATCCAACCGCATCCGGCATCCAACCGCATTCGGGCTGGGCCGACGCCGATCGGCGGCTCGCCGAGGACCTGAATGACACGAGTGTCATTCCCGAATTAGGATGCACCCATGGTGTCAGCGAACGAGGCAGCGGCCGTACCCGATGACGACTCGGTCGGCGAACTCAGCGAGCGCGATGCCGAGATCTTGTCCTTCGAGCGTCAGTGGTGGAAGTTCGCCGGCGCCAAGGAGCAGGCGATCCGGGACAAGTTCGAGATGTCGGCGACCCGCTACTACCAGCTGCTGAATGCCCTGATCGACCGCCCCGAGGCGTTGGTCGCCGACCCGCTGCTGGTCAAGCGGCTGCGTCGGCTGCGCGCCACCCGGCAGCGCAACCGTTCCGCCCGCCGACTCGGCATCAACCTCAACATCGACGCGTAACCGCTCGGAGTTGTCGCCTCGCTCACGCGGGCGGCGCCGGCGGGTTTCGTGTGTTGGCCTTCCAGGAGCGGACGCCGTGCTGCATGAGGACGAGTTGGCCATCGACGTCGAGCTGGTACGCCGGCTGGTCGACCGTGATCTGCCGCAGTACGCGGATCTTCCGCTGACCCGGCTCGGTGCGTCCGGCTCCAGCAATGCCCTCTTCCGCCTCGGCGAGGATCTCCTGGTCCGCCTTCCCCGGCAGCCCGGCGGCTCCGGTTCGATCGGGCTCGAGCGTCGCTGGTCACCGCTGATGGCCGCCGCCCTGCCGGTCGAGGTGCCCCAGATCCTGGCAGTCGGCGAGCCCGGCTTCGGCTTTCCGGAACGCTGGTCGGTGGTGCGCTGGATCGAGGGCCGACATCCGCAGGTGGTCGGGCCGCGGGCCGAGGCCGACCCGGCGCGCACCCAGTTCGCCCAGGACTTCGCCGACGTCGTGGTCGCCCTGCGCTCGGCAGGATTGCCGGACGAGGCGCTGGCCGACCCCGCGCTGCGCAACTATCGCGGCCGCGCGCTCAGCTCCCGCGCTGCGGACACCCGTCGCGATATCGAGGCCTGCCGCCGGATCCCCGATCTCGATCTTGATCTTGACGCGGTGCTGCGGTGTTGGGAGGCGGCGATGCGACGTCCCGGCATCGCCGACGAGGCGCCTCCGCGCTGGTATCACAGTGATCTGCTGGCGGAGAACTTGCTGGTCCGCGATGGCCGGCTGGCCGCCGTACTGGATTTCGGCGGGCTCGCGATCGGCGATCCGACCATCGATCTGCACGGCGCCTGGGAGTTGCTGGATGCCCCGGCCCGGGAAGTCTTCCGGCAGCGTGCCGGAATCGACGAGCAGGAGTGGGAACGCGGCCGGGCCTGGGCCCTGTCGATCGCCGTGATGACCTTCCCGTACTACTGGCACACGATGCCGGAGCGCTGCGCCAGCCGGCTGGCGATGGCGCAGAACGCGATCGGCTGAGTCCGCGGCACGACCCGAGTTGCGGTTGGATAACGGGTCCTTGATCTTGGTCCGCGCTGTCAGCGGGCTTTGTATTTTTCTCGCCAGACTGCCTCCGTCGGTAGAGGCTCCAGGTCCTCCGGAGTGTTGTCGTGCCCGTGGTCCATCGCGCCCCGAATCCGCTCGTGTCCCGAGTCAAGCCGTTGCTGTTGACCGGGCTGGCGACGGCCTCCCTGATGCTCGGGGTCGCGGCGGTCCCGCTGGCAACGGTGCCGACGGTCGCGACCGCGGCGCCCGCCCACGCGGCGCGGACGACGGCCAAGGAGGCCAGGCGGGTCGATCGGGTGCCGAAACCGAAGCTGCGCTGGTATCGCTGCGACGACTACCCCGGCGCCCGCTGTGCCACGGTGAAGCTGCCGCGGGACTACGACAAGCCCAAGGGGCCCAAGGTCGAATTGGCCGTGGTGAAGTCACCGGCCGCCGACCGGAAGCACAAGATCGGTTCGCTGTTCGTCAACCCGGGAGGTCCCGGCGGGTCGGCGACCGAGCTCGCCGGCTACGCGCCGTACCTGTTCTCAGCCTCGGTGCTGCGTCGCTTCGACGTCATCGGCATCGACCCACGCGGGACGAACTTCAGTGACCAGGTCAAGTGCTTCCGCGACGCCCGTCGGCAGCAGCCGACCGCGGCGAAGCTGAACATGAACTTCCCTTACACGAAGGCCGAGGTACGGCGATACGGCGCCGGATCGCGGTCGCTCGGTCGGGCCTGCTCGGGCTACGGCAAGCCACTCACCGGCGCGGTGTCGACCGCCGAGGACGCTCGCGACATGGACGTGATCCGGCGGGCGGTCGGCGACAGGAAGCTGACCTATCTCGGGTTCTCCTACGGCACTTACCTCGGGCAGGTCTATGCCGGCCTCTTCCCTGATCGGGTGCGTTCGATGGTGATCGACGGCGTGGTCGACCCGATCGCCTGGGCCGGCACGTCGAAGACCAGGACCGTCCCGCAGACCCTTCGGCTGCGGTCGGGTCAGGGCGGCTACCGGGCACTGAAGGAGCTGCTGCGCCGGTGCGACGCGGCCGGACGGAAGCAGTGCGCGTTCGCATCGACGAATTCGATCAAGAAGTTCGATCAGCTCGTCCGTCGGATCCAGACTCGGCCGCTGACGGTGCACGATCCGTACTTCGGTGACTTCAAGATCGACTACCCGACGCTGGTCGCCGACGTGTTGTCCGGACTGTACGACCCGGAGGGCTACTTCTACATCGTCGATGAGCTGACCGAGCTGTGGCGGATGACCTCGAAGCCGGCGACCGCCGCGAGGCTGTCGGCCGATCGGCAACGGCTCGGCTTCGCGCACCAGCGGCTGGCTGCTGCCCGGCAGCAGAATCCACTCGGATTCCCCTATGACAACGGATCCGAGGCGTACTGGTCGGTGATGTGCACCGACTCGATCAACCCACGCCATGTCACGGCCTGGTCGCGTTCGGTGGCTCATCTCAGCGACTCGGCGAAGTACTTCGGCGAGCTCTGGGCGTGGTCGTCGACGCCGTGCGCCACGGCGACCTGGACCGTCGACGACGAGGACGCCTACCGCGGCCCGTTCAACCGGCGGACCGCCGGGCCGGTGCTGGTGGTCGGCAACTACTGGGACCCGGCCACGTACTACCGGAACGCGGAGAAGGTGGCCCGGATGCTGCCGCACAGCCGGCTGCTGTTGAGCGACAGCTGGGGGCACACGGCGTACGGAACCTCCGCCTGCGCGACCAAAGCGGTCAATCGTGCCCTGATCCAGGTCAAGCTGCCGAGGAAGGGCGCCCGATGTGTCGGCAACGACCAGCCGTTCGGGCGGTCGGGCCGGCCGACCCAACAACGGCTGGAGAAGGCGGCTGTCGGCAGCGACGTGATGGACATCGTCCGCGGCGTGCCCGGCCGGTTCTGATCGAGCCGGTCGTTGCCGACCCGGCCAGCGGACTCTGATCCGGCCGGAGGATTCTGATCCGTCAGACGTAGCCGCCGTCGGCCAGGCCGGCGTTGCGTTCGAAGACGTTGTCGGTGGCGAGGTTGCCGGTCCGCAACCAGGACCACAACATGGCCAGGCCGTAGAGCGGGAAGAAGCCGAAGCCGCCGCAGATCAGGTACTGCCAGCTGTGCCGCTCCTCGTGCAGCAGCACGTTGGGGCTGGCGGCCAGAAGCTGCGGCCAGGTCTGATGGGTGATCACCACGTTGCCGACGGTGAAGGCCCCGGCAATCGGGAAGCGGAAGCGGTAGCGGTCGGCGAGGTGGAGTCCGCGAGGTCCGCGCCGCAGCCGGGCGCCGCCGATCCGGGCGATCAGCAGGCCGGCGGGCGTGGTCAGATTGGCCCAGTTGCCCAGCTTGCGCAGCTGCTGCGGCCGGGTCAGCCGGCTGCTCCCGATCGGCTCCACCATGACCACACTTTAGGCGCAGGGGAGTCACCGTCGGACCGCTCGTCGGGATCGCGTACGAAACCGATCGGCGTCGCCGTCTCCGCGACGAGTCTCACATTCTGAACGAATTGGCCGCAATCTGGGATCCGATTAGGTAAAGGGCCGGGCCCGCCCCGTACGCTGTGCAGAGCTCATCCAGAGGGGGCGAGGGATTCGGCCCGATGACCCCCCGGCAACCAGCAGCCCGTCGTCAACCAGGGGCAGCCCGGTGCCAACTCCGACTCGGAGCGAAGGTCGCCCGGGACAGATGATGAAGGACAGGTACCTGCTGTGACCACAGCCATCGCCGCTGACGCACCCGCCGGATGTCGGCCCGGAGCATTCGGCAACGCCACCCACCTGGTCTGCCGCGCGTGCGGCGCGAAGAGCGCACTCGGCCCGTTCTATGCGTGCCTGGAGTGCTTCGGTCCGCTCGAGGTCGGCTACGAGTATCCCGAGATCACCCGCGAGCAGATCGAGCGCGGCCCGAAGAGCATCTGGCGGTACGCGCCGCTGCTGCCGGTGCCGGCCGACATCGCCACCTTCCGTTCCACCGACCCTGGCTTCACCCGGCTGGTCGACGCCCGCAACCTGGCCGATGATCTTGGTCTGCAGCAGCTCTGGGTGAAGGACGATTCCGGCAATCCCACCCACTCCTTCAAGGACCGGGTGGTCGCCGTCGCGCTGTCCGCAGCCCGCGAGCTCGGACTGCAGGTGCTGGCCTGCCCGTCCACCGGCAACCTGGCCAATGCCGTCGCCGCTGCCGCAGCCCGGGCCGGCATCCGGTCGGTGGTGCTGGTGCCGAGCAACCTGGAGAAGCAGAAGATCCTCGCCTCCGCGGTGTACGACACCACCTTGATCGCGATCGAGGGCAACTACGACGACGTGAACAAGCTGGCCAGCGAGATCGCCGGCGAGGAGGACGGCTGGGCGTTCGTCAATGTCAACGTCCGGCCGTACTACGCCGAGGGTTCCAAGACGCTGGCGTTCGAGATCGCCGAACAGCTCGGCTGGCGGCTGCCCGACCAGGTCGTCGTCCCGGTCGCGTCCGGCTCCCAGCTGACCAAGATCGACAAGGGTTTCACCGAGTTGATCAAGCTCGGACTGGTGGAGGAGAAGCCGTACAAGATCTTCGGCGCCCAGGCCACCGGCTGCTCGCCGATCGCGCAGGCCTACCGGGCCGGCCAGGACGTGGTGGCCCCGGTCAAGCCGGACACCATCGCCAAATCGCTGGCGATCGGCAATCCGGCCGACGGCCCGTACGTGCTCGATGTGATCCGGCGTACCGGCGGCAAGATCGCCGACGTGGACGACGAGACCGTGGTCACCAACATCCGCCGGCTGGCTCGCCATGAGGGCATCTTCGGCGAGACCGCCGGCGGTGTCACCCTCGGCGTCACCGCGAAGTTGATCAAGGACGGGGATCTCGATCCGGAAGCCGAGACGGTGATCATCAACTCCGGTGACGGGCTGAAGACTCTGGACGCGGTCGCCGGACAGGTAGGACCGAAGACCACCATCGCGCCGCGTTACGACGCGTTCGAAGACTTCTGGAAGGCCAACAACTGATCATGAGCGCATCGGTACGGATCCCGACCATCCTGCGTAACTACACCGGCGGTGAGAAGGAGGTCAGCGCGCAAGGCTCGACACTGACCGAGCTGATCGACGATCTCGAGTCCAGCCACCCCGGCATCAAGGGCCGGGTGCTGGATGACACGGGTGCGCTGCGTCGCTTCGTCAACGTCTACATCGGCGACGACGACGTCCGCTTCATCGGCGGCCTGGACGCGAAGGTGGATGACGGCGCCCAGGTCTCCATCATTCCCGCCGTCGCCGGCGGCTGCTGACCCAACTTCCTCAGCTGTTCGGCTTCGCGGCGCTGTCCGTCCGATCGCGTACGCTGTGGCCGCGTGACTGCCCGTAGTCGATTCGCCGGCATGCCGCGCGAGGTGTTCGTGCTCGGCGTGATCGCCTTCTGCGTGATGGTCGGCTTCGGCGTCGTGCTGCCGGTGCTGCCGGTCTATGCCCGCTCCTTCGGGGTCAGCAACTTCGAGGTCGGCGCGGTGGTGTCGGCGTTCGCGCTGATGCGCCTGATCTGCAGCCCGTTCTGTCCCCGCTTGATCAACATCTTCGGCGAGCGGTTGGTGCTCGCCATCGGCATGTACATCGTCGCGGTGTCCAGCGGACTGGTCGCGCTGGCACAGAACTATCCGCAGTTGTTGATCTTGCGCGGACTGGGCGGAATCGGCTCGGCCATGTTCACCGTGTCGGCGATGACGCTGCTGCTGACCTCGGTCCCGGCGGATCGGCGTGGCCGGGCGACCGGCATCTACCAGGGCGGCTTCCTGCTCGGCGGGATGGCCGGCCCGGCCGTCGGCGGTGTGCTGGCGACGATCTCGCTGACCGCACCCTTCGTCTTCTATGCCGGCACGCTGATCGTGGCCGGCACGGTAGGCCTGATGATGCTGCGGCCCACCGGGCAACAGTTGACCGGGGCGCAACAGCCGCCGATCCCGTTCGTCGAGGTGTTGGCCGACAAGCGATATCAGGCCGCCTGCCTGACCAATCTCGCCCAGGGCTGGACCTCCTTCGGGGTCCGCTCCACTCTGGTACCGGTGCTGATCGTGGAGTTGTTGGGTGGCGAGCCGGCCTGGACCGGGATTGCGTTCGCCTGTGCTGCGGTGGTGCAAACGATCATGCTCGGCCCGGCCGGTCGATTCTCCGACACGGTTGGCCGGCGACCGGCGATGATCATCGGCGGGGCACTGGCCGCCGGAATGATCATGCTGGTGCCGTTCGCACCAAACATCTGGGTGCTCGGCGCCGTCCTCTGCGGATACGGCGCCGCCTCGGCCTTTCTCGGTACGGCGCCGGCCGCTGCCGTCGGCGACGCTGCTGGTGGGCGGGCCGGTCGACCGGTGGCGATCTTCTCCATGTGCGCCGACGTCGGTGCCATCGTCGGCCCGCTGGTGGCCGGGGTGCTCGCCGACCGGGTCTCCTATTCAGCTGCATTCGGGGTCGGGGCTGCCTTGCTGGTGGTGGGGCTGCTGGCCGCGGTACGGATGCCGCGACGGGTCGCGGACCGTCGTCAGGACCGGTTGCCGAGCGCTTGACCTCGGCGCGCGGCGTTCGCGACCACGGCGGCTATGGTCGACATCGCCGCGAAGATCAACAACACCACCGCAAACGAACCTGAGGCCGCAAGCCTGGCCGACAGTGCCGAGTAGATCGCACCCGCCGCTGCCACCCCGACGGCTCCGGAGAGCTGGGCGTTGGTGCTGATCACACCGGACAGTTCCGCGGCCTGCGCCGGGGTGACCGCAGCGGTGATCGCGTTGATCAAGGATCGGGCACTGCACCCGAGACCGAAGCCGCCGATCGCGAGCAAGATCAACAACCTCGGTCCGATGCCGGCACCGAGCGCGACATCGATGGACGCACCGAGGTAGCCGGCCGCGAGCAGCAGACAGCCGATCACCGGCGCGCGAGCCTCCCATCGATCCGGCAGCCGATTCAGCGACAGCCCTGCGATGCCGAATGCCGACACCCAGGTGACCAGGGCGAGACCGGACATCGCCGGCCCGTATCCCAAGCCCCGTTGCAGAAACAGCGCAAGGACGAACAGCAGGGCGAGATACGTCGCCGTGGTCAGCCCGTAGGCCAGCAGCCGACCACGGATCGCCGCCGGGCGCAGCAGCTCGCGGTCGATCAGTGGTCGCCCGCCGCGTGCCGCCGTCGATCGTTGGCGGCGGACGAACCAGCCGAACACCGGCACGCTCGCGGTCAGGCTCAGCCAGGTCCACCACGGCCAACCGTGCTGCGGTCCGAGCGCCAGCGGCGCGATCACCAGCAGCACGGCCGTGCCGAGCCCGAGCGATCCCAGAAGATCAATTCGGGCGACCGTACGCGGCAGCCCGGCATCCGGCAGGAATCGCCAGCCGATCATGATCACCAACGCGCCGATCGGGATGTTGATCAAGAAGACGGTGCGCCAGCCGAGGCCGAACAAATCCGCCGAGATCAGTAGTCCGCCGAGCACTTGCCCGACCACGGCGCCGCCGGAGAGTGCGGCGGCGTACGCACCCAGCACCCGGGAGCGCTGGCGGCCGGTGAAACCGAGCTGGATGCCGGTCAGCACTTGCGGCACCATCAACGCCGCTGCCGCGCCCTGCCCGATCCGGGCGGCGATCAAGATCACGACCGAAGGGGACAGCCCACAGGCCAGCGATGCGATGGTGAATGCGGCCACGCCGATCAGGAAGACCGGCCGGAACCCGTACCGTCCGCCCAGCCGGGCACCGATGATCAACAACGTGGCGTAGGCGACCAGGTAGCCGGCCACCACCAAGCTGGTGGTCTGATCCGAGGTGCCGAAGCCCGCACGGATCGAGGGCGCAGCAATGTTCACGATCGCGGTGTCGATGTTGGCCATCGCCTGCGCGCCGAGGAGCGCCGACACGGCGATCATCGGCCTTGACCGACGTGGCGCGAGAAGTGCGTTGCTCACCGAGTCAGCTCAGCAGCCGAACGTCGCCGACGCTGGCGGGAATCGGGCGGGGCGTTCTCTGCCGCGGATGTGCGATCCGTCGGATCCCTGGTGGCGGGTAGGTGTCTGGGGTGCCCTGACAGGTCCTGGTACGGGGTCGGATGCCGCCGTAACGTCGGGGTCGTGGATCGGCGTAAAGACATTCAGGAGTTCCTGACCAGTCGTCGAGCTCGCTTGACTCCCGAGCGGGCGGGGCTGGTGCGGTCCGGTGACACTCGACGCGTCGCCGGTTTGCGTCGGGAGGAAGTCGCCACGCTGGCGGGCGTCAGCGTCGACTACTACGCCCGGCTGGAACGAGGCCAGCTCGCGGGAGCATCGGATTCGGTGTTGGAGGCCGTGTCCCGCGTGTTGCAGCTGGACGAGGCAGAGCACCAGCATCTCCTCGATCTTGCCCGCAATGTCGAACGGCCGGCAGCTCGTCCGCAGCGACCCAAGCCGACGGCAGGTCCGCGCCCGGCCGTGCTGTCGATTCTCGCCGGGATGACCGGCCTGCCGGTCTACGTGCGAACTCCCCGGATGGAGATCCTGGCCGCCAACGAACTCTGCCGGGCGCTCTACGGAGGTGCCCTCCAGGAGGCTCGGCTGCCGCTGAACGTGGCCCGATATGTATTCCTCGATCCGCACTCACGAGGCTTCTTCATGGACTGGGACGCCGTTGCCGATGATCTTGTCGGTGCACTGCGGATCGAGGCCGGCCGGGACCCGCGAGACCGGACCTTGAGCGATCTGATCGGCGAGCTGTCAACGCGTAGCGACGAGTTCGTGACCCGTTGGGCTCGGCAGAACGTGCGACTGCATCGGACGACCCGTAAGCGGCTGCACAACCGGGTGGTCGGCGAGATCGAGCTGACCGGCAACGCGCTCGAGCTGCCCGCCGATGATCTTGTCCTGATCGCCTACACCGCCGATCCCGGCTCGCCGGCCGAAGATCAACTCCGGCTCTTGGCCAGCTGGGCTGCCAGTCAACGGGCGGCGGCCGACCCTGATCGGGCGAGGACCACAACCGGTCCGGACTGAGTGCTCGGAGCACCGTCCATGTCACTTTCCTTCCTAGCAACGAAAGAACGATGATCAACCATGGCTGATGTCCCAACCTTGAAGCTGAACAACGGCGTGACCATGCCGGCCCTGGGGTTCGGCGTGTTCCAGACGCCGCCCGACGAGACCCGGTCAGCGGTGGCGACCGCGCTGTCGGCCGGCTATCGGCACATCGACACCGCTGCCGCCTACGGCAACGAGCGGCAGGTCGGCGAAGCGGTCGCCGGATCGGATCTGGATCGGTCCGGGGTGTTTGTGGAGACCAAGATCTGGATCAGTGACTACGGCTACGAGCAGACCCTGCACGGTTTCGAGAAGAGCGCCCGCAAGCTGGGTCTGGAACAGATCGATCTGCTGATCCTGCACCAGGCGTTGCCGTCGGAATTCGACAAGACCCTCGAGGCGTACCGGGCACTGGAGACCCTGCTGGCGGACGGAAAGGTCCGTGCCATCGGTGTCAGCAACTTCATGGTCGACCATCTGACCCAGCTGCTGGACCGCGCCCAGGTGGTGCCGGCGGTCAATCAGATCGAGGTCCATCCGTACTTCACCCAATCAGAGCTGCAGGCCCTCGACGCCGAACATGCAATCCTCACCCAGGCGTGGTCGCCGATCGGTGGCATCACGTTCTATCGCGACGGTCAGCACAGCAGCACCCTGGCCGACCCGATCATCGCGGGGATCGCTGCAGCACATGGCAAATCGCCCGCCCAGGTGATGTTGCGCTGGCACCTGCAGCAGGGCCGCTCGGCGATTCCGAAGTCGACCAATCCGCAGCGGATCGCGGAGAATTTCGACGTCTTCGACTTCGAGCTCACCGACCAGGAGCTGGCCGCGATCGACGCCCTCGACACCGGCCGCCGTGGCGGCCCCGAGCCGGAGGCGATCACCCTGGAGACATTCGGCCGGCCGATCCCCGAAGACTGAGTCGGGATCGCGTCGAGGCCGACGCACCGAAATGCCTGCCGCCGTCGTCGTCGGAGCCCACCACCCGTTGACCGATCGACGAGGACCCATCATGTACGACACCGCGACGTCGAGGCGCGCCCTGCTGACGGGCGGCCTGCTGCTCGCCGCGGGCACGGCCGTCGGAGCCACCGCCTGCGCGCCCGGTGATGACGGCTCGACAGACCGATCCACGACATCCCAACCCAATAGGGCAGAAAGCACCGTGTCCGATCCGAGCCCGACTCCGAGCGGAGCCCAACGATCGCGGGTGCTGCTCGCCTATTTCTCCCGAGCAGGGGAGAACTACTACAACGGGGGCCGGCGAAAGCTGAAGATCGGCAACACCGAGGTGATCGCCGGCATGATCAGTGATCTGATCGATTGCGATGTGTACCGGATCGAGGCCGCCGATCCGTACCCGGAGGGATACGACGCAACCGTCGCCCGCAATGTGCAGGAGCAGGACGCGGACGCCCGGCCCGAGATCGTGAACGGGTTGGAGTCGATTGCCGACTACGACACGGTGCTGTTGGGCAGCCCGATCTGGAACGTGCGGGCACCGATGATCATGTCCACCTTCACCGACAGCCACGACTTCACCGGCAAGATCATCTTGCCCTTCGTCACGTACGCCGTCAGCGGTCTGGCAGGTGTCGACCGGGACTATGCGGCCGCGCTCCCCAGGGCGCGGGTCGGCACCGGGCTGGCGATCCGCGGTGAGGAAGCAAATCGGGGCCGGTCCCGAGTCGAGGCATGGCTTCGACAGACCGACCTGCTGACCAACTGAGAAGGAGTCATCGTGACCGAGGAAACCAATCTCACGCCGGCGCAGCGCGCGCTCGGCGACTTCGCGCCGAAGCTGGTGTCGTTGACCGACGACGTCTTGTTCGGCGACGTGTGGGAGCGTCCGGAGTTGATCAAGCGAGATCGGAGCCTGGTCACCGTCGCCGCTCTGGTCGCCGGCGGAAACACCGAGCAGCTGCGCAACCATCTGCTGCTGGCCAAGCAGAACGGGCTCACCGAGGCCGAGCTCAAGGAGGCGATCATCCACCTCGCCTTCTACGCCGGCTGGCCGCGCGCGATGTCGGCGATGAACGTCGCCAAGTCCGTCTTCGCGGACGAGGACTGAGCGGCGACGTACCCGTGGAGGAGACCGACCATGAATGATCAACACAAGCCGGTGGCAGTGATCACCGGGGCGTCTTCGGGCATCGGTGCGGCGACTGCCCGAGCACTCGTCAGACAGGGCTATCGGGTCGCGCTGTTGGCCCGACGCCTCGATCGGCTGGAAGAGCTCGCCGCCGAGCTCGGCGAGGCCGCGATTCCGATTGCCGCCGATGTCACCGACCGACCGGCGCTGATCGCAGCGGCGGATCGGGTTGCCGCCGAACTGGGTGGCGCGGACGTCCTGATCAACAATGCCGGCGTCATGCTGCTCGGCCCGTTCGACAGCAGCCAGCGCGAGGAGGCACAACGGATGGTCGAGGTCAACCTCCTCGGTTCGATCACCGCCACCGAGGTGTTCCTTGATCAACTTCGTTCCGGTGCTGGTGACTTGATCAACATCTCGTCGGTGGCGGGCCGGACGGCGAGGGCGGGAAATGCCGTCTACGCCGCAACGAAGTGGGGCATCAACGGCTGGTCCGAGGCACTGCGCCAGGAACTCCAGCCGGACGTCCGGGTGACCGTGATCGAGCCCGGTGCCGTCGCGACCGAGCTCACCGACCACATCACCGATCCGGCAGCCAAGGCCGGGGCGGAGCAGCTGTACGAAAAGCTGGCGATCACGGCCGACGATGTCGCCGAGGTGATCGCCTTCGCTGTCACCCGGCCACGACGGATGACGCTGAACGAGATCCTGCTGCGGCCCACCAGCCAGCCCGGATAGCGATCGCGGTCTTCTGTTGGCACCAATCACCACAGCGCCGCGTGCGCTGAACGACATCAAGGAGCAGATCATGATCAAGCGAACCCTGGGTGCGAACGGGTTGGAGGTCTCGGCAATCGGATTCGGTTGCATGGGCCTCAACCACGGCTACGGCCAGAGTCTGGACGAGAGCGAAGCGGTCGCCGTCATCCGCTCGGCCGTCGATCTCGGCGTCACCTTCTTCGACACCGCAGAGGTCTACGGCCCGTACACCAACGAGGAGCTCGTCGGCAAGGCGCTGGCTCCGGTACGTGACCAGGTGGTGATCGCGACCAAGTTCGGATTCTCGATCGAGGGCGGTCGCTCGACCGGGCTGGACAGCCGGCCCGACCACATCCGTTCCACCGTTGAGGAATCCCTGCGTCGGCTCGACACCGATCGGATCGATGTGCTGTATCAGCACCGGGTGGATCCCGAGGTGCCGATCGAGGATGTGGCCGGTACGGTCAAGGAACTGATCGATGCCGGCAAGGTCGGCCACTTCGGCTTGTCCGAGGCAGGCGTGGAGATCATTCGCCGAGCACACGCCGTACAGCCCGTCGCCGCGCTGCAGAGCGAGTACTCGCTGTGGTGGCGTGAACCCGAGGCCGAGATCCTGCCGGCGCTGCACGAGCTCGGCATCGGACTCGTACCCTTCAGCCCGTTGGGGAAGGGATTTCTCACCGGCACCCTGGCCGGCACGTCGTCGTTCGGTGATGCCGACGTGCGCAGCAATCTGCCGCGATACAGCGAGGAGATGCGATCGGCGCACCAGTCCCTGGTCGATCTGGTGACCACGATCGCCGACCGTCAGGGCGCCACTGCGGCGCAGGTCGCACTGGCCTGGATCCTGGCCCAACACCCCTCGAATGTGCCGATCCCCGGCACCACCAAACTTCACCGCCTGGAGGAGAACAACGCGGCGGTCGAGGTCGAACTGACCGCAGCCGATCTTGATCAACTCGCGGCGGCATCAGCCGAGGTCGATCTGACCACCGACCGGTATCCGGCCACGATGCAGAGCTGGATCAACCGCTGATCGGGACCGATGCGGGCAGCGCCTGTGGATGATCGGGCCGGAACGTCGGCGGAGCAAGGCAGGATGGCGGTCATGACCCAGAGCACCGCCGACATCCTCGAACGGACCGTCAAAGCCGCCGCCGGGGCGCAGGCTGAGCCACGTGCCGATCAACGGCGGGCGGTCGAGGCACTGGTCGACGACCGCTGCCGGGTGCTGCTGGTGCAGGCGACCGGCTGGGGCAAGTCCGCTGTCTACTGGGGCGCGACGGCGGCGATCCGGGCAGCCGGCGGTGGGCCGACCTTGGTGGTTTCCCCGCTGCTGGCGCTGATGCGGGATCAGATCGCGGCCGCCGAACGGGCCGGCCTGCGCGCCGCCACGGTCAACTCCACGAACATCGAGGCCTGGGATGAGGTCTTCGCCGACCTTGATCAAGATCGGCTCGACGTCTTGCTGGTCTCACCGGAGCGACTCGGCAATCCGCGATTCGCCGAGCGGCTGCCGAGGCTGTTGGCCGCCTGCGGGCTGCTGGTGATCGACGAAGCACATTGTGTCTCGGACTGGGGTTTCGATTTCCGGCCCGACTACCAACGGCTGACCCGGACCCTGCTCTCGCTGTCGCCGGGCACACCGGTGCTGGCCACCACCGCGACGGCCAACGAGCGGGTGACCGCCGATGTGGCCCGCCAGCTCGCTGCTGCTGCCCCCGACGGCGCTGAGACCGTGACGCTGCGCGGTTCGCTGGCCCGGTCGTCGCTGCGGCTTGCGGTGGTGCCCGAATTGTCGCCGCTGGAGAGGTATGCCTGGGTCGCCGAGGCATTGAAGTCATTGCCCGGTTCGGGAATCGTGTACGTGCTGACCGTCGCCGAGGCGGACCGGGTGGCCGGTTTCCTGACCGAGCAGGGGCTCGACGTCGCGGCGTACACCGGGCAGACCGAGAATCGCACCGAGCTGGAGGATCGGCTGCGGGACAACGGTGTCAAGGCGCTGGTGGCAACCTCGGCGCTCGGCATGGGCTACGACAAACCCGATCTTGCCTTCTGCATCCATCTCGGCTCGCCGGCCTCCCCGGTCGCCTACTACCAGCAGGTCGGTCGCGCCGGCCGAGCCCTTGACGACGCGGTCGCGGTGCTGGTGCCGTCGAAATCGGATGAA
>DATCVL010000310.1:0-4428 GCA_036566865.1 Microlunatus sp.
CTTGGTGGCCAGGGCTGGGGGATCGACGTCGACCGCGGCGGCTACAGGATCTTCGAGCAGATGCGCAAGCTGTCGCCGGACTTCTACATCTGCAACGGGGACAACATCTACTCCGACGGTCCGATCGAGGCCACCCAACTCACCCACGACGGTTCGGTCTGGCACAACCTGGTCACCGAGGAGAAGTCGAAGGTGGCCGAGACGCTGGACGAGTACCGCGGCAACTACAAGTACAACCTGATGGACGACAACCTGAAGGCGTTCTATGCCGACGTCGCCCAGATCCAGCAGTGGGATGATCATGAAACCCACAACAACTGGTACCCGGGCGAGATCCTGGAGGATGCCGCCTACACCGAGAAGCGGGTTGACGTGCTGAAGTATCGGGCACGTCAGGCCTACCACGAGTACGCGCCGATCAACCCGCGTTACGACGACGACGGTCGGATCTACCGGACGCTGCACCAGGGCCCGCTGCTGGACGTCTTCGTGCTGGACATGCGCTGGTTCCGCGATGCCAATTCGCCGAATCGGCAGACCTACAACGACGGCGGCATCCTGGGCTTTCGGCAGCAGCGCTGGCTGGAGCGAGAGTTGTTGCAGTCCACGGCGACCTGGAAGGTGATCTCCAATGACATGCCGTTGGGCGAGATCGTTGCCGACGGCGACACCGATTACGAGGCCGTGTCCAATGGCGACAACGGGCAGCCGATGGGGCGTGAACTGCAGATCGCCGAGATCCTCCGCTTCATCAAGCGGCACAAGATCAAGAACGTGGTCTGGCTGACCACCGACGTGCACTACACCGCGGCGCACTACTTCGATCCGGACAAGGCGGCCTTCAGCGACTTCGATCCGTTCTGGCAGTTCACCACCGGACCGCTGAACGCCGGCGGCTTCCCGGCGAGCCCGGTCGACGGCACCTTCGGTGCGCAGCAGGTCTTCGTCAAGTCGCCGCCGTACGCCAATGCCTCACCGGACAGCGAGTACCAGTTCTTCGGCGAGATCAAGATCTCCGGCGACTCCGAGGTGCTGACGGTGAACCTGCGGGACAACGCCGGTGCCGTGCTGTGGTCGAAGGCGCTGGACCCGCAACGGCGCACCTGATCCTGGTTCGGGTGCGGAGGCGCTCCGCACCCGAACTGCCGCCGAACAACGAGGCTCGCTCAGGCCGATGCCGCAGCCTGATACCAGTCGGTCACCTCGGCCAGCAGCCGGCGGGCGAGCTCCGGGTGATCATCGACCAGATTGGTCTGCTCGTACGGATCGTCGGCCAGGTTGGAGAGCCAGACCGGATCGGGCAACACGCTGTCGAAGTCCAGGCAGGGATTGGTGACCAACTTCCAGTCGCCCTCACGGATGGCCAGCTGATTGTCCTGCGACCACACCAACTGCTGGTGCGGCGATCCGGCCGTGCCGGCCAACAGGCCGGTGACATCCCGGCCGTCGAAGTCGATCTTGGAGTCGACGCCGAGCAGGGAGAGAAGAGTCGGCACCACATCGGACATCTGGGCCGGGGTGTCGACGACCCGGCCGGCCGGCAGCGTACGCGGGTAACTGATCAGGAACGGTTCCCGGATGCCGCCGTCGAACAGGCTGCCCTTGAACCCACGGAAGCCTCCGGTGGTGCCGGCCCGCCACGGCTGTTCGTTGCCGTCCAGCCAATTCCGCGACTCGGCCGAGGGGCCGTTGTCGCTGGAGAAGATGATCACCGTGTCGTCCAGGAGATCGGACCGGCGCAGAGCTTCCACCACCCGACCGACGCCGTCGTCGACGGCGGCGATCATGGCGGCCATGATCTGCCGATCCTGCGGCAGCTCCGCGAATCGGTCCAGATACTCCTGCGGAGCGTGCATCGGGTAGTGCGGTGCGTTGTACGGCAAATAGCAGAAGAACGGCTCGTCCTGGTTCCGCTCGATGAAGTCGACCGCACGGTCGGTGATCAGTTCGGTCAGGTACTCGCCGTTGTGCCAGATCTCGGTTTCGTTGTGCCACAGGTCATGCAGCGGGTCGGTGCCGCCGGCCTGTCCCCAGTAGAAGATGTGGCTGTAGTAGTCGACACAGCCGGCCAGGAAGCCGAAGAACTCCTCGAAGCCGTGCGAGCGCGGCCGACAGTCCGGTGTCAGCCCGAGGTGCCATTTGCCGAAGATGCCGGTGCGGTAACCCTGCTCGGCCAGGATCGACATCAAGGTCGGTTGATCATTGGTCAGCCCGGGAGTGGTGCGCCGTCCCGGCAGGATGTGAGTGACGCCGGCATTGATCGGATGCCGTCCGGTCAGCAGTGCCGCTCGCGAAGGTGAACAGACCGGTGCGTTGGAATACCAGGACGTGGCCCGGACGCCACGATCGGCCAGCGCGTCCAGGTGCGGGGTGGCGAGGTCGGTCGCGCCGTAGCAGCCGAGGTCGCCGTAGCCCAGGTCGTCGGTATAGATGATCACGACATTGGGCCGGCGGGCGGCGGTCGGTCGGGTGGCAGTGGACACAGGCGTCATCCTTTCAGGCCGCCGATGTTGGCGCCCTCGACAATCAACTTCTGGAACGTGACGAAGACGATCAACACCGGCAGCAGTGAGATCGTCGTCATCGCGAACATGGCACCCCAGTGTTGGTCGGTGTCGCCGAGAAATGTCTGCAGGCCAAGGGAAACCGTCTGCCGGCTGGGGGTGGACAGGTACAGCAACTGGGTGAAGAAGTCGTTCCAGCTCCAGATGAAGGTGAAGATCGCGGCCGTCACCAGAGCGGGTCGTATCTGTGGCAGGACGATGTGCCGGTAGATACGCCACGGGCCGGCGCCGTCCAGCATCGCGGCGGCGTCGATGTCGCGCGGAATGCCGCGCATGAACTGCACCATCAGGAAGATGAAGAAGGCGTCGACAGCGAAGAACTTGGGTACCGTCAGCGGCGCCATCGTGTCGGCCCAGCCGAGCTTGACGAACAGGATGTACTGCGGCACCAACGTGACGTGGCTGGGCAGCATCACGGTACCGAGCATCAGGGCGAACCACAGCCGGCGTCCGGGGAAGCTCAGCCGCGCGAAGGCGTACCCGACCAAGGAGCAGGAGAGCAGGTTCCCGACGATCGAGATGGCTGCGATCAGCGCAGAGTTGATCAAGTAGACCGAGAACGACTCACCGGTCTCGGTCCAGCCGGACACGTAGTTGTCGAAGCTCGCCTTCGATGGCCACAGCGACTGATCGGTGAAGATCATCGACTCCGGCATGAGTGAGCTGCTGATCATCCAGAGCAGGGGATAGATCATGATCAACGCGACCAGCGTCAGCGCGACGTACCAGAGCAGGTGCCGTCGCCGATATGATCGCCGGCCGGGATCCGGCGCCTCGGTCTCGGTACGAGGCGATTCGGTTGTTGCGGTCAAGGTCGCCATCAGCTGTCTCCGTAGTGAACCCAGAGCCGGGACGTCCGGAAGGTCAGGACGGCGAAGATCGCGATGATCACGAAGAGCACCCAGGCCATCGCCGAGGCGTATCCCATCCGGAAGTTGGTGAATGCCTGTTGATACAGGTAGAGCGTGTAGAAGAGGGTGCTGTCGTTGATGCCACCGGTGCCACCGGAGACGATGTAGGCCGGTGTGAAGGCCTGGAATCCGTTGATCATCGAGAGCATCAGATTGAACAAGATCACCGGCGACAGCAACGGCACGGTGACGTGGATGAACTGCCGGAAGCGGCTGGCACCGTCGATCGCCGAGGACTCGTAGAGATCTCGCGGCAACTGTCGGATCGCTGCCAGGAAGATCACCATCGGTGCACCGAACTGCCAGATGTGCAGCATGATCAACGACGCCAACGCGGTGTGCGGATCACTCACCCAGTTCGGACCCTGGATGCCGATCAGGGAGAGGGCACCGTTCACCAGCCCGTCGCGGCCGAAGACCTGTCGCCACAGGATCGCCACCGCGACACTGCCGCCGATCAGTGACGGCAGATAGAACACGGAGCGATAGGCGGCGACGCCGCGGTGTCCGCGATTGAGGGCGACCGCCACCAGCAGCGCCACCAGCACCGACAACGGGACCGAGACCAGGACGTAGATCAGGGTGACGCGGACCGAGGACCAGTAGCGCGGGTCGTCTGTCAGGAGCCTGACATAGTTGTCCAGGCCGACCCACTTCGGCGGGGTCAGGATGGCGTAGTCGGTGAAGGACAGGTAGAGCGAGGCCAGCATCGGTCCGATGGTGAGCACGAAGAAGCCGATCAGCCAGGGCGACAGGAATGCGTACCCGGCGATCGTTCGTCCTCGGGACCGACGCGCCCTGGCGGCGCTGATCACCGGGTGACTGGTGGACACGGATCTCCTCGGAGGTGACGGTTCGGCGGCCGGATGGGATCAGGGTTGGAGATAGCTGCGCGCCTGCTGGAAGTACTCCGATGCACCCTCGGCCGGGGTCAGTACGCCGTAGGCGATGGA
>DATCVL010000311.1:0-3972 GCA_036566865.1 Microlunatus sp.
GAACATCGTCCGGAACACCGCCGAGAGTTTCATCACCTGCTGGTTCAGCACCAACGCGACCAACAACGCCAGGAACACGCGGACCGGCGTGCCGACCAGCACGAAGATTCCTGATCGTGCGAACGCGTTCCAGAACAGCGGATCCTGCACCAGTTCGATGTAGTTTCCGAGACCGACGAAGGTCTTGTCGGTGGTGTATCCGCTCCAGTCAACGGTCGAATACACCCAGGACATCACCATCGGGTAGAAGCTGAACAGCGCGGTCAAGATCATCGCCGGAAGCAGGAAGAGGTAGCACCATCGAGCGTTGACACGGTCGTACCAACCACGCACCCTCCGTTGAGCGCGTTGTTGAGTTCCGCCGGCCAGAGTCAGGGTCGCCACGCGGGCCTCACCCGAGCGATTTGTAGTCGTCGGCGGTGTAATTCTTCGTCGGGTCCCAGTTCGAGAAGACGAAGTCGTCCCGGGTGAGCGACGATCCCTTCTTGGCTGCTGCCGTGAGCGCATCCTCCAGAGCCTGCTCGCTGGCCGAGTCCATCTTCTTGAACTGGGCGGCGGCGTTCTTCAGTTGCCCGGTGAAGATGCCCTGCATCAGATCGGTCCAGGCCGGCTGAACTGCCTTGTAGGACAGCAGAACGTTTGCGTAGTCAGGGTTGCGGATCTGGACCAGCGGCGCCGTCCGAAGTATCTGATCGGCCAACGCGGCTGCTCGCTTGGCGTGCTCGTCCAGCAGCCCGCTCTGGTTGGCCTGCTCATTCGCCTTGGGGATCAATGACCGGAGGTTTCCCTCGCTCAAGATCACCTGCATCCGCTGACCGTCCGTGGAGCCCATGTACGCCATCAGGTGCCCGGCCACCGTCGGATACTTGGTCTCCTTGTAGACCCAGGGATTGTTGGCGCCCGTCTCCTGATACGGGTTGACGTAGCCCTGCCCGTCAGGACTGGGCACGATGCCCATGTCGTACTTCCAGTCCGGGGCGGTTTGCTTCCAGGCCGGAAGATCCCACGGTCCGTTGAAGATCACGCCGGCCTTGCCCGACGTCATCTGTGCGCGGGCATCCGCCTGCAGCAGGTTGAGGTAGCCGGGAACCAACAGCTTGTCGGTGGCGAGTTTCTGCATGAAGTCGAAGGCTTGGACCATCTTCGGGTCGGAGTAGACGTACTTCCCGGTGGCAAGGTCCATGCCGCCAACCGGAGTCAGGCCGCCGAGCCCGTGCCATCCGACACTGTTGGCCAGGAAGGACACCACACCGGCGAGGGCGTCACCACCGACCATCATGCCGACATTGCCGTTCTTCTTGACCTTCTTCAGTGCGGCGTAGAGATCATCCCAGGTCTTGATCTGGCCGACCGGATCGTCATAGCCCGCAGCCTTCATGTTGTCGACGTCGTAGAAGCTCATGTAGCCGAGTCGGTGGTTCGAGCTCATCGGCCACGAGTAGGTCTTCCCGTCGAAGACGTGGACGCCGGGGATGAAGGCGTTCTCGCCGAAGTTGGCCTTCCAGTTGTCGAAGTCCGGGACGATGTCCTCGAGCGGGTGCACCCAGCCCTCGTTGACCGCTGTGGCTGCCGGCACATTGTCGGGCACGGCGAAGATGTCCGGTGCACTCTTGTTGCGGATTCCCAGCGGGATCTCCTGATTGACGGTGTCCCAGCCACTTCCCTGGTAGTGCGTCTTGATGTTCGCGTGCTTCTTGCTGTACGCGTCCAGGACGCCTTCCTCGAACACCGACTTCAGGTCGCCACTGTCGGTCCAGCGGAAGGTGACCTCACCCTTGGGCAGCTCCCCCGGGTAGTCGGGGATGCTGATCTTCTTCAGATTCTGCTGGGTCTTCGCCCCGCCGACATCCTGGGATCCGGTGTCGATCGAGCAGCCGGTGATCGCCGCTGCACCGCCGACGGCCGCGATCCCCAGCAGCCGCCGCCGATTCATCCTCAGGCCAGTCATCCTTGACCTCCTCTCGGGTGCGCCTGCATGGCCACGCCCACAACACGTCGACTGATGATCATCTCTGGTGCTCCTTCTTCCATCTCCGCATACCCTAGTGGTTGCCCCGGGAATGTGGTGAACCGTCTCACCAAATCAACCTTCGGCGAGCGCGCTGATGTCGGAACGTTCGGTCTGCACCTGCCGCCCGGTGATCAACCGGCCGTCGGAAACGAAGCCCTCCTCTCGCCCGTCGAGGTAGTTGATCAACCGACCGCGCCAGTCGTCGACCTCGGCCTGTCGGTCGGGTTCCTTGATCAAGTTGCGCAGTTCGGTTGGATCTTGATCAAGATCGAAGAACTGCTCCGCGCCGCTGCCGGATGCCCAGAGGTACTTCCGCCGGCCGTCGGTCACCCACTGCAAGGACTGGTCGAAATGAGTGTGCTCGCCATGGATCTCGCTCCGCCACGACGACGGAACCTGTCCGGTCAGTTGCGGCATCAGGCTCAGCCCGTCCACGGTGTCGGGGATCGGCACACCGGCAGCCTCCAGCACCGTCGGCATCACATCCCGCAGTTCGGTCACCGCCTCGACCACCGCACCTCGCGGCGCGGCACCGGCAAAGCGCGGTGCCGGCCGCATGATCATCGGCACATGGGCGCTGCCCTCGTACCCCACCGACTTCCGGTACATGTCGTGGTCGCCCATCATGTCGCCGTGATCCGAGACGAAGATGATCATGGTGTCGTCGAGCAACTCGAAGTCGCCGAGTCCCTCGAAGAGACGGTTCAACTGGACGTCGATGTGGCTGATCAAGCCGTAGTAGCCGGTCACCGTCCGGTGATGCGATTCGGGGTCGAGCCGACCCATCACCGTCTGGTGATAGTTGTCCCGGCGGAAATCCTCGAAGTCGCCGATCCAGTCTCCGCGCGGCGGATCGGTGCGTGGCCGGTCGTAGTACTGATCCCATGCCCACTGCGGCGGATTGAACGGCGCGTGCGGCCGGTGGAACGAGATATAGCTGAAGAACGGCCGGGTCGGATCGCGACGAGCCAGCCAGTCCAAGGTCTCGTGCACCACCCAGTTGGTCGGATGCAGGTATTCGTCGCGGTTCCAGGGCAGCGCGACCATCGAGTTGCAGCCGACACCGTCGTCGAAGTAGTCGGCATGCGCGTCCATCCCGGGCTGGCGGCGCAGCCAGGTCAGGTAGTCGTCATTCGCCTCCATGTTGCGGCCGCCGAAGCGACGACCGAAATGCAGGAAGCCGTCGTGCAGTCTGACGTCGTCGAAGCCGCAGCGGGATCGCTCCGGGAAGACATGCATCTTGCCGATCGCCTGGGTCTGATAGCCGTGTTCCCGCAACACCCCCTGCATGGTCACCGGATGGGCCTCGGTGAAGGGGATCCCGTCGCGATAGCCGGTACGGCCGTGCCGCTCCTGGGACTGCCCGGTGAAGAGCCCGACCCGGGCCGGTACGCAGGTGGGTGTGCCGGAGTAGGCGCGGGCGAAGCGAGTCCCCTGCCCGGCCAGTTCGTCCAGATGCGGCGTCTTGATCACCGGATGGCCGGCAGCCGAGAGCGCATCGCCTCGCATCTGATCTACGCAGATCAACATGATGTTGGGTCGGTCGAAGTGTCGGCTGCGTGAACCGGCGGCTCGACTGCTGGCTGCGTACGGACGATTCGGCATCCGCGGCGACTCCCTTGCTCGACGACATCGTCGACCGGTGATCATCAAGATCAAGATCAATTGATCCGAACGGACCAGATCCGGACACTGGCCGAACGCGGTATATTGCACCCGGTGACGCGGTTATGCGCCTAACCAAACACGACCCGGTGGACGATGTCAATGGCATCGGACGCGTCCGGGCGAGTCACGGACCTGTCCGGCTGAGCGTGCCAAGAGCCTGCCAGGGCGAGGGGCAACGGCTCAGCCTCTGCCTGCTGAACTGAGGCGGGCTACTCTCCGTTCACGGTGAATCAGCGAAGGCGGTGCAAGATGGCGCTGCGACGGGCGACACAGGTCGACGTTGCGCGGGCGGC
>DATCVL010000312.1:0-2305 GCA_036566865.1 Microlunatus sp.
CCACCAGGCCCGGTGCGTAGGCGAACTTCTTGGCCCGCCCGGTCTCCGGGTCGATGAGCGCCGCGTTCGGATCCTCGTCCTCGGTCATGGTCGCGCGCTCGTCCAGGAGGCGCTTGAAGCGACGGGTCAGGACCTCCGCGATCGAGGCCACGTCGTTCTGCCCCTCGACGCCCTTGATCACGAACCGCCGGTACTCGCTCTTGCGCGGCAGGCCGTCCTCGAACACCACCATCGAGGCGACCACCTCGGTGCCCTGCAGGTTGGAGATGTCGTAGCACTCGATCCGCAGCGGCGGCGATGGCAACTCGAGCGCAGTCTGAATCTCCTCCAACGCCCGGTTCCGGGTGGACAGATCCTGTGCGCGGACGGTCTTGTGCCGGACCAGGGCCTCCCGGGCATTCTTCGCCACGGTGTCCATCAGCACTCGCTTGTCGCCCCGCTGCGGGATCCTGATCTCGACCCTGCTGCCACGGATCTCCCCCAACAACTCCGACAG
The DNA here is from genome assembly GCA_036566865.1 of Microlunatus sp. Lineage (GTDB taxonomy): Bacteria > Actinomycetota > Actinomycetes > Propionibacteriales > Propionibacteriaceae > Microlunatus. The sequence goes on from DATCVL010000312.1 coordinate 497, forward strand.
CGATTCCTTGCTCGGCGGCAGTGCCGGCACCAGGATCTCCCGCGGAATCGGCTGCTGGTCCGGGTCCGAGGTGTCCGCATCGGAGTAGAGCTGCAGCAGGAACTGCTCCACCAGGTCGCCGGCGTCACCCTCGTCGGCGCGATCGGCCACCCAGCCGCGCTCACCGCGCACCCGGCCGCCGCGCACGTGAAAGATCTGCACGGCGACCTCCAGCGGGTCCTCCGCCAGCGCGATCACATCGGCGTCGGTGCCGTCCCGGAAGGCGATCGCGTTCTTCTCCATCGCCCGCTGCAGGGCACCCAGGTCGTCCCGCAGCCTGGCCGCCTTCTCGAACTCCAACTCGTCGCTGGCCTGCTGCATCTCCTTCTTCAGCCGGCGTTCGACCGGTGCAGTCTGGCCGGCCATGAATTTGCAGAAGTCCTCGACGATGTCGCGATGATCATCAGCGCTGATCCGGCCGACGCAGGGCGCCGAGCACTTGCCGATGTAGCCGAGCAGGCACGGCCGACCGACCTGCTGGGCGTTGCGGAAGACCCCCTTGGAGCAGGACCGCATCGGAAACACTCGCAGCAGCAGGTCGACCGTTTCGCGGATCGCCCAGGCATGGCCGTACGGCCCGAAGTAGCGGTTGCCCTTGCGCTTGGCACCGCGGCCGACATGGACCCGCGGGAACTCCTCCGACCAGGTCACCGCCAGCCACGGATAGGATTTGTCGTCGCGGTACTTGACGTTGAAGCGGGGGTCGTACTCCTTGATCCAGGAGTACTCCAGGGCGAGCGACTCGACCTCGCTCTGCACCACCGTCCACTGCACCTTGGCCGCGGTGTGCACCATCGCGTACGTCCTCGGGTGCAGTCCCTTCGGATCGGCGAAGTACGAATTCAGCCGCGACCGCAGGCTCTTGGCCTTGCCGACATAGATGACCCGCCCGCGCTCATCGCTGAACCGGTAGACCCCCGGCTGGTCCGGGATCGAGCCCGGACGCGGACGATAGCTCTGCGGATCTGCCACGCGCACAGCCTAGGAGCCGGGACCGACACCGAGTCCGTCGGCCATCTCACCATCTCCATTGCGGGCGCCCCGGTCGGAGCGATCAATCGAAGACGGAGAAGACGAGCTCGGCCTCGGTCCGTCGCTCGGCCAGCTCGTAGGCATCACCGGCGATCCGATCCGGGTCCAGCGACATCCGGGCGAGCGCCTCGGCGTCCAACCCGGCCGCGCCGAGCCGGCTCTGCGGATCGGCCAGCGCGGAGTAGATGTCGCCGCCGCGGATGCCGCCGCCGATCACCAGCGAGCCGACGAAGACGCCCCGATCGGCGACCGCCGCATTCAGGGTCAACGCGTAGCTGCGGATGGCCGCCGACGTGATCGCGAGATTGCCGAGCTCCGGCATCGGCCGGACGGCGCTCAAGCCGGTCGGCAGCAGGATCGTCCCGCGACCGCGCTCGAGCATGCCGGGCAGCACGGCCGTCACCGCGTCGGCCGCGGCCGGCACCAGCGCGAACCCTTCACGTACGGCAGTGCCGGTGACCGTCTCGATCGGCCGCGGCATGCTGGTCGGATCCATCCCGGCGGGGCCGAAGTAGAGCACCTCGACCGGACCGAGACGATCTTCGATCCGCGCCAAGGCCGCCGCCAACTGATCGGTGTCCAGCACGTCGGCGACCTCGGCGATCGCGGTCGTCCCTTCCGCCGCAAGTTCCTCCTGATACGCCGGATGCCGGGCGTCCGACCGGGAGACCAGGGCCACCGGATGCCCGGCCCGTCCGAACCGGCGGGCGATCGCCATCCCCAGTCCCGGCCCGGCAC
>DATCVL010000313.1:0-7544 GCA_036566865.1 Microlunatus sp.
CGAGATGAAGAAGAACACCAAGGAAGGCTTCGAGATGAAGGGCATCCCGGAGCCGGTGCTCAGCTCCGCTCCGAAGCTGCCCTACGAGACCATCCGGTCTGCTGCCGGCGAGCCGTTCATCGTTCCCAGCAAGGGAAAGAACGTTGCCGGCGGCAAGGAGATCCTGCGCGCCATGCTGTCCAAGGAAGCGGCGACCAACTTCTCCAAGACCCGACTGGCCCCGACCATCGTCAAGGGCCTGGTGCCCGAAGACGGCTTCGGCTCGACCGCCCTGCAGTCCCAGAGCGCCATGCTGGAGGCTGCCGGCTCGAACACGTTCGACTACAAGTTCGTCACCCTGTACGGCACCAACCCCGACATGCTCGTTCCCTGGAACGACTTCCTCTCGGGCAAGCTGGATGCGGCCGGTCTGACCAAGGCTCTGCAGAAGATCACCGACGGCGTCGCGAACGACGATTCGATCAAGAAGATCCCGGTCACCAAGTGACAACAACCGGCATCAACCAGACGGGCAGTCGGGCAGCTCCGACTGCCCGTCGGCGCCGTCGGCGCTTGACGTTTGACAGGGTCAGCTTCATGGTGGTCTTCCTCGGACTGCCGTTGGCGATCTTCTTGATCTTCGTGATCTCTCCGTTCGTGCAGGCGTTGTACTACTCGCTGACCGACTGGGCAGGATTCAGTGCGACGATGAATTTCGTCGGCGCGCAGAACTACACGAAGCTGCTGCATGACGACATCTTCCTGAAGGCCGTCCGCAACAACGTGTTGCTGGCGATCTTCGTCCCGTTCATCACCCTGCTGCTGGCGTTCGTCCTGGCCACCTTGGTCACCGTTGGTGGATCCAGCACCGGCCAGGTTGCCGGCTTGAAGCGTTCGAACCTGTACCGGATCGTCTCGTTCTTCCCGTACGTGATTCCGGCGATCGTGATCGGCCTGATCTGGGCGCAGGTGTTCACTCCGACGACCGGCCTGCTGGATGCGGTGCTGGACGGCATCGGGCTGCACGGTTTCAAGGACTTCGCCTGGCTCGGTGACGAACGAACTGCCTTGCCGGCTTCGATGTTCGTGATGATCTGGGGTCTGGTCGGCTTCTACACGGTGCTGTTCATCGCGGCGATCCGTGGCATCGATCCGGAGGTCTTCGAGGCCGCTCGGATCGACGGTGCCGGCAGGTTCCGGACCGCCATCTCGATGACGCTTCCGCTGATCCGCGACAACGTGCAGACCGCGTACATCTACATCGGCATCGTCGCGTTGGACGCCTTTGTCTACATGCAGGCGCTCAATCCCAACGGTGGCCCGAACAACTCCACCCTGGTGATGCCGCAGCGGCTGTTCACCACGGCGTTCACCAAGGGCCAGTTCGGGTACGCCACCGCAATGGGCGTGGTGCTCGCGGCGGTCACGATGGCGTTTGCCGCGGTCGTGTTCACCGTCAGCCGACTCACCGCCGGCAAGGAGGACCGCTGATGAGCGCGGCATCTGATCTGGGTTCGGTGCCGTTGACGCCGACCACCCCGCAGCCGCCGCCGACAGCCGTCAGGTCGGGTGGTGACCGAGCGTTCTCGGCGGTGGCACACATCGTCCTGATCATCTGGTCGCTGATCATCATCCTGCCGATGTTGTGGACCTTGCTGTCCTCGTTCAAGACCTCGCAGGAGATCCTGGCCAGTCCGCTGTCACTGCCGAAGAACCTCAGCTTCGAGAACTTCGCCAATGCCTGGACCGATGCCGGCATCGGCCGCTACTTCCTGAACACGGTGGTCGTGGTCGGGTTCGCGCTGGTGCTGGTGATGATCTTGGGCGCGATGTGTGCCTATGTGCTGGCGCGGTTCAAGTTCTTCGGCAATCGGGCGATCTACTACCTGATGCTGGCCGGCCTCACCTTCCCGGTGTTCCTGGCCATCGTGCCGTTGTTCTTCGTGCTGCAGAATTTCGGTCTGCTGAACACCCTGCCCGGGTTGATCTTGACCTACGTGGCGTTCGCACTGCCGTTCACCGTGTTCTTCCTGCACTCGTTCTTCAAGAACCTGCCGAACGAGGTGTACGAGGCCGCACAGATCGACGGTGCGGGTGAGTGGGGCACCTTCTTCCGGGTGATGTTGCCGATGGCCAAGCCCGGCATGGCTTCGGTCGCGATCCTCAACTTCCTCGGCCTCTGGAACCAGTTCCTGCTTCCGGTGGCGTTGAACACCGACACGAAGAATTACGTGCTCTCCCAGGGCATGGCGTCCTTCGCCTCGCAGGCCGGCTACTCGGTCGACTTCGGCGCCCTGTTCGCTGCCGTGGTGATCACGATCATCCCGGTCCTGGTCATCTACATCATCTTCCAGCGGCAACTGCGGGACTCGGTCACCGCCGGAAGTGTGAAGTAGCGGGAGTCAGCTACAAGATCATCTTCGATCGACTCGGGCCCGGGAGGCGGACTGCTTCCCGGGCCCGAGTCGTCTCTGTTCGTACGGATTGGTCAGGACCTGTGGTGCTGACGCGTTCTGTGTCCGACAAGCACGAGGCGGGCGGTGAGTCAGTCCGGTTTGCGGCCGGTGATGCAGTAGGTGCCGCCGGGTCCGGTCATCACCGTCCACATCGGATACCGGCGCACCAAGGTCGAGCCGGCAGCCAGGTGCCGGTCGATCTCGGCCTGGCGATGATCGGTGGCCCAGTCCAGGTGGGCGCGGACCGACCCGGTCTCCTGGTCCAGACGTTGCAGCAGCAGCTTGATCGCGAGCGCCGGCTGGTTGAGCCGCCGGAAGGGTTGGACGATCTCCCGTACCGACCAGCCGGTGATCGACGACCAGAAAGCGGTCTCGTCGTCCCAGCGTTCGGCCGGAATGTCCAGGCACACCTGATCGACAATGCTCCGATGATCATCTGGCCAACGGGTCGCTGCCGGCCGCCGGGAGGCGGGCGAATCGACCAGACAGAACACAAATCCGCCAGGCGAACACAGCGTCCGGTAGCCGCGATCAGCCACCTCGGAGGCACCATGATCGACAGCGAGCGCCGCGGCCCGTCCGACATCGCCGACGTGAAGATCAAGATGGATCCCGCTGGTGCCCACGGCCAATCGCTGCGCCCGAAGGAATTCATCGCCGTCCGGCGGCAGCAGGCTGGCGAATTCATGATCATCGCCGCGACGCGGCGACAGCTCCCAGCCGGTCAGCCGCTGCCAGTGCCCAACCGCGGCGTCGTACTCCGCGACCGGATAGTCCAGGAATGCGGTCAGCCAGAAGGGACTCATCCCTCGACCCTGCTGCAATCCACGCCCATCCGCAACCGTGAACCGCCGTCGACCCGAATCGTCGATGATCACTGCTGATCAGCACACGCACCGACCCGTCAGACAGTTGCGGCTTCCCGCAGGAGTCGGACCGGGCCGAGCAGACCATGATCATGTACGGCCGTCTGCTGCATTCTCGACTCCATCCCGCCCAGCTGCGCGGCGACATCCGGGAGGCGGTCGTAGTAGCCACGGGCCAGCAGGCGATTGTTCAACGAGCTGGACACCCGGACCGTGATCACTTTCGATCCGGGCCGGAGTTCGTCGGTGACGTCAAGGACAGGATGCGAGGTGTCGAAACCGATCGGATCGCCGTCGTTCACCCTGACGGAGCCCAGCCCTCCTGCCGTCGAACCAAGATCGAGCAGCAGCCGCCCACCGGACAGCATTTCCTGATCAAGCTCGACGGTGGCGGCGTACTCGCAGACACCGGAAACCGCCGGGCCGACCTCAGGCATGTCCTTCCAGGGTTGGAGTTTCCGCTGCGCTACAGGGATTGCCGTGATCTGCGTGGTCGGTCTGACCTCGCGGGTTTGATACCCCAACCCGCGGTCCTCGGTGATCACGTCCGGCTCGCCGGCGTCCCAGCTCTCGACCGAGATGGTCCAGTCGGCGAGGTCCGCGATCGATTGCGTCCGAGCCGGCGCCGACTCAGTCAAGCCAGCTCCCCCATCGGCCGATCGGTCGATGGTGAACAGCGACGTCTCGCCGGGTGCCAGTTCGATCATCACGATCGTCCGGTCGCCGTCGTACCGGACGCCCTGATGCTGCCGCAGCGCCGCGGTCCACGGATCGATCCGATGGACCCGGCCACGACCCGGCAGCGCGACCGCGACGGTGGTCGTTTCGCCTGTCTGGTAAAGGAAGTTGTACGCATACAGGTGCAGCAGGTCCCCATCCTCACGAAGATGGGTGAGCACGTTGGGGTTGTCCTCGACGAACTCCGCCCGCCCGATCACGCCCAGCCGACGCAGCGCGGCGACAGAGTCGGAAGCATGATCAACTTCGGCGACGTTCGGCAATGCGCGCAGGGCCGACAGGGTTGCGGCGAGCTCGGCGTCACGGCCGTCGAGTCCCGGTGTACGGGCGGCGGCGGTTTGATGGGTGGTGTACTGGTCGGCGAGCAGCAGCTTGAGCTCTCGTGCACCGTGCACGATCACGATCCGGCAGCCGCGCTCGGCCCACTCCAGCACCCGTTGGGCCACGTCGGCGTCCAGCTCGCTCTGGTAGATGATCAAGGCCTGATAGCCGGGGCCATCGGGTTGCACCAGCCCGTCGTCGTACGAGACATCCTCATGCAGCAACAGCGATCCGTCGAAGAACTCATACGTCCAGCCGGCGTCCTGCATGCCCAGGTCCTGCCACCAGTGGTTCTGCCGGTTCCGCATCCACCACCGGCCGTAGGCCTCTTCGTCCGGCACCCGATGACCGTCGGAATCGAAGAACACCAGGCCGGACATGTTGTCGGTGAAGTGGTCGGTCCGCAGGATCCCGACATCGATCCGCGGCCGGCCCTGCCGCAGCACGCATTGGTACCGGCCAAGGGCAGCCGTCCACAGCGGGTAGAACTCCGAGCCTGGCTGCCGAGTGTCGAACCGCTCGGAGAACAACGGCAACATGCCCTCGTGCCCTGGCCACTCGGTCGCCCCTTCCGCGCCTGCCGGGCTCGCCCATCCGTGCAACACGGTCTTGGTGATCCCGGCCGCCAGCTGAGTGGCGATGATCTGGTCGTAGAAGCGATGATCCAGGATGTGGTTCCGGGTGGTCGCACCGGTCTCGGAGGAGTACTGCTTGCCGAACAGGTGTGCAGGCCCGGCCAGCAGTCGATAGGCATCGATCTGGGCGGCGAATTCCAGCGACTCGGTCTCGATCCCGTCCACCTCCGGGCCGGGCCGGGTGAGCTCGAACGGCAACCCGTAACTGATCTCCGAACGCAGGCCGATTCCCAATGTGTGCAGGAATGTGGCGAACGGGCGCAGCATGTTCTCGATGTAGAGGTCGGTCAGCGTGCGGACGTAGTCGAACCGAACCTTCTCCACCTGCTCTGCCTGATGATCAAGCGGCTGGTAGTGATAGACGGTGCCCGCCGCCATCATCGGTGCGGTCCGGGTCAGGAACGGCAGCCAGCGGGTGACCTCATAGCCGCGCCGGGTGCGGAATTCCTCGGCCACCGTCCGGCCCCAGAACATCCCGCCGGCACCGAAGGTCGACAGCTCGAGCGAGTCCATGTACATCTGGGTCCGCGGGTTCTGCGCGATCTGCTTGCGTAGGTCATCGGTGAGGACCACGGAATCCCAGTAGTCGATCACCGCCTCGGCACCGTCGGGGTCGAGATAGTTGACGGTGTAGTTGATCGACGCCGACGGGGATGCGGTCTGCCCGGTCCCGTGCATCCAGTACACGAACAGTCGCCAGTCGCCCTCGTCGGGCGCAGTCCAGTCGAGCTCCGGAGGCCGGCCCGACCCCGACCGCGTACGCACCCGGTCGGTCAGGTCGATCACCGACTCCGCGTCCAGGACCGCGTTCGGCCCTGCACCGAACAGTCCGGCCGGTCCGCGGCGCTCCGGCTCGGTCGCGCCATCCTCCCGCGGCAGGATCCGAGCGGCGACCACAGCCACCAGCGTCTGATCCTTGACCTCGCCGCGATGGCCGGGGATCAGACTCGGCGGTGGTGCCGCGGCAAGATCGATCTGCGGCAACGCCCCTGATCGCGATCCGCCGGCGGGCAACTCCTCGAAGACCAGGTCGAGTTCCTTGGCCGCGGCCGGATGCTCCGGGTCGATGGTGGGCAGATTGGCGTTGGACCAGTTGGTGCCCGAGGTGAAGCTGACCGCCATCCCGCGTTTGGTGGTCTCCTCGACCACGATCTGCGAGTCGTGCACCCACTCCTCGGCGCCCCAGCCGTACCGAGCATGATCAACATCGCCCTCGTCCATGGCGAGGAATTCCATCCCGCCGAAGCCCATCCGGTGGGCCGCATCGATCTCGAAGCGCAGCGTCTCGTCGGTGTGCAGTCCCTCGGCGAGCCACCAACGGACCTCAGGCCGGAACTCGATCGGTGGTTCGGAGATCAGGCGGGCGAGGTCGTCGATCGACATGGGCGTTCTCCTTCGAACGGATCCGTACGGAACGCCGCGTGAAACGTTCCATCGCGGTCAGCGTAGGAAGCGACCCGTCCGGGAGTCAAGGGTGCTGATCCCCGCGCCCGTGTCAGCCGACCGGTTGCCGAGGATCTGCAGACCTGGGCGGGCTGCTGGTCCGACTGCTCGACGATCTCGGTTCGATCGCGGCCAGAACGGAGCCGGCCGGATCAGGGGTACGCAAAAGGGCGGCTCCGAAGAGCCGCCCTCTGGCAGTGTTCAGCCGGTGCCTGAAGATCAGGCGTCGGCCACCACGGTGACGCCGATGTGCGCGGTCACCGCGTCATGCAACTTGATGCCGACCTTGTGCGATCCGAGCTCGCGGATCGGCTTGTCCACCTGGACCGAGCGCTTGTCGAGCGCCGGGCCACCGGACTTCTTGATCGCGCCGACGATCAGCGACGGCGTGACGGCACCGAACAGCTTGCCCGAGTCGGAGGCCCGGACCGGGACCTCGACCGAGACCTGCTCGAGCTGCTCGCGGACCTGCTGGGCGTGCTCGATGCCACGGATCTCCCGAGCATCGCGGGCCCGCTTGATGCCCTCGATCTGCTTCTCCGAACCCTTGGTCCAGTTGATCGCGAATCCGCGCGGGACCAGGTAGTTGCGGCCGTAGCCGTCCTTGACCTCGACGATGTCGCCGGCGACGCCGAGGTTCTCCACCGGCGCAGTCAGAATGAGCTTCATATTCGTTCTCCTACTCAGCTCAGCGGGCGGTCGAGGCGTACGGCAGCAACGCCATTTCACGGGCGTTCTTGATCGCGATGGCGACCTTGCGCTGCTCCTGGACACTCAGACCGGTCACCCGGCGAGCGCGGATCTTGCCCCGCTCGGAGATGAACTTCCGCAGGGTCGCGGTGTCCTTGTAGTCGATGGGCTGGCCTGCGCGCAGCGGATTCGCCTTCTTCTTCGGCTTGCGCTGTACGGCTGGTGCATTGGCCATTGTGGTGCTCTCCTTCTATGAGCCCGGCTGTCGCCGGAATGTGCCAGTTGGTTTCTTGTGAACTGCTTGGTGATCAGAACGGGGGCTCGTCGCTGGTGTTGGTGGCCCACGGGTCGTTGCCCGCCATGCCACCACCAGCATTGCCGCCGCCGTTGTTGGTCGCCCACGGATCGGCGTTGTT